>JBKDTB010000122.1:0-5505 GCA_046340515.1 Cyanobacteriota bacterium | reverse complement strand
TCATAAAGAGGCTGAAAGCGTTCCAGTTCGGATGAATCCATAGCAACAGCTTCCGTCAAGGAAGAAGGGTGGAATGGCCCATGCTTCAATGGGCACCTCCAAGTGTCTTCCCTGCTGGATCAGACAGCAGAAGGATTAGCGGTCTCTTTATCTCGAGGTAGCAAAAATAATCTTTGACTCAGATCAGAAAGTTCGAAACGGGGCTGATGGTGTATGCTTATCTCTTGAATCCGCCGCGCAGCGGCTGAGTCCAACTCTGTTCTTAAGCGGACCCGCCAAAAGCCCTTTCAATGGCAATTCTAGCCGCATAAGAGGTGCGGGCGCCAGCGTAGATCCCTGAGAGACCTTGCGGCCAGGAAAGTCTCGCCAAACCCGGGATGATTCCGGTGTTTTAGGCGGATCCGCAGAAAGGGGTTCTTTTCGATACAAAGGGTACGCTGTGCAGCAGGATCGTGCAATGGGTTCATAATCCGGCCGTCATCCGGCTGGGCCCAGCAAGGTGAAAATCGTCACGTCTGTCATGGCACCAATTCGATTTCATGCTTTTCGGAATTGCTAGCATCTGACAATATCTTTTTGGTCGCAGATTGATGATAAGCTGTTTACCCTTGAGCGACCTCAGCCTGGGCTCCAGCTTGTGCATAGCTGCCATTCATGGGACTCTCTGAATTTAACGACTTGAGTTCATCTTTGCTAGCTTTGTGATCTCATTGATTCAGGATATGCGGTCATTTTTCTGCTGGTTTACTCATGGCTTGAAGGAGAGAATATGCGTTTTGGGCCAGAACTATTCGGAGATCTGAGCAAGTGATGAAAGCGGGAATGAGCCGCTTTTATGTGCATTTCCTGGCGCAAACATGGGGGAGCAGAAACTCCACCTTGAGCAACATCCATCTCAACACAGAACGGGTCAAGCAGCTAACGCGGCGACCATTTCACTTGATTCTTCATGAAGAATATTATCAGCACATTCCTAGCCATTGTGATATTATTTTCCAGAGTATCCCATGGCCTACATGCAGGGACTGTAGGAAAAGGAATACCCAAAGACATGGAAAAGACTCATCAATCAAGCACCCATTCCCCCTGCGTGATCTTATTGTAAACTCGACCTGGCCAGCCGAAGTTATCCTATCAGTAGTGACTGTTGTAACTGCACCAGCAAGGGTTGATCATTTAGGCAGCCATGTTTTAACCAGAGACGACTGATTGCTCAGGGACACCGATTTAATGGAGCTTGTTAACGATCGAAGACAAGAAGCAGGCTTAGATCGCTTAATGCAGCCTCTAATAGTGATATGGATTATGATATAGCTATATTCAATCCGCGAGGTTCAGCCATGTCGCCCGAGACCAATACAACTTATACGCAAGATAGAGTTCGATCAATGCTCACAGAAAGGGATAATGATATACCAGAGTTTGTCGCGTCTTCATTAGGAGAATACTGTGAGATCACCAACTTAATCCGACAACAATGGAAGTATCGAGTAAATCAGCGTCAACGCGCCAATGTTCTTCTCAAAGGATACGTAGGAGAAATCCTGCCATGGTTTCGCGGACTTAAGAATTCATCGTTTTCGCTAACCCCAGTACTGGCGAGGGAGTGGGTAAACTACAACCGCATTAATAAGAACACCGACTCCAGAAACATCGAGTATAAAAGCATTTATGATTTGGAAGATTATTACTTTGATCGGTTTACGCGCTTTGGCAGGCCTTTTATTGAAGGATCGATGCCAATGGATGAAATCGAGTGGAATTACATCATGCGCCATCATGAGATACCATCACGACTACTCGACTGGACAAAAGGCAGCTTGATTGCGCTGAGCTATGCCGTACGACATTCATTACCCAATTCTAAATCGATGCATCCTGATACAACCAGCCATCATCAAGGACCTGAAATAGACAAGACACTAGATGACGCAGCTGTATGGATGCTTGAACCAAGGCGACTGATGGAATTGACCACACAATATCTCAAAGAATCAGCGGGAACTCGCAATATCGCAAGTCGTGAAAATGAAGTGCGTGCCATGCGTCGGGACTTCTTTGCAGATCCAAAAAAGGAATGCAGTGATGAAAAGTTGACGAATAGAGACAAAGGCCCGTGGGATCAACCAGGCTACTGGGATTATCCTTTGCCGTTGATTCCTAGCCACATATCAGCCAGAGTGGAGTCACATCTGAGTCGCTTTACCCTTCATAGCCTCAATTCATTCCGAATGGAATCAAGCAACGATATGCCAGACGAGGATGACAGCTTATTTAAGTTTGCTCGAGATGCATTTGACGATGAAAAACAAAAGAAGATGGATGATGGTTTTTGGTATTTGGTGAAAATCAGACTTCCAGGCCCAAGGCTTCGATCCATTGCCAGAACACTTCGAATGACTGGCGTTGGGGATATGAACTTTACTCAAGATCTGGATGGATTAGCTCGTGAACTGAAGATGAGAGCCTTCTTGGGTTATCAAGATGATTGCGAGAGCGAGATCTCACAACCCTAAACATTATTGCACCAAGTCAATACCGGCCATCAAGGCGATATCAGGAGTGGCAACTCAAGCCAGAAAAAAAGATGAAGCAGGGTGTCTCCATGGGTCCAGACCTATAGGCGCTTGCTCTCCAAGTGTGCAGCACCATCGCTTCTAAAACAACAGGCTCAGGCTTGCGTCCCCAGGAGTGGTGGTGTCATTCCCCTGTGGCTCAGCCCCGGCTGCACTTGGGCTGAGGAAACGCACCTTCGGCGGCTGGTGCAGGGGCTGACCATCCAGGGCCAACTCATGGCTTCACCAAGACATCAAGGAGGAATGTGTGGCCTGAGGCCACGGTTTCCAGGGCACGGCGCAAGGCCGGAGCCAAGGCCTCCAGATGCTGTACCCGTTCACTCGCACCACCGTAGGCTTCCACGACCTTGCCATAGTCGGGGGTGGGTGCAATCACGTCGCCGATAAAGTTGTGCTGGTGCACAGCAATGCTGTTTGGGTAATAGCGCAGAACATTCCAGGTCTGTGACGCATACTGCTCGTTGTTGCAGAGCACGATCAACAGGGGCAGGCCGTATTCCTGGGCAAAGCCGAGGGCGGCCGGGACGGGATTGTAGTGCCAGGCACCGTCACCGAGAATCACGACAACCATGCGCTGCGGCATGGCCAGTTTGGCTCCCAAGGCGATGCCCAAGCTCATCCCGAGCCCGCCGGCCCAGCCCCGCAGCTGGGTGAACGGCTTGCTGCTATAGAGAAATTGGATCATCTGCGGCACCTGCGCGACGATCTCATCAACGCAGATGGTGTCCTCGGGAAGGGCGTCGTGGAGGGCGCTGAACAGGTCGGCGGCAGGCACCACGCCGCTGGCCTTCGCCCGGGCCTGATCCGCCTCCGCCTGGCCACGGGCACGGACGGTCGCGCTGTAGTCCTGCCACTGCGCCAGCTTGCCGGGGCGAGAGGTGGTGCGACCGGTGAGCAGGCCGGCCAGCGACGGCAAGTTGGCGGCCAGGGAGCCGGCAACAGCGTGGGTGGTTGGGTACCCCCAGTAGGCCGCCCGGGGCCGGAAGGGATCGTCCTCCATCTGGATGACCGCACAGCCCGGGCGCAGGGGTTGCTGGGGCGGGTGCCAGGGTGCGTTGCATCCCACAAGCAACACCGCGTCCGCCTCCGCCAGCACAGGGTTGACAGGACCGACGCCGTGGAGGGGATGGGATCGGGGAAAGTTGTGATACGCGGGCATCATGAACTCGAAGACCGGTGCCGCCAAGGCTTCGGCGATGGCCACCAAGGCCGCCCGTTCCGTGTCGATGCGCCCACCGTGTTCGGTGATGATCAAGGGAGTCTCGGCAGCCATGAGGATCCCGGCCACCGCCTCGATCTGCGCAGGGGGCGCCACCACGGGCTCCGGGGCCACCCAGCCAGGGATCTCGGGGTGGCCTGTGGTCATCAGCAGGTCGGTGGGAATCTCCAACAGGGTTGGTCCGAACGGGATCGACTGGGCGATGAAACAAGCACGCTGCAGCTCATGCACCTGCTCCGACGGGGTCCGTGCACGCTTTGTCCACTTCACGACGGCTTCGGCATTGCGGGCCGGTCCGACGAGTGCCCGGTGTCAACTACGTAGGCGGCTCGCGTCAATTACGTAGGCGGGTTGCCCCTCCCTCTTCCCCCTGCCATGGCAGGGGGGAGGCGACACCGAAAGCTGAGCCTGCCACCAGGCAACAGGGCTGATCTGGCCTGGGTTGGGTGGTTGGATCCAGGCCTCAATCCCGTTGGCCGGTTCCCCTGCTCAGCCTTCGCTCCACCGTTGGCGGCGGAGCGCACGAGCCGGCGGACCCCATCGTCCGCCGGCAGCGCGGAGCTCCCCACCGGCCGTTGTCGCCAGGGATCTGGGCCAGTTGGCGGGATGTTGACGCCTGGTCAGGGCGACGAATCAGCCCTTGGCTGGTCCTCCTGCACGCCGTGCCCGTTTCCGGCGGTAGCTCTCGCCGTTGATCTGGATCAGGGTGCTGTGGTCCACCAGCCGGTCCACCGCTGCCACCGTCATGGCGCTCGTGGAGAAGACGTTCTCCCACTCGCTGAACGGCTGGTTGCTGGTCACCAGCAGGGATTTCCGTTCGTAGCGGTGCATCACCAGCTCGAACAGCACCGAGGTCTCGGCCTCGTCCTTGCGGACATAGCCAATATCGTCAATCACCAGCAGTGCAAAGCGATCCAGCCGGTTGAGGGCCTTGGCCAGGGCGTAGTCGGCTTTGGCACGCTGCAGCTCCTGCACCAGCGTGGTGGCCGAGAAGAAGCGCGCTGAGCGATCCAGGCCGATCAGACTTCGGCAGACGCCAGCGGCCAGATGGGTTTTGCCCACACCGCTGGGGCCGAACAGCAGCAGGTTCTCGGCCCGATCCAGCCAGCTGGTGTCATGGGCCAACTGCTCGATCTGGTGGCGATCGAGGTCGGGCTCGATGCCCTCTACCTGCAAGATCCCTGCAGCGGCAGCCGGCGTATGGTGGACTATCTGGTCAATGAGGGCATCCCGATTGGTCGTGACCGTGTCAGAAACCTCATGCAGCGCATGGGGTTACGAGCGATTTATCAGAAGCCACGCACCACGATTCCTGGCCAACCATCCGAGCGATTTCCCTGCCTGGTTGATCTCAAGCAGATCAAAGCAGTGGATCAGATATTGGCGACTGACATCACCTGCATCCCCTTGCAGAAAGGCTTTCTCTACCTGGTGGAAATCATGGATCTCCACTCCAGGCACGTGCTCAGCTGGAAGCTCTCCAACAGCCTCGACACGGAGTTCTGTCTGGAGGCCTTGGAGATGGCCCTCAGTGCTGGCCGCAAGCCACAGATCTTCCACTCCGACCAGGGCTGCCAGTACACCTCCGCAGAATTCGTGGCTAGCCTCAAAGCAGAGGGGATCAAGATCAGTTGGTCAGGAAGAAAGCGTTGTTACGACAACATCTTGGTGGAAATACTGTGGAGAACTCTCAAGTATGAGGAGGTCTAT
>JBKDTB010000121.1:0-5904 GCA_046340515.1 Cyanobacteriota bacterium | reverse complement strand
GTGGCACCTCCAGTTTCTGCACATCCCAGGGGACCCCCGCACGGTCGAAACGCTCGACCAGCTGGACATCGTGGCCGGCGCCACCTGGCGGCGGGAGGACGGCGCTGAGATCGGGGTGGCCATGGGCGCCATCGACGAGGGGGGAAACTGCACCGAGGAAGTGCGGCGATGGTGCGCCACCCGGGCCGATCGGTGGATCCCTGTGAAGGGCTCCCACGGTCCGTCAGCCCAGCTGCTGGGCCCTGGCCGAGGCGTGAATTTTGACCGGCACGACCGAAGGCAGCAGCGGCCCGCGGATGTGCTCTCCTATGGAGTCGGGTACAAAGCCAGTGTCGACCTCTGGCAAAACCGGCTGGCGATCACCGATCCCGGACCTGGCTACGTCCACCTGGGGGCCAGCGTCTCGGATCAGGTGGTTGCCGAGTTGTTCCCCTGGCGATTCATGCCCACCCAGAAGGCAGGTTTGTTTGATCACACGTGGATCCTTCCGAGCGGCGCCAGGGACGAGGCTGGCGACTGCGCCAGGTACGCCTACGCGGCAATGCAGCTCGTCCAGCGGCGCCGGTTTGCAACCAACCGAGACGGGATGTGGGAAGTTTTGGAGGCTGCGGCCCTGGCAACGATCGGGGAACAGCCAGATCCGAGCCAGAGCACACAGAAAAAAGGCGGGTCGTGGCTGCCAGCAAATCGCAGAGGCTGGCTCTCGCGGTAGACTGCCGACATGGCATACACCGCTCAAGATCTGGCAAATCTGCGTCAAGCGATTGGCGAAGGCGTTCAACGTGTTAAGTTTTCTGACGGTCGAGAACTGACTTATAGATCTTTGGACGAAATGCGACGCATTGAAGCATCTATGGCCGCCGAGCTTGAAGAAGGAACAAATGTTACCCTGAAAAGGCATTATTTTACACCTAAGAGAATATAGTGAAAAAAAACAAAAAAAAAGCTGATTTTGTACAAAATTCTGCAGTTTTAGCAGCTTTTGAAGCGGCTAAGGATTCACGAAGAACCTCGGGGTGGTACGCAAGCGCAGGCGGGCCAAACGTTGACGTGCGATCCGCGTGGTCGTGGCTTGTCAAGCGCCACCAGGATCTTGTGGATAATGATGGCTATGCCAAGAAAGCAGTTGGAGTAATTGTAAATAACTGGATCGGGGATGGAATTATGTCTACGCCAACAAATACGGCAAAGCGTTACACTAAGCTTTGGCAGTCATGGTGTGATGAGCCTATGTCAGATTTTTACGAGAAACGCAATTGGTACGGAAACCAAGCCAGCGGCGCTAGGACTACTGCTGTTCGCGGCGCTGTTCTGATTCGGCGGAAAGTCTACCCAGAACTGCTTGAGCGCTACGGCCTTGTTCCCCTCCAAGTACAAATGCTTGAGCCGGACTGGCTTGATTTTAGCAAAGATAACGGCTACGATATTGTTTTTGGACAACAATATGATAACGATGGAAGGCTAAAAGGCTACTGGATTAGAGATAAACATCCAGGCGAGTCTATGTTGGGCACTGGTGTTCGTATTCAGAGCACTTTTGTTTCAAAGGAAGAGATCTCTTTGCATTTTGAAGATTTGCGCACTGGGGCGCGAATGGGCATTCCCTTCGGAACTGCCGCGATTTTGACGCTTCGTGACATGGGAGATACCAGAGCCGCCCAACAGCTAAAAGACAAAATTTCAGCATGCTTCTTTGGTGTTACGACAGACAGCGAAGGGCAGCCTAATCCAACCAAAAAGGAAGAAGTATTTGAAGAGATCGAGCCAGGGATGAATTATCAACTTCCCCCAGGCAAGCAATTCCAGACCTTCTCCCCCCCTGGATCTGGCGACTTCAGAACAACCAACAAGGTCTACGCTCAAAATGTTGCCGCCGCTTACGAAATCACTTACGAGGCTCTCACGGGCGATCTTTCAGACGTGAACTACAGCAGCATGAGAGGCGGATGGCTTGAGTTTTCCCGCCGCGTTGCCCACCTTCGCGGAAACATCACCTATCCAGGGATGCTGTCTCCGGTTTGTAGGTGGCATGACGATCTCGCACGCATGGCAGGCCTTCTGAAGGGTCCCAGGGTGGAATGGACACACACGCCACCCAGGCGGGAAATGATGGATCCCACGAAAGAGATCCCGGCGTTGATCGATGCTATTAAGGGTGGAATCATGAGCCTTTCTGAAGTTCACAGGTCCTATGGTTTCATCCCCGAGCAGGTAATGGAGGAACTGGGTCAAGACCTGGCCAGGGCGAGAGCGAAAGGCTTGACTCTTTCGGTGGACCTTGCCGCCCAGAACCCTCCCGCGCCAGCCGGAAGCACATCGCCCACGGAACCGGCCACTGTTTCCCCTTCTGAGTCTCAACAGCTATGACTTCCATTTTTCTTTATGGCGACGTTGGCGCCGATGTTTCCGTCCAGGACCTTTCGCAGGAGCTTGCCAAGGCCAACGGCGGTGATGTGAGCCTCAACGTTTTTTCCTACGGAGGAGACGCCGGGCAGGGGCTGGCGATGTACAACCTGTTGCAGCGCTACGCCGGAAGAATTACGGCTCACATCGATGGTGTTGTAGCCAGCGCCGGCACCCTGCCGGTCATGGCAGCCAATCGGGTGATCATGCCCAGTAACGCCTTGATGATGATTCATGATCCTTGGGCCGGGGCGATGGGCAACGCCTCAGGCCTGCGAAAAAAGGCCGAACAACTTGACGCCTATTCCTCAAGCTATCGAGAGGCTTATGCCAAGCGATCCGGACGAACCCTGGACGAGGTGGCCGCATGGATGGGGGCAAGCAATGGCGGGGGGACATGGTTCTCCGCCGCGCAGGCGCTTGAAGCTGGCCTGGTGGACGAGATCAGCCCTCCCGCCGAAGTTCGGGCAGAGGCGCCCACTCTGGATCAGGCCCGGTTTCATGGAATGGTGGCCGCGCCTGAGGCGCTCCGCTTTTGGGTGCAGGCTAAAGTGACGACAGTACAACAGCCAGAAATGGACCCGGAAACCCAGGCCGTAGAAGCACCAGTCACAAATCATCCGGCGGAAGCTTCCGCGACTGTGGCCAACGGATTGATTCAGGCCGCTTCTCCAGTTGTTCAGGTATCTGCGTCGGCTCCTGCCGCCAGTGCCGACGTCAGCGAACTGGTACGCCTTCGCCGCGAGAACGACATCCGCACCGCTGCGGCCCATGCCGGTCTCGCGGCAGACAAGGTGCAAGCCTTGATCGACAGCGGCCAGCCCATGGCTCAGGTTGCCATTGAGATCATCAGGGCTCAGGCCGCTGCCTCGGACGCCCTCGCTCCCGGTGCTGGCCATCCTGCCCGGCTGAGCGTCGGGCGAACCTCCGGAGACAGCGTCAAGGCCTCCATCCAGGCGCGAATTGTGCACCGCCTAAGCCCCGGTTCCGCGATGCCGGATGAGGCCCGGCAGTTTCGAGGGTGCACCATGCTGGACCTGGTCCGCGCATCCATGGAGATGCACGGCGTCAACCCAGTGGGTCGCACCAAAACCGAACTGGCTGTGTGGGCGCTTCATTCCACCAGCGACTTCCCCTTGTTGCTGGAGAGTGCGGCGAACAAAACCCTCATGCCAGCTTACGAGGAGGAGCCGCACACATGGCGCCAGATCGCCACTCAACGGAATCTCCCCGACTTCAAGGAAGCCAAGTCTTACTCAATTGCAGCGGACTTGATTCCTAAAGAGCTGAAGGAAGGTGGCAAATACGAATCTGCAACCATGAGCGAAGGTCGCGCATCTTGGCGGCTTTATACTTATGCAAGGTCGCTTCTCCTCAGCAGGGAAATGCTGATCAACGACGATCTGTCGGCGTTCCAGGAAGCGCTCCCAATGTTTGGTCGCGGATTCCGGCGCTTCGAGTCGAACACGATCTACAGCCTGATCACTTCCAACGCCAACAGCGCTGAGGATGGCGTGGCCTTGTTCCACGCTGATCACAACAACATGGGCACGGGCGCTATTTCCATTCCAAACATCGCTCTTGGCAGAAAAGCCATGCGCAAGCAAAAGGATCTTGCCGGAAATACTATCAACTTGGAGCCAGCCTTCCTGCTAGGTCCAAGCGATCTTGAAGACGAAATTCTTCAGTTTCTCTATCCCAATGGCTACGCGCCTTCTGCCTTGACTGGCGCTAACGGCGTGCATCCCTATGTCGGCAAGATGCAGCCGATCATTGAGCCACGTCTGGATGGTTCTGCCACTCAGTGGTATCTGGTTGCGTCTCCAAACCGCATCCCTGGCATTATGTTTGGCTACCTGGAGGACGAGCCAGGGCCCACCGTGACCAGCGAAACCATTCGCGATCCCGACGGTCTCAAGATCCTGGCCCGCCTTGACTTCGGCTGTGCCATCCGCGACCACCGAGCTTTCTACCGCTCCAGCGGAACTTGATCCACCCATTCATCCTGAAAGGAGCTGATTTGCCATGAAAAACGCAGTTTATCCGGGAGATTGCTCCCTGCCACTTGCCGCCCCCTATGCGGTCTCATCTGGTGGCGCGGCGCTGATCGGTGCCATCGTGGCCGCGTCCGTTGTTGACCTGGCTCCCGGCGCGGTCGGAACGTTCATGCTTGACGGGACCTACACATTCCCCAAGAGCACCGGCACCGGCACCGGCGGCGCTCAGGGCACCAAGTCCTATTGGGACAACACGGCGAAGAAGTTCACCGCCGTTTCCACTGGAAACACCTTGGCGGGGATCTTTTCCAAAACCTGCACCGATGCCGCCACCAGCTGCGAGGTGCGGCTAAGCGGAGTTCCTGGCTGATGGGCTGGGCCACCCTATCGGCAGCGGCTGACCGGGTGGCCCAGCGCCATCTTGGCGGGCTGGAATTCACCTGCAATGGCGTCACTGGTACCGGCTTCCTGTTGAAGCGATCGCGTTTCATCATGGACGGCGAGGTGATGACCATTCGGTGTTTCCTCACTGCTCTTACAGCAGACGCTGAAAGTTTCTCCCATGGCGATCTTCTCACCATGGATGGGAAGGTGTTCAGGGTTGAGGTGCAGGGCCAGCCGTTTGAGGATGGGACGTGGTGCGAGGTGCCACTGAGCGATCCCACCACCCTGGCCCCCGAGCCGGTGATCACCCTCTACCTGACCACCACCACAGGCCAGCAGCTCACTTCGCCTGCCGGCGTTCCACTCGTCGCGATCTGATGGCAGCTCAACCCGGCTCAATCTCGTCCCGGCCAGCAGCCGGCGCCCTGACCGGGGGGGAGCTTCTCCCCTGCGATCAGGACATCGGCGCCCCGGTGCCGGCCGCCTCTCTGGTGGTGGGCCAGGGCTACCGGATCGTGGCCTTGGGCACCACCAACTGGCAGGCGGTGGGCGCGGGCGCAAGCGCCACCGTCGGCACCATATTCTCGTGCGAAGCGGTCGGCACCGGCAGCGGCACCGCTCAGCTGGTCGACACTCGGCGTGTCACCGCTCAAGCGCTGGCCAACCTGGCGGGCGTTGCAGCGGCGATGCTGGCTCACGAAGCCGCCGCCGACCCGCACCCGGGCTACACCACCAGCCAGGAACTGACGTCGGCGCTGGCGTCCTATCTGACGACTGCCGCTGCCGCTCAGGCCTACCAGCCGCTCGACACCGACCTGACAGCCCTGGCGAGCCTGGCGGGCCAGACCGCTTTCGGCCGGGCCTTCCTGACCCTGGCTGACGCAGCCGCGAGCCGTGGCTACATCGGCCTGGGGACGGCAGACGCGGCCGCTTTTGCGAGCCTGACCCTTAAAGGCCTCGCCACCCTCCCACCCATTCCCGGCAACCTGGCGGGCAGCCTGTACGTCCACGTGAAGAACGTTTCCGGCGGGGTCCTGGAGGTGGGCACTCCATTGCGGCCGATCGGGACCGTGGGCGACACCACCGTCCTGCAAGTGGTGGCCGCTGCGGCCTCCTCCCC
>JBKDTB010000120.1:0-3586 GCA_046340515.1 Cyanobacteriota bacterium | reverse complement strand
GGTGCACCTCCCGCGCCAGCCCGGCCGCGCAGGCGGGATGGGCGCCGTAGCGCAGCTGGCCATCGGCCTGCCGTTCCTCGCCGAACCAGTAAAGATGGCGGGTGGTGGCCGGGCCCAGCAACGCTCGCGCCTCCGCCGCGTCGTAGTCGCCCGTGAAGAAGCGGATCAGCCGCTCGTCCTCGATCTCCAGCGGCACGCCAGCCAGAGCATCCCCCTCCTCCCCCTTGCCCTTGAGGGCCAGCGCCACCGGCATCCCCAGCCCATCGAAGGCCACCTCCGCGAAGTTGCCGTTGGGGTCGCGCAGCTCTTCGGCCGCCAGCACCCGGTGGTTGAAGCGCACCACCTCCGTGCGGTTGCCCACCGGATCGGTGGTGCTGCGGGGAAACAGCAGCAGCGGGTCGTACTCCAGCGTGGTGGTGTGGCCGAAGGGGTCGCGGTAGCGATCGGGGAGGAAGAAGCGCTCGGCGGCATCGGCGCTGAAACCAGCGACACCCGAGCGGATCCAGTACTGCCCAGTGGTGTTGGCAGCGGGAAAGCGCTGCCGCAGCAGCTCGCCGCTCAGATAGCCGCTCAGCTCCGGGGTCGCCAGATCCTCGCGAATCTCCGGGGTGAGGCGATCGGCCAGCACCGCGGTGAGCAGCTCCTCCGTAAGGGCCAGCCGATAGCTCTCATAGGCCAATCCCAGGGGATGGAGCTCACCCAAGGGCAGGGGCGTCTGCAGATCGGCGCTGAAATAGAGCTGGCGCGTCTGCTCCACCAGCCGCTTCCGCGGGCGCCTGCGATCAGTGCTGGTGTGATACGGAATCATGGGCACCGCCTCCGCGATCGCCGCCCGGCGCAGCTCGGCCAGGCTGAACCAGCCGCCCGACTCCGGCGCCAGGCCCGTGAGCTCGTAGGTGTTCGCCTCGCAGGGCAGCCGCAAGCGGTGGTGGTCCACCCCGATCGCATCGGAGGTGAAGCGGTGTTCGCTGAACACCAGATGGCGCTCCTGCTGCATCTCCGTGATCCGCGCTGCCGCGCCAGGGGGCAAGCTGGCGTCTTCAGGAATCCGCTGGCGGGGATAGGCAATCGCCACCGCCTCCAGCACATGGCCTAGCTCATCGATGCGCAGATTCAGGCTGTGGTTCACGCGCGGATCGGGCCGCAGCGGCGTTTCCCGCAGATCCAGCTCGTAGTGGCAGGTGATCGCCTCGCTCTCGCTCACCAGAAACACCCCGTGGCGATTGGGGCCCACGGGCTGGAGCCGCTGAATCCGGCAGTTGTGAAACGCCGTGGAAAACAGCCGGGTGCGCCGCTCCTCGCCCCGGGCCAACGCCTCCACCTCCAGCTCATACACCTCCTGGCGGAGCGGCATGCCCTTGCAGGCCCGCAGCGCCTCCCGCCACTCCGGGGCCGAGAGCTCCAGGGCATCCAGATCCGGTTCCGGAAGCCGGGGTTCCTCGAAGCCATCGCCGCGGGGTGCGAAATACTCCCGCGCAAACTGCCCCAGGATGCGCTGCCGATCCGGGCTGGCTCCGGGATGGAACCAGCTGATCGTTTTCACCGGCGGCTGATACAGGGTTTGGTCAGAGGTGATGTAAGGGCTGGCCTGGTTGCCGGCCGCGAAGTGGCCGAACTCTTCCACATCCACCTGCTCCACCCGCCCGAAACCACGAAACTCCCGCTCTTCGCCGTCAAAGAAGCCGTGGTGATAGCTGTAGCGGCTGCTGAATCGGCTCTGCCGCCAACGGTCGCTCACCACCACCTGCTCCACCACATGCACCGGAAACGGCAATTTGCTGATCCAGGGCCTGCCCGCCAGCCAATCCTCCAACGCAAACGTCGTGGAGGGGGCGTAGCGCACCGTGGTTTCCGCCCCCAGGTTGTTGCGGCTGCTGATCAGAAGATGGGGTTTGCCTTCTGCCATCAACGGCACATAACGCATCTGGCGGCCGCCATCCCCCGGCAACGGCGACGACCACAACAGGCAGGCGGTGCCATTGCCCAGCAGATCCAGCGTCGTCACCGAGGCGGCGCTGTGGATCGGCGGGAACACCGCCAGGGGCACCGCCGCGCTCCAGCTGTTGCCCGCCTGGTTGAAATACAGGCGCACGCCCTCGGCGTGCAGGTAGATCAGATCCGTGCAGCCACTGCCGTCGATATCCGCCAGCAGCAGGCGTTTCGGATCGAACAGCTCCGGGTGGTCGAACAGCGGCGCGTTGTCCATCGTCACCTTGGCGCCGAAGCGCCCGTAGCCCAGATTGGGCCAGTAGCAGATCTCATGGCCCTGCAGGCCGCAGCGGATGCGCACCACATCCGCCAGCCCATCGCCGCTCATGTCCGCCAGGTGGATGCTCTCCGTGTCATCGGCGAACACCACCCTGGGCCCCTGCTCCTCATCCCAGGGCAGCGGCACCTGCTCGGCGGCGGCAAAGCCCTGCTGCTCCAGCGAACGATGCCAGACGAACACCTCCGCCGTGCTGACCAGGAGATCGGCATGGCCGTCGCCATCGAGGTCGATGAAGCGCAGGTTGGGGTCGCTGAAGTCCAGATTGGGCAGCTGGTGGAACGCCCTGAAGGGTTCCCAGCCCTCCGCTCCATCGTGGGGATAGAAGCCGGGAGTGGGGCCACTGAATGCCACCAGCTCGGGCAGGCCGTTGCCGTCCAGATCCAGCACCTGGGCTCCCGCCGCCAGGCTGGTGGCGGGCTGGCTGGCCACCGTTTCCAACGGCGCGAAGGTGGCCACAGCCGCCTGGCCATCAGCTCGCAGCCGTTGGCTCACGGGGCTGAGGTTGCGCTTGTAAAACCACGCCCCCGCCTGCTCCGTCAGGATTCCCGGCAGGCCATCGCCGTGCAGATCCACCCAGCGGTGGCTGCCGCCATCCAGGCCGATGGGCAGGTTCTCCAGGCTGAGCGGATCCACCTCCGCCACCGCCTCGCCAGGCACGGGCTGGCTGTAGCCAAACTCCAGCGGTGGCAAGCTCCGGGTGGTGATCGTGCCGTTCTCCCGCTTCCAGCCCCGCTGCACCACCTGGGCCAGGAAGCTGTAGATCGGCTTGCTGGCGATCGTGGGATCGAGCGCGTCGTCGTAGACGAATTCGGTGCTGCGCACCACGCCCTCATAACCCGCCTGGACCGGCCGATCGGCTGTGGCGGCCTGATCAGGGATGTGGTGCAGCATCAGCACCCGCACGCAGCGGCGGCAGGTGCGCACCTCAAAGCCAGAGCGGTAGCTGGAGAAGGCATCCGGCCGGTGGAACCAGGGCTGCTCCAGGCTGCCGGTGGGATCGGCCGAATCCAGCTCGCCGTAGTCGAAGCGCACCTCGAACAGCCAGTCGGCGGCGGTGACGCTGGGTGGGGCTGGCAGATCGCTCAGGCGGCGGGGGCGCTGCCCCTGGGCTGTGAGCAGGGGCTGGCGATTGCCGTAGAGGATGCGTTGCAGGTAGCGCTGGGCGGTGCGGCGGCGGTCGCTGGCGGCGCCGCGGTTGCGCTGGTGCGTCCTTGCGAGGGGGTTCTCCTGTCCTGACTGGAAGGCGCCATCTTCCGCTTTGTAGAGATAACGGATGCCATTGCCCTTGTCGTCGCGGCTCTCGCAGATCAGCCAGCT
>JBKDTB010000119.1:0-9744 GCA_046340515.1 Cyanobacteriota bacterium | reverse complement strand
AGCTTTGAGCTGGGGAAGAACCCATCCGCAAGGGGACGAAATCAGCCTGGGAGCACTTCTTGATGCGCTCCCAAGGGATAACCTTTCAAGGGACAGCTTGAGACAAGGGTGCCAAGGAAATTCTCGAAAACCTGTGACATGCTCCATCGGTACAAGTGTGGCCAGGGTATCGAGTGTCAGACCCAACAAAATGGCGGTTTTTCAGAGGCTCCCTAACGCTCTTGTCGACGTGGCTTCGCAGTGTGTTGGCTGATCAAGGAAGACAAGCTGTCAGGAGATCGTTCAGAGGTCTCCGGGAAACAATCATCGAAGAACGGAGAGACTTGTGGCATGGAAATGTATGGCATGACTCCCAGAACGGAAAATGGAGTCTTGTTCAAGCCGCAACTTCAAGAGCCCCTTATGAATTTACATCAGCCTCAGCAAGAAGTTCCGATGGCGATTGAATCTGATTTTCAAGGAAGGCAGTGGCAACACTCAAGAGGAGTTCGGCATCATCATCATCCAAACCAGATTGCAGCAGAAAAGAGTGTACCGTCGCAATACTAATCGGATCAGCCAGAGAGGAGGTTGCAGAGAGAAAGAATTTCGTCATCAAAGATGTATCTATTTTTTCCTGAGTGCCATCCAGGATCCCTGGCGGCAAGGCACACAAGTAACTCTTAACCGCCATCAAATCAAATGAAGGCCTGATATCACTGCAACAACCAACAATTCCAGCCAAGAACAACAGGAAATAATCCAATGCAGAGAAGAGGGCTTCGTCTGCATTTATCATGAGATATTCATCCTCCTTGCAATCAGCCAGGAGGCTGGAAAAGTCTTGTTCCGAAATCGCAATAGACATCTGCGAAAGGTAATGCTTGATCAGATGGCCACCTGAGTCTTCAAGCGAGGCGGAATGGAGCTGAAGATGATACATCTGCGAAATCCTCAACCAATCATCAAGATCTCTCTCAATGGAAAACTTATGACCAGCAAATCGATCGATACAACTATAGGGAGTATCAGCCATCACACCTTGGTCGCCAGAGCCCACTCGTGCCATGTGCTTGAGGCTTGAAATGGCGATCGCGTTGATATCGCGAGTCGTAAGAAAAACGGAAACCGCATCAAATAGAACGATAAGTTTCAGAAGCAATTCTTCCCGACCAAAAAACAACTCGGAAAAAACTTCACTACTAAGAATACAAGTGTGCGCAGGCGATGACTGCACTTCCTCTTTGAGCTGGGACAATAGTTCATCAATCGTCTGTTCAGGCTCCGGCAAAAATGGATGGCCTGAAATCAAGGATCCAGGGATGAGAGCATGTTGGTCGCCAAAAAGTCCAGTGACCGGATAGAGTAATCCGTAACCCAATAACTTCTCTCTATTGACATTCAAATATCGCTGCAAGGAAGACGTTCCAGTTTTGTGCAGACCGGGGTGTAAAATTAGTTTCAAAAGCCAAAAACCTGATTTTATTTTTTAATCGTAGCACATCCTCTCCGTCAAGACTGAAGAGAGCGAATCACAAGGAGATGACTTTGGCTGTATAAGGTGCCACCTAGAACTAGGGCGTTTTTGAAAAACCGCAATACTCTGCCCAGGCTGGCGGCCAAATGACAGTCGGCACAAGGCCGGTGTGGAGATGAAATCAGGCTTGGGTGAGTTTTGCAGAACATCCCCAGGGTTTGGTGGTCGTCTTACGGCAATTCGGGATTGCATAGAGTCAGGATGAGAACATCTGTGGTCGAGATGGTTTGTTGAAATGGTCAGTACATAAACACCCTCCAGAAACGCAAATCTTGGTGTCCAAGTCAATCGATGACGAGATTGTTGGAAACTAATCCCGTCAGGGCATGAAGCTTGCATGCCACTATCGGAAGGGATTCGCCAGTTAGAGGCTAAGGCTCAACCATCGAGTGGCAGGAGACACGGGGGACGATGCGGAAGATCTCTACCTTCTGCTTGGCAAGACTCAACCTGCGCCCACCAAGATCGGCAACCCCTGGAATCCGAGGGGAATGTAACCAGGACGTGGGGCTCAGGGAAACGGCGAGAGGATCTGGAGAGCGCTTATGAATCAAGCGTCAGAAATCCATCCGGATGATTGTCAATTAACCAAGCGGATGACAGTCACAAAAGGCCAGGATTCATGAGGGGTAACCAAGGTACTGATTGAGAACATCATTGGACTTATCATAAAGTTTTAAATAGTCATACATATACTCTGCCCATGGCTCACTAGATTGATCAAGAATAGAGGGGAGAGCATCCATGCTCATCCTAAGGGGGTTGTCACGAATCAGCTCTTTCTTGATAAACGGGAAACCAAGGTCGATGAGTCGGTCCCAGCTTGAGTGCGTGGGATTTTGAGCACCAGTTTCGGTTTCAAACAAAGATTTCCCTCTAAATCCAGACCTCACCAAGAGATCAGACCAACCAACCTCATAGGCCATGATGATATTAAATTTGCTTTCATGAATACCAATTTCATGCCAGTGTTCTTGGAAGATAGCACTTTCAACAATTCTCTTTGAGTATAGGATAAAATAACTCTGAAGGTGCCACATTGGGGTAATTGAGGCTGTCAACCCCCAAAAGTCTGTCCCTGATCGGAGATCTAACTGGTCAAATATAGAGCCTAAATCCGTTAAAGGGCCAAATACACTGTCATTGCAAAGCAAGAGTCCATTGTAATCTTTGAAAGTCTGATAGTTTTCACGAATAACGTGGGACCAGCAGCCAAAGTCGTAACCACTGTTCTTCCGAACAATCACTTGTTTGCATACGCTGGAGAGAAAGTTTAAGTCAGCTTGGTTCTCGGATAATCCTTCCGAACTGGAGACAAAGAAGATGTCTGTATACTTTGAAAGTTCTTTGATATAGTATGCAGTTTCCTTGGAGATCCTATTCGTCTTGTCATAATGAACAAAAACGGCAGCTATTGATTTTGAAGCTACTCGTGAAGGATGATGCGCAAAATAAAGGTTTGTCATATCGATATCACTGATGGGCACAGGTGTTGTGACACTACTGAATCTGGTGATTGTTTTGTAGGGGTTATCTGCTGTGATATCAACAGGGAAGAAAGGATCCTTCGATTCAAATCGTTCCGCATGTTTATCTACGAGGTAGACCCTCTCATGATGCAAGCGGGCAATGCGTTCCAGTGATTCTTCGTCATCTCCCCTCGACTCAGATTCTAAATGGATGATCTTTAAATCCGTGCAACAAATGATCGGGCGATGTTTGAAGGCATTGTTGATGGCCAAACAAAGATCAACATCATTATAGGCCACAGTAAGATTTTCATCAAAACCACCAACAGATAGAAAATCATCTTTTTGGATCAACATACAAGCTGCTGTTACAGCCGAGCATTCATGTGTCTTGCACCATGAGGGGATTTGTTGGGATGCGGATGCAAACTGATCGGCCATACTCCGCATTCTTTTAAACGGACTTGTTACTGCTATGTGCGAGTAGGAACAAAGTGTAAGGCCATTGTGCTGAACGTTGCCACTTGGAAATTCCAAATGTGCACCCGTCATTACGGCATTAAAAAACAAATGGGCTTGCATAAGATCCGTTAGGGCATAATCCGACTCTATAAGAATGTCATTATTTAGAAATAAGACGTATTCTTCCTGAACACACTTAACAGCATCATTGTTGATCTTTGAAAAATTAAACGGCCCTGGCGCTGGAAGACAGACAAACAGATTTGGATATTCTTCTTCGAGTAAACGCAGCGCCTCTTGAGTCTCTTCTAGTTCTGAATTGTTATCCACTGCATAGACTTTGAGGCGCACATTCTCCCGGCGACTAAAAATAGAATGGACGCAGTCTACAAGAAGATTGATCTTATCCTTAAAGGGAATCACTATTGCCATCTGAAGATCGGGATCTGCCTCAAAACGATATCTCAATGACAAGTGCGAACATTCCCACTTGGTATTCGGCTGAAGGGGCGATTGACGAGCAAGATATTTCTGCCAGGTGATCACATAATCCTTCCGAACTTGAGTATTCATGGACTGATCATCAAGACTGGTAGACCAATAAAATGGAGACCAGTAAGAGTTTAAATCCGGCGCAGAGGGGTGTGTTGCCTTGGGAGACTGGCAAAGAAACTCATGTTTATGCAGAAATGTAACCCCGGAGTCGAGTAAGGCAATGATCAGCGCGTGATAAAATCCTTTTGCCGTTGAATAGCCACTTAAATCATTTACAATAGCGAGAACATTTAATACATCAACGATGACACATCCGTTTGTTACGTCATCAATCAGGGCATTGACGCGGGACATGCTGAGAGCATACTGAGGATTATTTTCGATCGACTTATGACCATAGATCGCCGTTTTTGGAGTGAGCGTAATCTCTGAAAGCCACTTTTGTGCCGAATCAAGCAAACGAATATCTTCAAGTCTAATGCAAAGATTTTGCATATCAGGAAGAGCTTGATACAGAAAGCGGGGGAAAGACATTTCTCGTCTATTACTATCAATAACTTTCATATCTTTAACACTTAGAACGAAGTTTTCCGCCATATTTTCATTGTTTTGAATGAGAGTATTAATCTGTGAATCCGACAAAAAGCTGACGTCAGAAACAATTGTAAGTGCTTTTGCTTTGCGAGTTTGAACATCAAAGAATTTACGGCAGGCGCGATTACCCTGCATAATTTCTAGATAACCATTTCTGATTAAATGGTCCATAGGGGAGAGAACAATACCTTTGCTATGGGCAATCTTGATATCTGGGTTATCTTCCAAATATTCAAGTTCGGTTATGGTGATGGATTTATTTTCAGGGTCATCAGATGTGAGATCAGGCAGCTGTACACTCCTTGATAACGGATCGTAGCTCGATAGTGTTTTTTCTACGAGTGAAAGAATTTGATCCGTACCAATAAGAGGATTTCTTTTATGATAGAAACGATGAATTGAATCGATTAACTCTTCTCTTAAACCACCACCAAGGTGAGGTAAATCGTTATCAACGGCACCACTTTTCGATCCATTTTTTTGGCAGATCTCTAAAGGATGGTGACGAGGATAGGAATGTGCAGCAAGTTCCAATTCCCATTTTGATATTAGATTCTGTGGATAGTGTCTGTCAATGGCTTGATCAAGGATGAAACGAGCTGAGTCAATGTTGCCTACTTTCAAGAATTCACTGAATTGCTTACTGAGGCTGGGGGGCAAAGAGGATTGGAGTTTAGGCATGGGTAGAAGGACTAAATGAAAGATGAAACTCTAAGCTTTGAAAAAGGGATGGAGGGGTTAATTAGAAGATCATGGGTCAAAAGGGGTGGAGAGTGTATAGTTGCATAGGTTCAAGAGGACAGCATCCTTGATGAATAAATAAATCTCGATACATATTAAGCTGGCCACAGATAGAGAAACATACAGGAGTGTAGAGGCCATATCGAGATAGAGTACGAGACCTCATCAATCGATAACAGACAGAGCTGAACACTGAATGTATGGGCCAGCAGGGTGCCAATGAACCATGGGATCGCAGGTGTCTTGCCGTCATGTCGATCGTGCTTGCCATACGGGCCACCGTCTGGATTCCAAGCTGCCAGATGCATGGCGATCAGATGCTAATACAAAGTGAATCTTCGGTCATTGTTCTGGATTACCAAAGCAGGGGATCACGTTGCTGGCAGAAGGCATGGACGTCGCCTCTGGGATGCGCATCGCCTTCCCTTCAAGACGGAGGCTGGGGGAATGACTGGACCATCGAAAGAGAGCTGACAAGACATCACCCAGCCAACGGTGTAGCCATGACTGCTGCTGGCGCACAGGTGATGGATGGGCGCCATCGCAAGGGTTGGCTGCAGGAGGAGGCTCATCAAGCGGGATCGTAGGAGAGCAGTACCAGCGAGGGGCGCAAACCAGTACAGCCCAATCCGTAGGGGGTCTGAAATGGAAAAAAGAAGCAATGACTACAGCGGCAAGGGAAGGAAAGTGTTTTAACGTCATTGAAATAGCTGGAGCGGTAAGTAAGGAAGTCTGGTCGAACTGATGGGCGGCTGAGGGCAGGAAAGGGATTTCAGCGACGGAGAGCTGCGGGAACACGTCACGTTGAGCGCTGAGCAGACTGTCACAATACGATACACAAGGGAAAAAGTAAAGCCGCTCGGCCTGGCCACAACAAGGAAACTGCGGTTGGCCGTTCTAAATGACTATGTAAATGAACACTCATCATCGATGAAGAGCTGGTCAGGGGATACCGATGGCGATATTCGTTTAGACAATGTGCCACGAAAGCGGCACCAGCCAATCAACTCTCAGTAGAGAATTGCAAGTCGATCTGGCCAGCCAAGGGATGGCAGCGGCTTGAGAGGGAAAGCAAAGAACAAACGATGGGAGCAAAGACTCTTCCTTCATGACTGTCGTGACGGTTCCTGCTAGCAACCAATGGCTGAACACAGCAAGGGCAACATGGTTCCGCACTGGCACCTCGAACAGGAGAATTTCCATGAGCCATGCCATCCAAATCAAGGCAGTTTTCAGAGCCATTGACAAACGGAAGCGGCTACACCCAGCTCAGAGCTTCCGCGCAACGGTGCAATGATTCCAATCTCAGAGGATGGGCAACACCATGCAGAACACTCTCACTTGGTTGGACATGTATCTGATGAGCAGTACTGCTGATCGACCTTTCTCTTCAAAGGCTGACGAAAACGATTGCCTCACTCTGGCTGAACACATCCGGATGGAAGCGAAGGTGACGCCCTGGGTCATTGGCCAGCTGAGGAGTGGAATCTCTCGCCACCGCCCCATGGGCCGGAAGCCATTGAACTCAGCATGGAGAGCCCGATGGGGAAACAGGGATGCCGTGACGGCCTCCGCCATGGCGTCCATCCCTTCCGCCCACTCGATCGAACGCTTTTGGTCAGTGGCGATGGACGCAACGACGAAATCCAAAGCCTGCCCAATCCTGCCGGATCCAGTTCCCCACACCTTCCCCAACCCCGGGAGGTCAGCGATCGTCTGAACCAAATCCCTGGCCCTTGGGAATCGGGCCAAGATCACGGCACCTGGAGTGCGACAGCCGCCGCAAAAAATGGCCGCCGGCGATCCGGGGTGGCAGTCCAAGGGGAACAGCGACAACCCGGCTGGGCGATCAGGCCGACCCAGGGCGAGCCACCCGTTCAGATCGAGCTTTCATGGAATCGGATCTGACCAGGCCCAAGCCCCTTGAAGGTCAGTTGCCCGGGAGGGCGAAGTGGCAAGCCGGGAGGGCCCGGCTGCGGAGCCTCCCCCCCACCAGAGTTCCCATGGCTGAGAGGGCGGCCCTGAGGGAAGCGCCCGTTGGTCCGCCGGCCTCCAGCGCAGCCGCTCTGCCTGCGCCGTGGGACCCCAGCGGCAACCAACGCCGAAGGGTCCTCGGCCTGGCCTCCGCATCGCCGGGGCGGGGGGGCTCTGGGCGTTGCTGTGGCCGGTGCCCTCGGAGGTGATCGGCCAGGGGGGCTTCTCCATCCCCATGCCGCCGGCCTGCTCCATGCCCGTGCCGCGGACGAGGGGAAGGACAGGTGCGGGGAGCGGCCGGAGGGCAAGGGGCGTCGGCGCCCGCCGGCCAGAGGGATGTGGCCCCCGACCCAGCCGCCTGGAGGGCTTCGCACTCCTTAGAATCCCGGCGCAACGGCCGAATCCCCTCCCATGACCCAGCTCGAGACACGCACCGAGCCGATGGTGGTCAATTTCGGGCCCCATCACCCTTCGATGCACGGAGTGTTGCGGCTTGTGGTCACGCTGGATGGGGAGGATGTGGTGGATTGTGAGCCGGTGATCGGCTATCTCCATCGCGGCATGGAGAAGATTGCTGAGAATCGCACCAGTGTGATGTACGTGCCCTACGTGAGCCGCATGGACTACGCGGCGGGCATGTTTTATGAAGCGATCGTGGTGAACGCGCCCGAACGGCTGGCTGACGTGAAGGTGCCAAAGCGTGCCAGCTACATCCGGGTGTTGATGCTTGAGCTGAACCGGATCGCCAACCATCTGCTGTGGCTGGGTCCTTTCCTGGCGGATGTGGGGGCCCAAACGCCATTCTTCTACATCTTCCGCGAACGGGAGATGATCTACGACCTCTGGGAAGCCGCCACCGGGCAGAGGCTGATTAACAACAACTATTTCCGGATCGGCGGAGTGGCCGTGGATCTTCCTTATGGCTGGTTGGAGAAATGTGCCGACTTCTGCGATTGGTTCGGCCCAAAGATTGATGAGTATGAAAAGTTGATTACCAACAATCCCATTTTCCGTCGACGGATCGAAGGCTTGGGCACGATCACCCGGGAGCAAGCCATCAACTGGAGCCTTTCCGGGCCCATGTTGCGCGCCTCCGGCGTGCCTTGGGACCTGCGCAAGGTGGACCACTATGAGTGTTATGACGATTTCGACTGGTCGGTGTCCTGGGAGAAGGAGGGCGATTGTTATGCGCGCTATCGGGTTCGCCTGAAGGAGATGCGGGAATCTCTCAAGATCCTGCGGCAGGCCATTCGCATGATCCCCGGTGGGCCCACGGAAAATCTGGAAGCCAAGCGGCTGGCAGAGGGCAAGCAAAGCGAAGCCTATGGCTTTGACTATCAATACATCGCCAAAAAGGTTGCCCCCACCTTCAAGATTCCCTCCGGCGAGCTCTACACTCGCCTTGAATCCGGCAAAGGTGAGATCGGCGTGTTCATCCAGGGAAATGATGACGTAACCCCTTGGCGGTTCAAGATCCGCGCCGCTGATCTCAACAATCTCCAAATCTTGCCCCATATTCTGAAAGGCAACAAAGTGGCCGACATCATGGCCATCCTCGGGTCGATCGATGTGATCATGGGATCTGTTGATCGCTGAACGACACTGTTCAAGCGATCCGGTCAAAGGGGAGCGAACACTTCTTGCGGCGGGAGCCAAGGCTGTTTATGGCTTCCGCTTCTCAACAGCGAGGAGAACAAGCATTTTTGCCCTTGGCTGCGGTCTCAAGCGGAGGGCTTCAAGACTTTTTTCAGCTTTCCCTTCAGGATGGCCATGCCCATGTTGAGGCCTTGAGCCAGCTTCTTGGAGCGCCAAAACGGTGGTTTGTGGTGTGCGCCCTGGAGGAAGGGAGACAGCCGTGACAATCTGACACCATGGAAGCTGGAGATTGGATACTTGATCTCAGCCTTTTCTTGAAGATTTTTCAGCAGGATGTACCAGCTGTTGTGACTGCGATCTTGGTTGAATGATTCGAGGACCAGGGCCCTGGCTTGGTTGGAACAATGGTTCCAGAGGTGACGATCACGGGCCAATGTGCCGATGGCGGCGGCCGCGTCATCAGGGTGTTCTGTGGTCAGCAGTCCGGTTTCACGATGACGCACCAACTCAGGAATTCCGCTCGGAATGGACCGAGTCACCGGCACCACCCCAACAGCCATGGCCTCCAACAAGGCCACCGGCAGACCCTCAAAATCAGACATCAACAAAATGGCTTGACTTTGCAGGAGTTCCGCTTGGATGCGAGCAAAGGACTGCCGGCCCAAAAAGGAAATGCGACCCGTCAGTCCAGCTTCGCTCACCACTTGTTCGCAGTCAGCTTTGCAATAGCCCTCACCAATCAATGTGGCCTGAATCTTGACATCCTTCAACCGACAAGCCTTGATCAATGTCTGCGTCACCAATGAAATTCGCTTTTGATGCTCCCAAAGTCGACCACAATAAACCACACGAAAAGGAGCGTGTTGATGGATGCTGCGGGCCCCTGGAATGGACACG
>JBKDTB010000118.1:0-41928 GCA_046340515.1 Cyanobacteriota bacterium | reverse complement strand
GGGGGTAACTGCCATAGCGGGCCGGGGGGATTCCCACGCGCCCCAGCAGCTCTTCCGCCCGGGTCCGCAGGGCCCGCCGATCGCCGGGCCGATGGGCGGCCAGGGTGTCGCGCAGGTGTTCCCCCACGGTGAGCAGGGGGTTGAGGCGGGTCATGGGATCCTGAAACACCAGGCCCGCGGCCTCCCCCCGCAGGTGCCGCAAGGCGCCCCGCTCCAGCCGGCGCGGGTCCTGCCCCGCCAGCTCCAGGCCCCCCTCGCAGGCGCTGCCGGGAGGCAGCAGCTGCAGCACCGCCCGGGCGACGGTGCTCTTGCCGCAGCCGGACGGGCCCACCAGGGCCAGACGATCGCCCCGCCACAGGCTCAGATCCAGCCCGTCGAGGGTGGCGGTGGGAGCGCCGGGGTAGTGCACCCGCAGGTGCCGCAGGGCGAGCACGGGCTCCGGGGCCGCCTCCCGGGGGCGCGTGGTGGTGGGAGTTGGCGCCATGGCGGCATGGAAACTCACACCAGCTTGGCGTCACCAAGGGGTGGCCTCTTGTTTACGATGCATGAACCGTGAGGGAGAGGTCAATGCTCCGGACCGTCCCCGACCGGATCGCTCCAGACGACGGGAGCGCCGCGGCGGATGCCCCCGGAGCGCCCCCCGCCCCCTCCTCTCCTTCCGGGAAGCCCGCACCCTCTTCGCCCGCCGACGACGGGATTCCCATGCGTCGGCGCTTGATCCACGAGCCGGCCGACTACGACGTGGCCCTGCCGGAGTGGCTCAAGGAATGCGTCAGGCATGTGCCCCCCGGCACGGGCGACAGCTGCCCCACCGACACCGAAGCCCTGCTGGCTTCCGCCTTTGATTTCGCCTTTCAGCTGCACGAGGGCCAATTCCGCGCCACGGGCGAGCCCTACATCGTGCATCCGATCGCTGTCGCCGATCTGCTGCGCGACATCGGTGCGAGCGCGTCTGTGATCGCTGCGGGCTTCCTCCACGATGTGGTGGAGGACACGGAGGTGACCCCCCGGGAACTGGAGGAGCATTTCGGCGCGGAAGTGCGCGCCCTGGTGGAGGGGGTCACCAAGCTGGGTGGCATCCACTTCACCAACCACACCGAAGCCCAGGCGGAAAACCTGCGGCGGATGTTCCTGGCCATGGCCAGTGACATTCGCGTCGTGTTGGTGAAGCTGGCCGATCGGCTGCACAACATGCGCACCCTCGGTGCTCTCAAGCCGGAGAAGCAGCAGCGCATCGCTCGGGAAACGCGCGAGATCTACGCCCCGCTGGCCAACCGTCTTGGAATTGGGCGGTTCAAGTGGGAACTGGAGGATCTGGCCTTCAAGGTGCTCGAACCCGAGGCGTTCCGGGAGATCCAGCAGTCGGTGGCCACCAAGCGCAGCGAGCGGGAAGAGCGGCTGGGGGTGACAACGGGGCTGCTGCGGGAGCGGTTGGCCACCGCCGGCCTGGACCATTGCCTGGTGAGTGGCCGTCCGAAGCATCTCTATGGCATCTGGAGCAAGATGCAACGCCAGCAGAAGGCATTTCATGAGCTCTACGACATCGCCGCCCTGCGCATTCTCTGCCCCACGGTCGACAGCTGCTACCGAGCCCTGGCGGTGGTGCACGACACCTTCCGACCCATTCCGGGGCGCTTCAAGGACTACATCGGCCTGCCCAAGCCGAACGGCTACCAATCCCTGCACACCGCCGTGATCGGGCGCCATCGCCCCATCGAGGTGCAGATTCGCACCGCCGAGATGCACCAGGTGGCCGAATTCGGCATCGCCGCCCACTGGAAATACAAAGAGGGCGGCTCCCCTGCCACGGGCGACACGGAGCGCTTCAATTGGCTGCGGCAGCTGGTGGATTGGCAGAAGGACGGAGGCGCGGAAGACAGCAGCGACTACCTGGCCTCGATCAAGGAGGATCTGTTTGATGAGGAGGTGTTTGTCTTCACTCCCAAAGGGGATGTGGTGGGATTGCGCAAGGGCTCCACGGCGGTGGATTTCGCCTATCGCATTCACTCGGAGGTGGGCAATCATTGCCAGGGTGTGAGGATCAACGATCGCCTCTGTCCCTTGGCCACCCAGCTGCGCAACGGTGATTTTGTGCAGGTGATCACAGCCAAATCAGCCCATCCCAGCCTGGATTGGCTGAATTTTGTCGCCACTCCCACCGCCCGCAACCGCATTCGCGCCTGGTACAAGCGCTGCCACCGGGAAGACAACATCCAGCGGGGCGCCGAGCTGCTGGAGCGGGAGCTGGGCCGGGAGGGATTGGATGCCCTGCTGCGAAGCGAGGCGATGGCGCGGGTGGCCCGCCGCTGCAACCTCCTGGGCACGGAGGATCTGCTGGCCTCCCTCGGCTTTGGTGGGGTGACGCAGCAGCAGGTGGTCCATCGGTTGCGCGAGGAAATCCGGCTGGCGGCAGCCACCGCCGCTCCGCCCCCGAGCAATGAGGAGGTGGCCGCTGGCGTGGCCGCCGCCGCCCAGACCGCCCTCCCCGCCGCCTCGCCCTCCGGCAGCCCGATCCTGGGCCTGGAAGGGCTGGAATACCGGATGGGCGGATGCTGCAGCCCTCTCCCTGGCGCTTTGATCGTGGGCACGGTGGCCCTCGGCAACCACGGCATCACGATCCACCGCCAAGACTGCGGCAATCTGGGCCAAGTGCCGGCGGAACGGCGCCTGCCGGTGCGCTGGAATCCGGTTCTGGCGGAGGAGCAACGCCGCCGCTATCCGGTGCAGCTCCGCATAGAGGTGCTCGATCGGGTCGGGGTTCTCAAAGACATCCTCACCCGTCTGTCGGACCACCGCATCAACGTCAGCGACGCTCGCGTGCGCACCATGGCCGGCAAGCCCGCCCGCATCGACCTTCGCGTGGAGCTGAGCGACGACGGGCAGCTGAAGGACACGATGGATCAGATCCGCTCCATGGCCGATGTGCTCGACATCGCCCGCACCGGCAACGGCTGAGCCGCAGCCCGATGGAGAACACGCCCCTTCTCTCCCTGTTGCTCCCCCTGGCCCTGGCGTCCATCATGCTTGGGATGGGCCTGGGGCTCGTGCCGGAAGACTTCCGACGCATCCTGCGGGAACCGAAGGCGATCACGGCGGGCCTCTTCGGCCAGATGGTGGCCCTGCCCCTGATCGGCGTGCTCATCGTCTGGCTGTTGCCCCTGCCGCCACCGATCGCGGTGGGTTTGCTGGTGGTGGCGATTTGCCCCGGCGGACCCACCTCGAATCTGATCACCTATCTGGCGAGGGGCGATGTGGCCCTCTCCGTGAGCCTGACGGCCCTCAGCAGCCTGCTGACCGTGGTCACCATTCCGGTGTTGGCCCATCTGGCCCTGCGGCTCCTGATGGGCCGTGCAACGGAGATGGATCTGCCGATCGGCGGCACCATGCTGCAAATCCTGCTCATCACCCTGGTGCCCATCGCCATTGGCATGGCCCTGCGACAGCGATGGCCGGCCATCGCCCTGCGCCTGGAGCCCCGGGTGAGCCGTCTGGCCACCGGCCTGCTGGCCCTGATCATCCTGTTGCTCCTGGTGCGGGAAGGGCATCGCTTGCCCGAGTTCATCTGGAAGGCCGGGCTCGGGGTGGTGCTGCTCAACGGGTTGGGCACCCTGATGGGCTTCCTGCTCGGTCGATGGGGAGGGCTGCCCCCGGCACAACAGATCTGCCTGGCCGTGGAGGTGGGCATCCAGAACTGCACCCTGGCGATCGCGATCACGGCCGGTTTCATGGGGCAGCCGGAGATGGCCGTGCCCGCGGCGTTGTACGGCCTCTGGATGAATCTCACCGGCCTGGCCATGGTGCGACTGGGCCGCCGGATGACCGCCTCCAGCGCCCGGATCGCCGGTCCTCCCCTGGCGCCCAGCGAGCGCCCGCACTGATCCATGGCCGGATCCACGCACCGGCCGCCCCATAACGTGAGTGTCTGCCGAAACCCGACCCGCGCATGCGTTGTCCTGTTGCCGATGCCGCTCTGGCGAGGAAGCGGCTGGCCGCTCTGTTGATGGCCCTTGGCGCCGCCCTTCCCATCGCAGCCCAGGCCCCCGCCCGGGCCCTGGAGGAGGTGGTGTTGCGGATTCCGATGGTGGAGACCGACCTCACGGTGAAGGTGAGCGAACTGACCAGCCTGGAGGCCCTGCGCGCGGGCAACAGCGACCTGGCGGAGCTGGACCGGGCAACCAACGGCACCTTGGGACGTCAACTCTGGGAGGTGCTCCATCAGCCCGTGCCGCTGAGCCTCACCCGCGTTGTGGATGGATCGGTGGGCTCGCCCCTGTTGGATCAGGCCATGCTCGTGCTCTCCTCCATCGGCAAGGTGGAGGGGCGCCCGCCGGATCTCACCGGCAAAACACTGCGGGAAGCCTTGGACCAGGCCTCAGCCACGGGTGATCTCACCCTGCTCAACCTGATCCGAGCCCTTCCCGGGCGGCGGCTCACCCTCGATCTCATCCGTGCCAAGACCATCGCCGCCCGCATGGTGGAACAGCGGGATGAGGCGGATGCCCTGATCGCCAGCCTGCCGAAAGTCGCCCCACCGTCCACACCGGTCCCGCCCGGCCCGACGACCCAGCCCCGCACCGTGGCCATCAACGTGGCCCACCGCGCGCAACCCTTGCAGGTGGTGGTGATGGACCCCCAAGCCCCCGGCAATGGCCACCTGGTCGTGATCTCCCATGGCCTTTGGGATGATCCGAAGAGTTTTTTGGGGTGGGGGCGGTTGCTGACCAGCCGCGGATACAGCGTGATCCTCCCCCGCCATCCCGGCAGCGACAGCAGCCAGCAGGAAGCGGTTCTGAACGGGGAGGAACCGCCCCCCTCGGCGGACGAGCTGGCCCTGCGCCCGTTGGACATCAAGGCGGCGCTTGATCAGGTCGACGCGCTCGGATTGACCCGCAAGGTCAACAACCAGCAAGTGGTGGTGTTCGGCCATTCCTGGGGAGGCACCACGGTGTTGCAGCTGGCGGGAGCCCGGCCGACAGCCACCAACCTGGCCAAGCTGTGCGGTGATCTCAATGCCCCCAACCGCAACTTGAGCTGGAGCTTGCAGTGCAGTTGGATCAATGGCGTCAGCAAGGCGGCCATCCGCGACCCGCGGGTGATCGCCGCCGCGGCGGTCAGCCCCCCGGCGTCCCTGCTGTTTCCGCGAGGATCTGGAGCCGATCTCAATGCCCGCGTGCTGCTCGTGAGCGGCAGCCGTGATTGGGTGGTGCCGCCGGATCCGGAAGCCATCGATCCGCTGCGCGGCGCGGCGCGGGCGGGCCACCAACTGGTGCTCGTCAACGGCGGCGACCACTTCAACCTGCGACCGGAGGACCAGACGGATGGCGGCGTGCTTGGAGCCATGCTGCTGCGATGGGCAGACGCCGCTTTTGCGGCCGGCGAGGCCGCCCGTCCCCGGGAGGGGGCCCCGCCCCTGCTGACAGGCGAGGGGTGGGGCAACGCCACCTTCCCGATGGTGGATGCCACACACGCCGTCCAGAAGCCAGGAGGGGGGGCGGGTGCCCATGGCGGTCCCGTCCCCGTCAGACCCCGTCGAACACCTCCGCCCAGTCTCGCTTCATGTCGACCACCACCCATCCATGCCGCGGAGCCAGGGCCAGGGCCTTGTCGAGCTTGCCCGTGCTGGTGGAGACCCTGTCATAGGCGTATTCCCGCTCCGCGTCGGTGTGGTGCACGAGCAGGCCGAGACTCGGGCGTGGATTTTGGATGGTGGTGTACTGCAACATCTGCAGATCACCATCGCTGTTGCCGCAACAGAGCAAGGGACGACGACCGATGAACAGATGAATGCCCGCAGGCTAGCCGCCAGGGTCGTTGACGAAAAGCATGTCGAGGGTTTTGGTCAATTGCGGGCCGCTCTCGCCCAGGGTGAAGGTGGTGCGGGCCGTGGAACCCACCACCCGCTCCGGCGGCACCCCATACACCCGCTCCACCCACACGCGCATGAAATCAGCGCCACCACCCGAGACGATGAAGGTTTTGAAGCCATGGGCCCGCAGGTGGCGCAACAGTTCCTGCATCGGCCGGTAGGGGAGCGCGTCATAGGGCCGGCCGAAGCGGGGGTGCCGTGCGCTGGCCATCCAGGCCGCAACGGCGCGCTGAAAGTCGTCCACCGTCATCCCCGCGTGGGTGAGGGCAACGATCCGCAACAGGCCCTCGAAGTGATCGCCCGCCAGCAGCGTGGCCAGATCGCCCGCCAGAGCCGCCCGCACCATGGGCTCCTCCGCCAGGCTGGGTTGGGAAACGATCCGGCGTTGGAGTTCGTCGAAGGCAAAGGCGGCCTGAAACGGCAGCGGATGCTCGGGCCAGAGGGTGCCGTCGTTGTCGACCACGGCAATGCGCTCCGCCTCGGGAACCCAATCCGCCGAACCCTCGGCGCACACCCGCGCCACAAAAGCCAGAAAAGCAGCCTTGGCTGGGCCCTCGCGCCAGGAGGGGAGGGGGTCGGCAGAGGTGAGCGCCATCGGGGGGCGACCAGACAGGCCGTCATGGTGCCATCACGCCGAGTCGGGAGGAGACTTTTGGCAGGGCCGGTCTCAGCCTGTTATCGGGAGTTTGCCTTTTTTAGATGGTAATTTCCTCATCCTCTTGCAACAGACATTCCCATTGGCCAAAAAGGCGCTCTGCAAAGATGCCAAGGTTGCGGCATCGATCTATGAATATATCCGATTGCTGAAGGGCAGGACTATCTGGGGAATGTTGAAGAGAGGAGATAAATTTCATCCATGGCTCCATTCCAAGGGCATAGATTTTGACCTCAACGACATCAAGGGCCTTCACAAGGGCGATGGCACGATCCGCGTTCGAACCGTCCAGTCGCCTGGACTGGTCGATTTCCCTGGCAAGAGGCTCAGGAAGAAGGGGTCCATAGAGCCAACTCATGGGCGCTCCTCTGCACTCCATACCCAAAAACAGGATCCGAATGCGCCCCAACTCATCTGATAAATGCTGGTACATACTTGAGCAGAGGTTGTTGCTGTCAGCCGCAAAGACAAGTTGTTGGCCTTCCGCTGTCACCGACCAAGCCGTCTTACCACGAATATCAAGATCACCATGTTCACCCATAAATGGAATAGCGCTGATTATTAGATCACCATCAACGACTGAATCCAAACAATCAACACAGCGGACGTCATGGAAGCCAACGGCTTGCAATGCAAGCCGCAAAGACGGATCGACAAGGCTGCCACCCGTCGACGGAACAAGAACAGTTTTAATGCGCCAACGCAAGGCAAGCAACGACTCCAGAAGGAGGTGATCAGAATGGTTATGAGTTATCAATGCGTAGTCAATTGTCTCGGGTAGATCTGCCATCGAATAGCGCGATGGCATCCGATTGCTGGCATAGGCAACAACAGGATCAACAATGACAGATTGTCCAGAAGAAGTTTCAACAAGGATGCAAGCATGACCAAAGTATCGACATCTCGCTTCTGGTTTCGGTGCAGAGATCGGACTGTCAGCCTGAACCAAAAAGCGAAGAAAGTCTTCCGACTCCTGAACGGACAACCCAAGGGTGCCTTGGATGACCTCCATAGACTGGGGCTGAACCCGAAGCCTGCCAAGAAGGTCATAGGAGTGGTCAACAAAGGGACGGGCTAAATAAAAGCTGTGCGCAGTGTCGAGCCTTGGAGTTGAAAGCACAAAACTTCGTTCCTCCTCTGGCATCTCATGGATAAGGGCTCCTTGTAGGGTTGGGATATAGACAGGCGACCGATAAAGCATTGGCTCAAACAATCGCAAATCTGGAGATCCTGATGGGCTATAGACGAATTCAACATATCCACAAAGGGCGGGATCAAGTCGACTGTAGACATCAGCTAATGAGCGCCCATCCTGATAGTCCCGCAGCAACTTCCAAGCATGAAGCAAGGCGTCAGAGAGTGCCAGCAAAGGGGCAAGCGCCACTTCTGTAGACTGAATCAATGCAGCGATCTCGTTGACCCTCTCTCCACCCAGATCCAGAAATTGACCTCCAAGGAGATCAGGATCGTCACATGCGGCCTGATGAACTTCAGGCGCCTCCACATAGGATCGCATGATAGGAAGATTTCTGTTCGAAAAATGAAGAGCGCAGGTTGCTGGAGAGACGAGGTGGCTCCACGCATGCCAGCGTGCGATCAATGGCTCAATGACAACGTCTTGCCGCAGGAGGTAGGTCACTGTCATGTGCGTTTGAAATTCGAAAGCCGTTGGATCAGACGAGTTGCCAGCAACCGCGGTGTTGGAGCTTCAAAAAGATCCAACAAACCAATTTCAAGCCGTTGTTCTTCACGAATCTGGCCTATGACCTGAAGAGCAAGAAGAGAATGACCGCCGGCAAGAAAGAAATTTGTATCTTCGTTGATCTCCTCTTCACCCAGGACCATGCCAAAAGCAGACATGATTGCAGCAAGCAAAGAATTGGCGTGCGATTCAGAGGCATGGGACGAAGTTGACACAGCAGTGCATTTCGATTCCCGCGAGGTGCTAGAAGTGACTGGCGGCGTGTGACCATTGATTTGCTGCATCAGCATCGGGAGTTGGTGCACTGTCACGGCCAGCCGTTGGTGGGGAGATACCAGAATTTGTGCAGTGGCTTCTACGACTTGAAGGTTAGTGAGGCCTGAGGATGAATCGGGTGCTTTCAAACCGCGAGATGCAGCCGCTTTCACTGACATGCCGCCCTCACAGAAATCGTCCCAGTTCACCACCTTCACAGGCCAACCATGGCGTCGAACAAGTAGATCCCCAGCAGCATCAAGGTAAGCATTTGCTGATGCGTAGCCAACCTGCCCAAACTTGGACCCAGGAAGAAATGAACCAAGGCTGGAACAAAGAAGAAAGAGATCAAGCTCGCTCCCGATAAGAGCGGTCTCCAGCGAAAGCAGACCGCCGACTTTGCCAGACCATGCTTCTTCCATGTCAGACTGGGTTCGACGCAGAATGATGCCGCCAAAATCGGCAACGCCAGCAGCGTGGATGACTCCTCTCACCGGCTTTCCCTCAGCGGCGAGGTCTTGCACCAACTCTCGCACGGCAGGGGTGTTCGCCAAGTCGAGGGCATGACAACGCAAGGGGATGCCGCGTGAATGAAAGGTTTCCGCCACCTCAGGATGAACCGTGCGGCCTAGCAAAACAACAGTGACATCATTGAATGCAGCGAGCGAATGAGCCAGGACGGGGCCGAGATGGCCAAACCCGCCTGTCACCAGCAGGCTCCCCCTCGTGAGCCCCGTCCAGGACGTTGCGGGAGAAGGTTGCACAGATTGCAACGCCTGGCGGAAGGCTCCGTTTCGCCGCAGAAGAATGGGGCCTTCATGGGGCGATCCTGCCAGGCCATGGCGCAAAGCCCGGCTGATGTGGTCGGAGGAGTCGGAATCGATCAGCTGGATGTCGATCTCGGGATGTTCCACCCTGGCGATCTGACCTGCGGCAAGGCTGGCCGCCAGTCCAGGTGATGTCGGACCGTGGGACAAGGTCAAGGAGATCACACGGCAGGGCTGACCTGGATAGTGGTGTTGCAGCGCCTGGATGAGTCCCATCAGGCGGAGAGTTGGTGCTATGGCACCTCTAAGATCGTTAACCGTGGAGCTTTCTGCTTCGGCAAGGAAAACGATCGTATTTGGAGCGGCGGGCATTTGGCGAAAGGCCCGATCCCAATCGCTGCGCTCCTGGGCAAGACAATCGGAGCCCGATACCTTGTCACTGGAGCGATGGTGGATCCTCAAGTCCGCCCCAAGATTGCGTAGCACATCGGCCGCTTTCGTCCCCCAGTCATTCCCATCACTTGTCAGGAAAGTAAGGCGCGGAGAAATGAAGGATTCGGGTTCTGGCAGCGATTCCAGTATCGGAGCGTAATAACGCAGTTCAGGAGCATTCTCTGCAGAAGTGTTCAGCCGGTCTGGCGCACAACGAAAACGCGAAAAAGGATACCCGGGGAGCCGCGCCACAGATCGGCCGGAAGAGGAGGGCAGGTCAAACGGCACTCCACGCTCCCAGAGGTTCGCAATGACTTGAAGGTGCACGTTGCAAGCCCGAGTTGCATTGCAATCCAGGCCCATGGAGGAAACACTCTCCAGGCCGCAAGTGCGAGCCATGTCACCGACCACACGGCCAGGACCCAAATCAAGACCAAGAGAAATGCCTTTTGCCTGCAATGTGGAAAGCGCCGAGCTGAACCGCACAGTCCTGGTCAACTGCCCAGCCCAAAACTGTGGGTCCACAGCCTGCTCATCCGTGAGCCATTCTCCGGTGATTGTAGAGACGATTGGAATCCTCGGAGGAGAGAGGGAAGCGCCGCGCAGCACGTCGACAAGTTGCTCGGCTGCCTCCGTCATCATCGAAGAGTGGAACGCATGACTGACCCTCAAGCGGCGACAGATTGTGGTGCTTTCTGCAAGCTCATGTTCCAATGATTCGATCTGTTCCGTGGGCCCAGAAAGCACGCATTGGGAGGGCCCATTCACAGCGGCCAGGCAGAGATCATCCCGTACGAATCGACGGCATGCTTCCTCCGTCATCGCAATGGCGAGCATGGCACCACGAGGCTGTCGTGCCATGAGATTGGCCCGTGCAACGATAAATCTGATCACGGTTTCCTGATCCATGACCCCTGCAAGATGGGCAGCGGCAATTTCACCAATCGAATGGCCAAGCAGGGCGTCAGGCGTCAGACCACGGGCCTGCCACAGGCGAGCAGAGGCAACTGACACGGCCAGGATCAGCGGCTGTGCCACGCGAGTGTTGTTGAGATCCTCGGCAGAGAGAGAATCAGCCCCGTACAACATATCGTTGATGGATCGCCCGAGATGGGGCTCAAGTCGGCGGCTGAAGCTGTCGAGGTGTTCCTGAAACTCCGTCGCGTGGCGATAAAGACTATCGGCCATGCTCGGACTCTGGCTTCCTTGGCCAGGCATCAGGAAAGCAAGTTTCGGTGCGGTGGAGACCCTGCGAGGGCTCTCGCTCACGGGAACCAGTCGATCTGCGGGCGAATCGATGACAAAAGCGCGTCGCAGGGGAAGCCTGCTGGCTCTCGCCCACAAGGTGCTTGCGATGGAAGGCCACTTCGATGGGGATGAGCTGCCGATGGCGGTGGTGATATCTTCTAGCTGTCGCGAGATAGCTTCCTCGGTTTGACCAGTGAGGACAATCGGAAGATGGGGTGACGGCGTTTCTGTTCCTTTGGCCTTCTCGGGTACCGATTCCAAAATCACATGGGCATTCGTGCCGCCGATGCCAAAGGAGCTGACTCCCGCGCGTCGAGGTCGATCGTGATTGGGCCAGGGACGGGATCGCGAGACCACTTCAAACGGGCCAGAGGCAAAATTGATCTTGGAATTAAGCTGATCAACATGCAGGCTTGCTGGAATCTGTTCTTCTTGCAAGGCAAGGGCTGTCTTGATCAGACCAGCAACACCTGCCGCTGCGTCGCAATGACCGATCATACTCTTCACTGAGCCAAGGAGTAGGGGCTCCGTTCGGCCGTTGAAAATGCGCGACAAGGCAAGGACTTCGACCGGATCTCCAAGGGGAGTTCCCGTTCCATGCGCTTCAATGTAGTCGATCTCCTCTTGACACAACCTCGCATCGGCAAGTGCGCAGCGGATGGCTTTGGCCTGCCCCTCAACTCCTGGTGCTGAAAAGGCCATCTTGCCTGATCCATCATTGCTCGTTCCAATCCCACGGATGACCGCATGAATGGAATCTCCATCAGCAAGAGCTTTGTCGAGACTTTTGAGCAAGACAACGCCGACACCCGAAGAGGGAACAGTGCCAGAGGCCTCTTGAGAAAAGGGGCGGCAATGCCCATCGGGAGACAAAATCATGTCGGGTTCATAGCGATAGCCACGCCCTTGAGGCATCGGAACGGACACCCCCCCGGCGAGAGCCATTTCGCAGTCACCCGCACGCAAGGCGGTAACAGCGGTGGCGATGGCGACGAGGGAACTGGAGCAGGCTGTCTGGACGGTCAGCGCTGGACCAGTGAGGTTCAAACGGTAGGCGATCTGGGGAGCCAGAAAGTCTTTTTCATTAGCCGTTGCAAGGTGGAAGCCAGCAGATCCCTCCATGGACTCGCCATGCGGGAGCAAAACCTCCCGCAGCCAGTGGTTCATACCGCAGCTCGCAAAAACACCACAATCACGAGCGGTACTGCGTCCTGGATAGCCGGCATCTTCCAGGGCGTGCCATGCAGCTTCAAGGAAAATACGATGTTGAGGATCCAGCAGTGTCGCTTCCTTGCGACTGATACCAAAGATCTCGTAGTCGAACGTCTCAGGATCGTCGAGCAGACCACCCACCGGAACCCATTCAGAATGACGGATGGCATCAGCTTTTGCACCAGCTTCAAGCATTTGCTGTGCTTCAAGACGTGACAACCCTTCCCTTCCCTCGCGAAGGAGATTGCGGTAAGCATCAAGGTCGGGGGCGCCAGGAAAACGAGCCGCCATACCAATAATGGCAATTGGCTGGCCTGTGTTGAGTGAGTCTGCGGTGGAAGATCCTTGGAGAAGGGGGGGGATAGGAAGAGCCGTCTTAGATTTCGCCGTTGCGATTTTCTCAGACTCGGGTCGGATACGAGTTGTCCAAGCCTCTTTGAGCAAGGAAGCGATAGCTTGTGGGGACGGCCTGGCAATCACTTGCGAAGTGCGCAAGCGCACGCCAGTGGTCTTGGCAATCAAGCTGAGGAGTTTCACGAGCAGGAGAGAATCGCCTCCAGCATCGAAGAAGTTGGCATCCGCACTTGAAGCGCCAGAAGGCAACACGTCACGCCAATGCTGAAGAACAATGCCCAGCTCATCCGAGGGGGGTGGCTGCAGCTCGATAGCTGGGCTTGGTGCGGAGGGAATGGGTAATGCATTCCAATCGATCTTGCCGCTGGGCATCAGGGGAATGGAGTCGACGATCAGAAGGTGATGGGGCACCAAATGGGCCGGAAGGTCTTGCCGCAACCTGACTCTGACGGCAGCAAGATCGATGTCTGGTTGCACCACCAGCCACGCGACCAGAACGTGCTCGCCATTAGCCAGGCGCCGAACACCCGCCACAGCGCGCTCCACCCCCTTCATCCGCACGAGAGAGCTTTCTATTTCCCCCGGCTCGATACGGAAACCGCGCATTTTGATCTGTCGATCAACACGGCCCAGAAAATGAAAAGTTCCGTCGGGATCACGGCGCACCCGGTCGCCACTGCGATAGAGACGGCCACCTGGGCTGTGTCCAAGGCTGTCGAGTGGGAAACGTTCCTGAGTGAGATCCTGTCGGTTCCAATACCCCAGACCAACCCCGACGCCGCCAATGACCAGTTCCCCTGCAAAGCCATCAGGGAGAGGGCGCAGGCAACGATCGGTAACATAAGTTTCAACACCGGGAATCGCCCGGCCGATCGGCACATCAAACCCATCAGCCATTCCTTCGTGAACAGTGGCGCAAATGCTCGCCTCGCTCGGACCATAGGCATTGAAGAATCTTCTGCCCCGTCCCCAACGTTGCGCCAGTTCAGGGGGGCAAGCTTCAGCGGCAACGATGAGGACACGCAAATTGGGCATGGCCACGGGAGGAAGGGTGGCCAGAACAGATGGAGGGAACGTTGCCACACTAATCATCTGGTCGGCAAGAAAGCTGGCCAGTTCCTCTCCAGCCCTGACAGCATCTGGCGCGGGAATGCAAAGCGTTGCCCCCGCCCCAAGTGCCAACGCTATTTCCCAAACGCTTGCATCGAACGCCAATGAAGCCGCCTGCAGGACGTTGTCAAGGGGCGTTAGAGCAAACAAAACGCGTTGACTGCGGGCCAGGGAAGCCAGGCCTCTATGGGGACAGAAGGAACCCTTGGGCTTGCCCGTCGACCCTGAGGTGTAAATCAGATAGGCGGGATCCTCTGGATGCAGTTCGGGCAAATCCACAGCAGTGCTCACTTCTCCCTGGAAAGGCAGGACGATGGGGATCGCTTCAGGGGCATAGGTGCGCAAAAAAGTCTGTTCTTCTGCTCCGCTGATAAAGACTTTAGGCTGGTAATCATTGATCTGGGCGATCTTAGCAGTTTCTGGATAAGTGTTGTCAAGTGCGCTGACCGTCGCGCCAGCAATCATGGAGCCAAGGAAGGCCACGACATAATCAGCGGATGGCTTCAAAGCCAACAGAAGTCGGTCTCCTCGCTGAATGCCTGAGGCAACGAGATGCCGGGAAAAAGCGAGCATCTCACGGCACAAGTCTGCGTAAGTCAGATTGCGGATTGAATCGACGATTGCCAAGGAATCGGGAGCGAGTTCGGCCCAATGTTCGACTTGCCGAGTAAAAAGAACCATGGGCTCAGAGGCGACCGGGCGTGGAAGGTTCCGCTGTGGCTTATCAAACTCGCCTAGCTGTCTATCCGGTGATGACATCATCCAGACCAGCGCATCCACAAACTTTTGCAGAAGAGTCTGAGCCGACGCATGGCTCAGACGAGAAGGATCCCGCACCAACTTGAATAGAAAGTTGCCGGTCAGCTCAGCAACAAGTGTCGCGACAAACTCTGTTGACTCCTCAACATTCAAGAGACTTATCGAAACACCAGCCGCCGCAAGGCTGCGCGGGAATGGATAGTTCTGCACCAACATAATAGTATCGAAAGGCAAGCTGATGACATCGTCTTCAGACTGAAGTACCGCACTCACATCCGTGAAGGAGTATGCCTCTCTTTGGGCGGCTTGAAACTGTAGGTTTTCAAGCAGTTCCTTCACTGTGATGCCAGCAGCGACATCTGTCCTGACAGGCAGGGTATTTACAAACATGCCCACACTACGGTCTGCACCGGCGACATGGAGAGGCCGGCCGGCCATGGGCAGGCCGAAAACAACACGATCATTATCGAGTAAGCGGCCTAAAACAATTCCCCAAGCAGCCTGGAGAAGCACCCCTACACTCACTCCTAAACCTTGCGCGAAAGATTTCAGACGCGCAACCTGGGGCTCTTCAAGCTGTATTTGGTGCAGCCTAGGCAAATGACTGTCATCAACCCCCGCAGTGGCATCCGCAAGTCGTGGAAAATCGCCATCCTTCAGCAAATCAGTCAGCCATTCCCTGCTGCCGATCTGGGCCCGACGGGCGCGCATGACATCAGCCAGTGGGGCCGCAGACGCGAGCACAGGGTCCCGTTGCTCGACAAGGGCGGCATAGCGTTCCAACCATTCTTCCATGACCACAGACACCGACCAGCCGTCTGTGATCAGGTGGTGGCAGCTCCACTGCAGGCGGTGGCTGCCATCGTGCATCCTGACCAGGTGGATGCGCTGCATGGGGCCTGTACAAAGGTCGAAAGGTTGGGCCCGATCCCCAGCGGCCAAGTCGCGGAGATCACTCAGCCCCTGCTCAGGCTGCCGATCGCTGAAGTCGAGGCAATACCATTTGGGTGGAAGGGTATCCAGGATGATTTGATGGACCTGATCGCTAGCATCGGCCAAGAAGATGGAACGAAGCGCATCGTGATTGGCAACGACCTGCAGGAATGCTTCGCGCAGATGCTTGGGGTCAATTGGTCCTAAGATCAGGAAAAGAAGCTGATCATGATAGGTCAATGATTGCCGCTGACTATGCCAATAGATGGCGCTCTGGGATGGAGTGGCGGGGATCACTTCGAGGCAATTCTGTGGCCATTGACCAGGGAAACGGCGCTGCTGGGCCTGGTGAGCAAGGGAAGTGATGGTCTGCTGGAGCGAAACGAGCCATCGCGCCACTTCTTCACGCGCACCTTGTCGGTCGGGGAAATTGATTTCCAACCGCAACTCCCCGCCAATCACCCCGGCATTGAGTTCCAGAAGATGGGTGCGTTTCACCCCTGCCGCAATGGAACTGCCCGCCGATTCATCAGCGGGCTGCCAAGGTGCACTGTTCCAGTCTTTCGGAGCGCCCACATAATTCACCAGCAGGTCGGCTTCTGGAAGCGTGGCCAAGATTGGACTCATGGGTGAGAGTTCACGTGCCAGCCCGAAACCAAGGCCGGCCACTGGCTGCTCATCGATAAGGGTGCGGATCAACCTTGCTTGGCCGTCAATATCCTGTGCGGCAGGAAGACGCAACGGCAGGACAGCTGTGAACCAGCCGACGGTGCAGCTGATGTCCATGTCATCGAGATCCAATCCGCGACCATTCCGTTCGAGATCGATTCGGAGGGGAGCGGCATTACGGCTTTTTGCCTCTTCTAGAATCGCCAGGATCAAGATCTCATCCATGCTCAGTCCATAGGCTGATGCTCCCGCCGACAGAAGATGCAGCGTCACGGTCCGGTCCAGTCGCGCTCGCAACGTTGCGACATCCGCTTCGATGCCTGCTTGGCGACCAATGGCCGGCAACAGCGGTTTGACTTCCCCGGCAAGCCGCGCCATCCAGAAGTCAACACTGGGCAAGACGTCTTCGTGGTGGAGGAGTGCTGTGAGCCGGCGGGCCCAGGCCATGAAACTGGTGCCAGTCTGCGGAGGCAGTGTCGTCGGATCGGTATAGAGCTGTGCGAGGTCTGACAACACAACAGACCATGACAACACATCCACCGACAAGTGATGGATCACCAAGAGGAGGCGGCGTTCTTCCAGAAACAGAAGGGCCGAAACATTTTGCGCATACGAGGGATTCAGAGAAGCATGGGTCGCCGCGATGGAGGCTTCTCGATCATCCGTGGCAGCATCGTAAACACGCCAACAGGGAGCCGGTGCGGAGGGGAAAATTCTGTGCTCGGGAGGGGAGGTTGTGGCATCCACCTGAATCCGCAAGGCTGGATGACGTGCTATGAGCGCATGAAGTGCCTCTTTCAGTCGATCCTCAACAAGATCTTCAGGCAACAAAATCATCATAGCCTGGTTGAAATGACGCCATTCAGGTCCCGTTGTCCTGTGAAAGAAGGCCATGATCGGCGTGAGAGGCAGATGCGTCGCGCTCTCCTCCGAATCATCAAGACACAACACAGCTGCGGCCTCGGCGATGGCCGCAATGGTCTGGTGCCGGAAGACCATTTCTGTCGTTAGACGCAGGCCCAGGCGTGCCGCCTCCGCGATGATACGCAGGCTCGACAGACTGTCGCCACCAAGCTCGAAGAAATTGGCCTGTCGATCGAGACGATCGATGTTCAAAACCTTCTCAAAAACACGGGCCAGCCGCAGCTCGCGTTCGTCCCGCGGCAACTCACTGGCATTGGTCCCTTCCGGGGCAAGGGGCAGGACCGCAAGGGCCTGTCGATCGATCTTGCCGGACACCAGTCGAGGGAGTTCCGCCAGTTGTCGCAGCCTTGAGGGTGCAGCGGCGACGCCAAGCGTGATCCTCGCCCAATGGGCCAGATCGGCGGGAGCCACGGAACCCTGATAAAAAGCCATCAGGGTTAAGGTGTCATTGGCCAAGGGTTGGGCGAGCACAGCGGCTGACAGCACTCTCGGGTGTGTCTCAAGAACAGATTCGATTGCCGCAGGGTTCAAACGCACCCCCCGAATCTTCACTTGGTTGTCTGTTCGTCCAAGAAACTCCAGACTTCCGTCCAGCCTCATCCGCCCGCGGTCTCCGGTTCGAAATGAGGAAACTCCGTCAGGAGCCAAACTGCCAAAACCTCCCCGGGGCTGATCGGCGCCATAGCCCGCCGCCACCGCCAAGCCCTCAATCACAATCTCGCCAACACAAGTCAATGGCAGCACACAGCCAGAGTCATCGCGCACCGTAACGTCAACATTATCGATCGGTTGGCCAAGGGGAAGGCTCGTCAAAGCTTCTGGCAGGGGGTCATCGCCTGAAAGAAAAGTGGTGCTGATCGTGGTCTCGGTTGGTCCGTACCCGGCCAGCAAGGCGACGTGGGGGAAACGCATCCGCCATGTGTTCCAGGAATCAACGCGCACTCTGTCGCTTCCAGTGATCGTGAGCCGGAGGGACTCGGGGAGGACTTTGTTCTCCGCCACGAGCCAATCTGTCCATGCATGCCAGAACGGCGCGGGCAGGTTGACGATCGAGATGGAGGATTTCGCAAGCATGGCCGTAAAGGCACATGGATCAACACTGTCTCCAGACTCGGCGAAAACGACGCAGCCTCCTGCCAGGAGCGTGGGGAGGATTTCTTCCAGGGCCACGTCAAACACAGGCGCAGCGAAAGCGAGCACCCTGTCCGAAGATTTGACAGGGAACCGCTCGATGATGCTCAGCGCATGATTTCGCAGCGCTCGTTCGGGAACATGAACCGCTTTGGGCACGCCTGTCGACCCCGAGGTGAGACAGAGATAGGCAAGCCCGGGGTCCAGACTGGGGCCGATCGGCTCTGACACCGTTTCCAGGACGAGGTCCCCTGTTTCCGGCTGTCGCCGAATCACCTGCTGAATGGGCAATTCCGCGCAGCGGGACAGTCGGCCACCATCCTCCAGGCTGGGAGGCAGGACAAGGAAGGGTCGCTTTGCCAGGAGGCAAGCCACAAGGGCTACAGCAAAGGCAGGGCCTGCCTCAACAGCAATGCGTACAAGCTGCCGATCAGAGCCTGGCCATTGCAAGCCCTCGTCGACCAGCGCCTTGGCGCTCGCCAGGAGTTGGCCAGCGGTCATCCCTGCGCCATCAGGCTGCAACACCGCAAGCTGTTCCGGCACAGACGCAAGAGCGGTATGCAGAAGCTGGCCAAGATCCTCTTCTGGCAAGACACGGAGGCTGCCCGTCAGGCGTGAAGCCGGAATGGCTGGGACTGACTTGGATGTGCCGCAAGCGAGCCTTTCGCAAGTGGCGATGAAGAGCGCAGCCAAATGCTCAACGGTCGATTGATCAAACAAGGTGGGGTCATATTCCAAGAGGGCCACGGTTGGCTCCTGCGTCGTGCTGGCTTCGAAAACCAGCAGCGAAAGGTCCACTTCAGGCGCCATGGGCGGCGTCGAGACCGGGACAGGGGAGGCTTCAGGCCAGATCAGCGTTCGGTGCTGTTCAGACTGCAGAACGAACAAGGCTTGAAACAACGGATTCCTGTCGAGGTGGCGCTGGGGTCGCAGGGCAGTGACGACATCCGCGAAAGGAGTGGACTGATGCTCCAAGGCCCCGATCACGGTGCGCCGGACCTCTTGAAACAGGGCGGCATCATCCTCCAGGTCAGGCACATCAAATCGCATCGCGAGCGTGTTCACAAGGAAGCCGACAGCCTCCTTTCGTTCGGGCCGATCGCGCAGGCTGACGGGACAACCGATGACCAGATCCGATTGACCCGAAACCAGGCTTAACATCCTCACAAATGCTGCCAGATACGCCATGAATGAAGTGAGGCTTTCGTGCTTGGCCCGTTGCCTCAGATCGGCACTCGCTGGCAGGGGAAAACGCAAACAGGCCCCATGGGCGGAGCGTCTTGGCGGACGCGGCCTGTCAAAGGGCAAGCTGATCTCAGCAGACGCGCCCTGCAGATGGGTTCGCCAGTGGTTGAGCGCTTTCTCCTGATCCGCCAGGTTGACAGGAGCTCTGGGATGAATCCCGTCCAGAGCTGTGGGGACGGGTGGAAGGGTCTCCTCCTCCCCGCAGAGCAAGGCGGACAGATCACGCATCAAGATCCCCATGGATGTGTAATCGGAGATGATGTGGTGGATGGCAAGAACCAGGAGAGACTGCCCCGATTCACCACTGATCAACTTCACCCGGAAAAGCGGGCCGCCAATGAGTTGGAAAGGCAGGCTCGCCTCCGCCGTCAAGATCGCTGTTTGGTCTGCCAGCACAGGAGCCGATACGATCTCAAGACCCTGGAAACCTGACGGCAATGGTGTCAGAACCGGTTCACCCGCTGTTTCCGCGATGGTGCACCCCAGGATGGGGTGGCGCCGAAGCAGCCGCGTCAGGGAGCTTTCGAGGGTTTGGAGGTCCGGAGGTTGCAAGGAGGTGATCCGCCAGGCAGCCATCAACGTGTATTCGTGTCCCAGCAGCGATAACTTATCCAGAAACCACAAGCGTCGCTGGCTGCTTGAAAGTGGCGTCGGATCAGAAGCCAAAGGCTGGGAGAGGAAGGTGATGAGATCGTCTTTTCGAGCCGCAAGTTCGGCTTTGATGGCGTCATCAATGAGCCCTGCGCGGGCGCGCACCCGCAACTGGCTGCCCGACACAGTCAGGGAGATGCCTCGTTCGGCAAGAAAGCGAACAAAATCAGCGACCGGTCTCATAGGAGGAATTCCTCGATATCTCCATTCTCCACCACCTTCTCACTCCGGAGGAGCTCTTGTAAGAAGTTTGTCATCGTCGTGATTGTCGGCGCGGCGAAGAATTCCGCAATGGGAATTCTGATCGTGAGTCGTTCTTCCAGACGTTGGTGCAGAGTCACAATGAGGAGGGAATGGCCACCCGCATCGTAAAAAGTCATGTTGTCCAGATCTGCATTCGTCTGGAGCAACTCCTGCCAGAGACAGCGCACCAACGCCTGCAGATCATCACCTGAGATGGATTCACTTGGTGTGGCTGATGCCGGGGCCAGAGGCATCGGAAGCGCCGATCGATCGATCTTGCCGTTGGGGGTGAGTGGAAAAGCCGCCAAGGGAATGATGCGAGAAGGCACGAGAGCTTCGGGAAGTTGAAGGCGGAGTGCCGCCCTCGCCTCATCGGCGAGTGTCGCCGTTGCCGCCTCTGGATCCGGCCGGATCCACGCGCAGAGCATCGGCGTCCCGCCAGCGTCTGGAGCCGCCAGGTCCACACAGGCCTCGAGCACGCCCGGCAAACCCTCCAACAGAGCCTCCACGCCAGCCGGCTCGAAGCGAATTCCGCGCACCTTTCGCTGCTGATCAAGCCGCCCGAGGAAGACCAAACCTTCTCCCGGTAGAAAAACGGCCCGGTCACCCGATCGATACCAGCGGGAGAGGGGCAAGGAGTTGTTCAGGCCGACGGGCTGTTCGATGAAGGGCGAAGCCGTCTCCATCCCGCCCACATAGCCAGAGGAGAGGTTGGGCCCGCCAATGAGCAGCTCGCCCGGGAAGCCGGGAGGCACGGGCTCCAGGTTTGGATCGACGACGGCGAGTTGGGACGGGGCGACAGGCCAGCCGATGAGGCCAGCCGGCGACTGGTCCGTCAGCTCAGCGGCACTGACCGTGACGGTTGCTTCAGTGGGTCCATAGACGGACAGCAGGCGACGCCCGGCAGACCAAGAGTGGCGCGCGGCGCCGCTCAGGGCCTCGCCGCCGACGGCGATCAGTCTCAGCTTCGGCAAAGGAACTGCCGTGGTGGCATGGAGAACTGCAGCGGTGACCTGCATGACCGAGACCTCGTAGGTGGCGAGTGTGTCCGTCAGGCTGCGCCCCGGCATCACGGCAGATCTCGGCATGGGCAGCAGCGGGGCGCCGGTGGCCAGGGCCATCGCCAGGTCGGAAAGAGCGACGTCAAAGCCCGGAGAGACTGTTTGCAGAATCCGGTCGGTTGGCGTCAGCCTGTAGAGCTCCCGCAGTGCCAGGCCAAGCCTGCACAAGGCCGCATGGTGCAGAGCGATTCCTTTGGGCTCCCCAGTGGTTCCTGAGGTGAACAAGATGGCAGCCGTTGCGGATGGCTGATGGCCATCCAGGCACGGTGGTTGGCTGTCACCGTCGCGGGCGAACGGCTTCAGGTCGCTGATGTCTGAGATGAGCAGGCTCGCGCCAGCTACGGCCATGGCCCGCTGCTGGCGGAGTTCAGGCCAAGCTGGATCAAGCAGAACGGCGGTGGCCCCGATCTGCCACAACGCCAGCAGGAGGGCAATCTGGTCGCCCCCTGGAGGGAGCGCGATGCCAATGGATGAACCGGCCGCCACTCCGCCCTTGACAAGGGCCTGGCCAATGGTCTTGACCTCACCAGCAAGTTCAGCGGCAGACATGCTCCGCTGAACGTCGATCACCAGGATCGCCTCGGGTTGTGTGGCAACGAGCTGTCTCAGCATGTCGTCCATGCGGCTGGCCACAGGGACCGCTGATGGGGGGGCGGAGAAGAGGGATCGCAGGCCATCAGACGGCCCCATGGCGAGACAGGCCAATGAGCATGTGGAGCCTCTGGCGAAGGCCTCGATCAATTGTTGAAGGCCCTCCGCCAGACGCTGGACGACAGCGACGGGAACACGCGATGGGGCATATTCAATGGTCCATTGCGTATTGCCGCCGTCGTGCGTGAGCATCAGTGCCAGGTCGCACCGAGCTGCGGGAGATGTTGAGGGCAGCATCGCTGTGGCACGAAAGCCTGCAACGTCGAGAGTCCATTGCGAAAGGGTCTGTTCGAGCACAATGCAGGCCAGTCCGGAGCCGGCGACTCCCGTTGGCCAATGACCCGCACCCTGGACCCAGGAGAGCGGTATGTCTTGGAGCTCAAGGGCGTCAAGGAGCTCCGCTCGCGTGGTCTTCAGAGCCTCGTTGAGCGTGCCTTCCCTTCGAAGAGCCGGGGCGATGAGGGTTGTATTGGCGAGGAAACCAACCATTTCCGCAACCTCCGGCCGCTCCCGCCCGGATTGGACCACGCCGACAAGGGGGCGATCGAGATCCGTCAAGCGCTGCATGAGAACGCACCAAAGCGTGGTGGCCACTTGAAACAGGGTCGCCCCCTCCATCCGAGTGGACCGGAGCATCTCGGCCGTGACCGCTGGTGACAGGACCAAGGAAACAACTCCCACGTCCTGACCCCGGTCCTGGTGCGCCATTCCAGGAGGATGGGGCGCACGCGCACCCTCCAATGCCTCAAGATACTTGGGGAGAAGACATTGAAGGCTTGAACGGCGCGCCGCATACCAGGCGGCGTGCACAGCAAGGGGCGGTGGCAACAGAGAGGGCGGAAGTGGGTCGCCGCGCAGGATGGTTGCCAGATCACGCAGAAGGAGTTGCCCCGACCAGCCGTCCACGGCCGCGTGATGGAGAACCAGCAACAAAACCGATTCCCGGGCAGAACGCACCAGCAAAGAAGCACGCATGGGGAGTTCCCTTTCAAGGTCGAAGGGATGACGCGCGAGAGCAACCATCCGTTCTTCCAAAGCCTCCGGGGTCTGGGCAGGCAGGTGCTCAACGCTGAGCAGCGAATGGGGCGGTGGCTGGATCCGCTGCCGCACTGAGCCACCATCCGCAAACAAAGTGGTGCGAAGACTGGGGTGATGGGCCAGCAACATCACCAGTGCGCGATCCAGGTGACCGGGCTCAACCACTCCATCGATCCGATATCCCACCGGCAGATTGAACGCCGGGGAGGAGGGATCTGTCTGGAAGAGATTCCAGAGCCAGACTTGGTTGGGCGTGGCCGGAAACGGCCCGTTCGGGTTTCCATCACGCGAGGAGAGGCCATTGGGAATGGAGGTTTGAATCGCTCGCACCGGCCCTGTGGCTGTGTTGTCGCTCGTTATCTTTGAAAGGGCTTCGGCATAGGCTTCAAGCGTGGGTGAAACGAAGAGAAGCGAAACGGGAACGGCATGTCCAGTCATTTCGGCCAGCCGGTGGCTCAAACGAACGGCATCCATCGAGGCACCGCCGATGCGGAAAAAATCCGCGTCAGCCCGTTCGACGGGACGGCCCAAAATGTCTTCCCAGAGATCCGCAAGCCACCGGTGGGCCGTGGCAATGGGGGCCGCGACGACATCAGCGGAGGGGGTCTCTTCCTCGTTCCCGGGTGGTGGAAGGGCGTTCCGGTCGCGTTTTCCTGTGGGACCGACGGGAAGTGCGGTCAGTCGCGTGAAGCCCGCTGGCAGGGCACTGCGCGGCAAGCGTGCCAACAGGTGTGAACGCAAGGCAGACTCATCGAGGGGAGCCGGCGCGGCAACATAGGCCCAAAGCCGGATCCCGTGACGGCTTCCGGGGCGAACCACCGGAACAACGCAGGCCTCCCGCAGGCCAGGGAAGTCGAGGATCGCGCTTTCCACCTCGCCGCAATCGATCCGAACGCCTCCGATCTTCACCTGACCGTCTTCTCGGCCCAGAAGGACGATTCCTGTGTCCGCCAGCCAGAAACCCAAATCACCAGTGCGGAAACGGGGGGCCTCCGGCTCGCCGAAGCGTTCCGAAGGGTCGCCCCCCACGTAGCCCAGGGCGACGAAAGGTCCTGTGACAATGATCTCGCCGATGGCTCCCTGTGGAACTGGCTGGCCGGATCGGTCCAAGATCCAAACTCCAGCGCCCGACAATGGCCAGCCGATCGAAATCGGGGAGGACGGCAGGACAGGAAGCTGTGCCGTGACGTCACCGGACACTTCTGAACTGCCGTAGAGATTGATGAGCCTTGCCCTTGGCCATGTCAGGGCGAAGCGCTTGACCAGCTCCGCCGATAGCGGTTCGCCACTGCTGATGCAAAGGCGCAGAGACTCGAGCGAGGCCTCACCCTGCTGATGAAGATCCAGCAAAGCGCTGAGAATGGTCGGCACAAGCGTCAGACGCGTGATCCGCTCTTTCGCGATCAATGCCGCCAACAGTTCCGGAGTGAGACCGGTTTCAGGATCAGCAATCACCACAGGCAGGCCAGCCAGCAATGGCTGCAGCAGCTCGGCCACAAAATCGACAAACGCCGGGGAAGTCTTCAGACAGGTCTTCTCTCCCGGTTCAGCTGGAAGGGAGTTCAGGCCCCACTGAAGCCGCATCAGCAAACCTTCCTCACGCGCCATGACGCCTTTTGGCTCGCCTGTGGAGCCAGAGGAATAGATGAGATAGACCGGTGTGCCCGGAGGGCGAAGCAACCATTCTGTGGGGTGAGCGGAGCCGTTCCCTGAACCGGGGCTCCATCGCCTTAGCTCCTGACCGGTCGCGAGATCGGTCCCCGGGTACGCCGCCAGGAGTGTGGCCGAGCTGTCTTGAAGAATGCGGCGGTTGCGTTCGAGAGGGTGATCGGGGTCCAACAGGAGGAAAACGCCCCCGGACTGAATGGTGGCCAGGAGGGTGGCCACAAGCTCAACGCCCCGCGGAAGGCAGATGGCGACCACAGATCCCGGCGTGACCCCGGATGCCTGCAGCTGACCGGCAAATTCAGCGGTGCGCCGAAGCAACTCTCGGGCAGATGTCCACTGCTCCTCGAACAGCAACAAGGGCTTGTCTCCCTGCCGGACAAGGGAGGACCGAAGCCATTCCGCCAGGGCTTGCGGGGGCGGATCAGAGACTGGAGCTTGCCACCTGGATTGATCCTGGTCCAGGGATCCGGAGCGCGTCAGGCCAAGCCTGCCGTTGCTGCGTTCCGGCGCTGCCGCCGCATCGGTTGCCAGCGCAAGAAACCCCTCCGCAATGGAATCGGCGACGGCCTCTGGCACGGATTGGCTGTCGAATTCAAAGCAGGCTGTCCAGGTGTCGCCTTCTTCTAAAACATCGAGAGCGACAGAGGCCCGCGGGATCAGCGCCGGCAGGGGCTGCAGAGATCCGCGGGCCATACCGGGATCGGCGGAGATCATACCAAAAAGATGGCTAAAGAGGGGAGATTCAGGAGAAGAGACGACCCCTGAAACCGCCGACTTAAGTTGATCGAATCCGATCCGAGCATTTCCAAAGTCATCAACAAAGAGCGAGCGATGGCGCTCTATAACGCTATGAAGACTCGGATCATCTGAGAGATCGATTCGCATAGGAATCAGATCGCAGAGACAGCCCACAATGGTGTCTGTTCCAGGAATATCACGATGCGAGACACTGGCACCGACAACAATCTGGTCACTGCCGGTGAAGCGTTGAAGCAGCATGGCGTAAAGGCACACCAGCAAGGTGAACACTGTCGTTTGGGAACCCTTGGTCAAGGCCAGAAGTGCCTCCCGAAGATCGCCAGGGAATGGGATGGTGCGGCTGAGGAGGCCATTCCCATGGCCAACATTCGTTCCACTGGCGACAAAGACAGCAGGAGGGGGAAGACCAGCCAATCGCTGGCGCCAGTAAGCCTCTTCCCGCTCCATTTGCCGTTGGCGCACGGTCCACCAAGCGGCGGCATCGCCGGGAGACAGCGCATGGGAGAAGGCACAAGCAACAGTGGCCAGCCGATCCGTCTGGTCGTCTTCCAGCAGCTGCGCAGCAAGAAGACTCAATCCGTGCCAATCAAGCACTGCATGATGAACTTGAAGCAGAAGAGCTTCAACATCAACTCCATTCATCTCCACAACAATGCGCCATGGCGGTTGGGACGCGGACATCCTCAGCGCTTCCAAACCCTGACGCGCGAAGGACAAGGCCTCGCCAGGCTTTAGAGCCACAAGGTTGGGCACCACCGAAGGCAGTGGATCAGCAAAAACCATGCCGGCTTGCCAGCGGAACACGCACCGCAGGGTCTCTGTCCGCGAAGCAATTTCGAGGAGTCTGGAGCGAAGGCGCTTCAGGTTGCTTCTTGTTCGGAGGGTCACAAGGCAGCTGAGCACGTTGAGACCCGGGCGGCCATCCATAACCTCTTCGATCCAAAACCGGCGCACCGGCGGCAAGGCGGGATAGGGCCCGGTCGTGGATCTTGGCTGGACTCCCTGGAGTTGCTCGGCGCGAAATCCGCGCGCCCGCAACGCCGCTTGCATGCGGCGGGCAAGCTCCTCTGCGTTGCGCTGATGGCTCAAAGTTGTGCCTCGTCGAGATCGGATCGGACCAGGGCCTCCAGCTGCTCAGCTGCCGCCAGGGTGAGTCCTGGTTCCCCCTCGCGAGCGATCAAGGCTGCCGCCAAAGACCGGGGAGTAGAACTCCGGAAGATCAGTGGCAGCGCCGCATCGGTGAAGAGCAGGGTGGATAGGCTGTTGGCCAGGCGAGTGGCGGTGAGAGAGGTTCCACCGAGCCCGAAGAAGTCGGCATCCCGATCGACCTGTTCGATGCCCAGCACGCTTTTGAATTCATCAGCAATAACCCGTTCGACAGCCGTGGCGGGGGACTGATCTTCAACATGGCGAGAGTCAACATCTATCCATGCGGAGCGTGGATCGGAGCCTGAGGGGAAGGAGCGAGCAGGCAAAAGCACCTGACGACCCAGCGCATCCATGACAGGAACAGCGCCAGGCCAATCCAAGTCCTGGATTGCCGCCACCGCCTGAACAAGAGGCAGACATGCCGAGGCACTCAGGGAAGCGATCGCGGGATGCATGTCGTCCATCCCCGCAAACCAGAGAGTTCCAGGACGGACGCGAGCCGCATTGACAATCAACTGACCGGTCTCGACAGCAAGGGGTTGAAGCCCATCTCGGGCCAGCAAGGCCTTGTTCGTCGTGCCTGCACTGAGCCCGGTATCGGACCATGAACTGAAGCCGATGTAGGAAACGGGTGAGTTTTGGGAAATGGCTTCCCGTGCGGCAGCGAGGAGCGAGGCGTGGGCGGCCGCATAACCATGGGAGCGTCCACCCAGGAGGCCCACCACCGACCCGATAATGGTCAGGACAGCTCCAGGTTGGGCCATCACGAGAGCACGTGCGCTTTCGAAACCAGTGAGCAGCGTATCAGCCAGCTCTGAATAGTTCTCGAGGGTCTCTTCAGCGAGGGTGCACGGTAGACCTGTGCCTGCAGCGAGGATGATACCGGCCAGGGGCTGTCCGAAGCCTTCCATTCCGCGCGAGACGGAAGATCTCAGGGTGTGAGGATCCCGCAGATCGCCAGCGAGATAAATGACACGTTGAAGACGCGTCAGAAGGTCCCGTCGATCGGGAGGAAGCTGATCTTCTGGAGTCCGGCCGAGGCAGAGTATCGCGTTACCTTCGGAGTCAAGGCTGGACAGGAGATGGGAACCAATGCCGCCGAGCCCCCCAGCGACCAGCCAGAAACCTTGCATGGACGGCTGACGGGACGGCGTGACAGTCACTCGCTCAATCCATTCCTCAAAGCTCGCGGGTGAGCGGACGAATGTCCAGCTATGCGGCTGCGAAAGATCAAGGGAGCGAACGAGAGTGGCGATGGGTGCTGCTTCCGCATCGGTGAATTCCTCACATATCACCTCAACGTGCACAGTCTCCAAGGTTTCCGTCAGGTTAGAGAGGGCTTGGGCGGCTGCAAGGAGTTTGGCGTAGGCCCAATGTTTCTGGGTCGGAAAGACCTCCGATGCCGCATCTGCCATCGCACAGAGGAATGATTTTGGAGCGTCACCCTGGATTGTGAAAGATCCCTCAGTGGTGATGTTCAAGAAGATGTCAATGCCGGAATGAGGATGTGAAAGCAGAGAAGCATTCCTTTTTTTACAGACCAATCTGTGAAGACCAAACGAGACAGAGTGCGTCAGTCGTTCCATCCGACGAATGACATTGTCCCACTGACCTCCCGCCAGGGCGGCGTGGAGCATGGATCGGTTGATTTTGCCGATGCTGCTGCGCGGGAGATCTTCCGGCAGGCATGGGAGGCAATGTCGAACCGCCAATCTTTTCTTGGCCCCCACGGCCGCGCGGATCCCCTCACTGAGAGTGGAGACCACGAGGTCGGAGTGGAGAGCACTAGCGATCAAAGGTGCGAAGAGAATGACCAGCATTTCGCTGCCAAAACCCTGCGGTGCGTAGGCCAACGCCACGAGACAGTTGGGATCAATACCAGGAACAGCTCGGGCAGCTTCTTCGATTTCCTGCGGGAAATACTTGCTGCCGTTGATATTCAGAACGTCCTTACTCCTCCCAGTGAGATAGAGAGAACCGGCTTCCAGAAAACCCAGATCTCCCGTGTCAAACCAGCCATCACTTGTGAGAGGAGAGGCTTCTTGCTTGTGGTAACGAAGGAAGAGTTGGCAGCTGCGAACATGCAGATGCCCCACTTCCCCTTCTAGCAGGATATTTGCCTGGTCATCCACGATCCGAAGCGAAGTATCCGCAGTGGGTCGACCAAGACAAGCATAGGGGCCTATGAAGCGTTGGCCCAGGCTGAGAGAGATCCCAGAGCAGGTCTCGGACATGCCGAATGACGGCGCAACCGTTTCATCCCTTCTCAAGCCTAGAGGCGCCAAACGTTCCAAAAAGTATTCGATGTCCCCAGCCTGCACCGCCTCCCCACCGCTGATCAGACGTCTCATGCTACTGAGCGATCCCTCGGCAGGCGCATGTTCCGCGATCAGTCGAAAAGCAAAGTTGGGAAACCAGGTGATTGTTGATCTCTCTTGGGATGCGATTGCCACCCAGCGGGCTGGTTGCTCTAAGATCCAGTGGGTATCAATGTGTACAAACGGTATTCCTGTCGCAACAGCGCCAAAGAGGGAAAAGGCCAACGAACCAATGTGGTCCAATGGCATCCAATTCATCATTCTATCATCGGCGCAAAGACCATTCGCTTCCATGGAAAAATTGCGGATCATGGCAAGCAAAGCCTGGTGGGATTGATGGACACCTTTGGCCGCACCTGAACTCCCTGAAGTCAGGATGATAAGGGCAGTTTCTGCGGGGTCAATAAAAGTGGAACAATCTCCATACTCGCATGCGATAAGACCAGAAAGCTCTAGAATCGGTGTCGCCACGGTGGAGCGAGGTGGCATCAATCCGCTCGCCAATACAACAGAAGGAGTCAGCAGATTCAACGCATTTATCAAGCGATCAAAGGCAGCTTCTTCGTCTTCTGCTCCAGGCAACATAATGGGCACTGGTATAAGGTTGCCAAGAAAACAAGCAAATAATGCAGGAACAGCCAGTTGTGCGTCGCGCATGTCAACAAGCACGATTTCTCTTTCCTTATTGACGCTCTGCTGAAGACCTCCAAGAATAGATAGAGCCTGGGACTTGATCTTTGCATAGGTATATCTTTCAACACCACTTGCGGTGACATATGTGACGGAACCAGTGCCAACGGAGGCATGATCCAGTGCTTCACTCAGGTTCCTGGGGAAATTGTCCTGGTGGAATGGTGCATCTCCATGGGTGATCGCTAATCGCAGCGCAACAGAGGTTCTTTCTGGCTTGTCATTGCCCTGATCTGGCTCCAAATAGCCCTGAATTTCTCCTGGCAAGCCACAAAGGTCAGACTGGAGGTGTCGCTGTGGTAAGTCGTTAGGCAGCTTTAGCAGCATCAGGTCGCGATTTTCAAATCGCGCTTGAAGAGCTGACTGCTGTTGGGCCAAGGAATCGCGGGTCCAAACAGCACCCGAAATCGTTTCCTTGTCTTCCGGGATTCGGTTGACAGGAGCCAGATGCCCTTCGATCGATTTCAAGTCATCGAGCAAACCAACTGCGTCCGAGGGGGACAATCCGCTGAAAAACTCCACGCTTCGTGGGGTGGGTGTGTCGAGAGTGCTCCAATCTCGGTGCATGCAACACAGCCTCTCGGAGGTTGACTTGGCTAATTGCATATTCAACAACAACCCGCCAGGGATTGTCAATTCGATTCCCAGCCTGCAATATAGCTGCCCAGCTCGAGGAAGGTGCTCTGGGAAGGGCCGACAACAACAAACGCAATGAGTTGGCACGATGATAAGCTGTTTAGGACAAGCCGATAGTCAAATGATACTCCAACTTGACAAGATCTATCTTTCTATACTTTTCTAAGTTAAAGCATGATGGGTGCCGCCGAGACCGATCAAGGAATTTCCAAGAATTGTATTCAGCCATTGAAAGAATTGACTATCTTTTGGCCTCCTTCCTACAGCCACCTCAGCTACATGCTTGTCTTCAGCATCAGCTATCGAAAAGAAGCAAACAAAACCATCGTAAAAAACAGTGCTCCTTGATCTCGGATTCCCTAAAGCTTGTCTCCACGACGTTCTCCACCAATGCAAACATCATTACTTTAACCTGCTGTTCTAATTAATCATGGATTACCTCTTGTCTTTATAACTTGCGCCAGTCAATGCCGTAGCCTCCAGGCAGAAGAATAACGAACTCCGAGACTGCGCCCATTTACGTTGTCAAATACCTTTTATGGCAGTTCTTGCCTGGGACATTGTATAGAACCATATCAATAGCTACAGTCTTTTTAAATCAATGCTGGAGCCTGCTATTACAATTATTTGATGGCGACATTTCTTCCATTAGAGAGTCGATTCTGATGGGGGTTGACATGGATCTTGCTAAAACGCTTGAAGTGGCAGATGGAGCACATAGATTCAACAGTTCAGTAAGCTTTTCTGAGCACAAACTCATATTTTTTCCTGTCGCAAAGGCTTGAAGGAACTGTGATATTGACATGCCTTCGTGATACTGAGTACTGGTTTGGAGCATCGCGGCGCTGTCCCTGCTGACACGGGAAAATGCCGTAATGCGGCTTGAGGTTGCACCGGAAGAATACAAGAGTTTTGTGTTGAGCAGCAAAGAATTATCTACAGAGTCGATTGTGATGTTCGTTTTTCTGTTTGTAGTCTTTAGCAAGAAAATCAGGAAAGGCGAGGCCTGCCAAAACAGATATCACATCAATCAGCAGCTTAAGCATACTTCACCATTAGCATTCGCCTGAAATCATATTTACACTAACAAAAGTCTAGAGCAAGGGGGGAAATGACATCATCAATGGCCATCAATGCCCCCCAAAAGGCACGGTTTCATCAATGAGTTGTTTGAATTGATTTTTTCCATTAATGTATTCCACCAAAACAATAGCAGGCTTAATGGCTTGAGGATTGTCTACCAGCTCAAAACCCATGATGATGACTTCCTCTCCTTTCTTGATCACATGTGCAGCAGCACCATTGATGCAAATAACTCCTGACCCCTTTTCTCCTTCAATGATATAGGTTTCCAGTCTTTGGCCACTTGTATTGCTGACGATCAATACTTTTTCCCCAGGAGAAAAACCTGCTATCGCAATTAAGTCCTGATCTATGGTTACACTGCCAACATAGCTTAGGTCAGCCTCAGTAACAATGGCCTTGTGAAGCTTGGAACGAAGCATCCATTTCATGTTTTGGCTTGGCCGCAATAGCGATGCTTAGTTTTTTTGTTAGTTAATCATATCTGTCGCGTGGAGCAACACCGATCCCGGAGTTACAAGACTTAGCAATATGTCGGTTAGCCTCGCGGCCTCGGGCGCCTTCGCGCCAGAGCTGGCGGAGGATCAAACTATCCTTGAGCGGTAGTTCTATCCAGCTGTTAGTAGAGTCTTTGCCCTTTTCAGCCGCTGTTCACGAGCCCGACTCACAAGCGCAATTCTGGTGCAGCTCCAGCACCTCCGGGAAGCTGCGTTTGCTGGATGGTGACACGCCTTTCTAGTGCGTATAGCTGACATTTTCAGTCGGACACCATGAACATCGCCAGACCTTTGCATCGGAGAAGTTTAAGGCCCCGACAGGCAAGAAGCTTCGAGCGAATTTTGGGCTGTAAGAACATGTTGGAAAGAGAGAACTTCCTTCATAACGGCGAACAAACCATGGTTCCTCAGTCTTGATCAATATGCTGGTCATGAACCTCCAGAAGCTGATCAAACCTTTTTGTTCTTTTTTGCGGAATGGATACAGTATCTGCTCGACAAGGAAACAGCGAAGAAGCAACGATCAGAGATCATGAGGGCTGAGACTACTGCCGGATGAACTGTGAGGTACCGGGTCATTTCTAGAAGCACTAAAAACGTCCTGTTGACAAGACAACCAGAGCAGCGCGGCTGAAAAAAAATTACTTAGAACAATGCATTTGCCTAGAAGTGCATTTCAGGAATGAAGGATGCGTTTAAAACACTAACTGGAGTTATCCGGGACTCAGGAGGAGAATTGCGCATTTCCTGACAAGCACAAATAGCCATTGGAAACAGAAACAACTTCATACGACAATTGACCATAAAACTTTCATCACCCTTGCGGAGACTTCTGCAGGGCAAGACAGAAGAATGTCTGGAGCAACTGGAGTCTTATCCAGAAAATCAAGGCAAACCCATGCTGGCCAAGAGCCGCGTCGCAGCCTTTCAGCGCAGCAACAATCTCTAGCGATCGATCACCTTTGCCAAAGCCAACACGTGCCAGCGCTGAGTCACCCTCAGCCCGGGACCAGCCGTTCAGCCGTCGAGCCGTCAAGCCGGCCAACGCCAGGCGGCCCGCTGCAGCACCGTCTGGCCAGGCAGGACCGTGGCCCCCAGCTCCCGCTCCAACCGCAGCGACGTGCAACCCGGAATGTTGACGAGGGCGGCGATCAAAAGCTTGGCATGGGCCACCACCCCCACCTGGGTGCGTTCGGCTGTCGCGGCGATCAACCGCACCAGGGGGGCCAGCAGATCGGGGTGGAGGCTGGTTTCCGGTTCGTTGAGCACCAGCAGCGGCGGCAGCCGCGGGCTGAACAGGGCCGCCGCCAGCAGGAGGTAGCGCAGCGTGCCATCGGAGAGCTCCGTGGCGTCGAGCGGCCGCAGCAATCCCGGTTGATGGAGCTGCAGGCGGAAAACCGGCTGGCTTGCCTCCACCGTCAGACGGCAGCCGGGGAAAGCGTCGGCGACGGCGGCCTGGAAACGATCCGCCTCGCCAATCTCCAGAATCGTCTGCACGGCGGCCGCCAGATCACCACCATCGCCGGCCAGCGACGGGGTGCGCGTGGCGATGCGCCCCATGCGGGCGGGAGCCTGGCGGTCGGTGCGGAAGCTGTCGTAAAAGCGCCAGCTGAGGATCGTGCGCCGCAACTGAAACACCTCAGGGACTTCCAGCGGATCGGACACGGCGGTGAACAGGCTTTCGTGGGGCGAAACCTCCAGGGCGATCGGCTGGCGGCGGTTGCCTTCCCCGCAGCGCTCCACCACCGCACCGGTGCGCTGCACCAGCAGGCCGCGGGGATGGAAGGGCCCACCGGCCCAGATCCACTCCCGCTTGATCTCCGGATCCAGCACAAAAGCACTGGTCTGGTCGTCGGCCCGATACCCCAGCTCGATGGCGTAGGAGAAGGTTGTGCCGGCGATGCCCAGCCGAAGCCGAGCCGCCTCGCGCCGCTGGCTGCTGCCCTGCACCGGCTGCTCGCCGCGGCGCATCGCTGCCGTGGTGCGCTCGGGCCCGGCCCAGAACACCGCCGGCAGTCCCCCCTCGGCGGCGAGGGTCGCCACCAGATCCCCACGGGCGACGGCGCTGATGAGCCCCAGCGAGCGGTAGAGGTTGCTCTTGCCGCAGCCATTGGCACCGCACACCAGGGTGAGGCCCCCGGGGGGCTGGCTCCCCAGGGGCAAGGTGAGCTGCCGCAGGGAGCGGTAGCCCGCCACCGCCAGGTGGGTGAGGGACGCAGCTGTTGCGCTGAGGGCGTGGTGTTGTGGCGGCACGGCCCTCACGGCTGGCTGTGGATCCGGCCGCAGTTCTCGCGCATCAGGCGGGCATGGCGTGCCGCCAGATCAGAAAGCCCTTGTTGCCGCCATGGCTCCGCAGATCGCGGCAGCGGTGTGATCCCGCAGAACGTGGCCACCGGCAAGAACGCTCGGGAGGGGGCGATCCCGGGGCTGAGAGCGAGGGTGATGGCCACCAAAGCCTGATCGGCGCGGGCCTCCTGCAGGAGGCAGGTGGTCCAGCGCTGATCGGGGAAACGTTGATCAGGGAAAGGTTGATCAGGGAAACGTTGGTCGTCAGCGGCCAGCCAGGCCATGTGGAAGATCCCGCGCCGCTCGCCCGCTGAAAGGCTGGTGCCGTTCTGGCGGTCTGGCAGGTCGCAGGCGCGGGTGCGGGGCCGGCATGGCGAGGATGCCACGCCAGCCGCTGGAGCCCTGTGGCAGGGGGTCATCAGAACTTGAGCACGCTGGTCGGCCGCAGGATCCAGCTGGCCTCACCGGCCTTGAGCTTGTAGCCGATCTGGCGCTCGCCACCGGTGGCTTTGGCGTTGCTGTCGCCTGGCTTGTAGATCGGGAAGCGACGCACCAAGCAGCCTTCCACCACCTCAAATTGATCGTGGCCCTGGTAGCCCCGGGCCATGGCACCGCTCAACTCCTGCAGAGAAATCGGCGAGAGATCACTGCCTTTGGTCACGGCATAGGCCACCAGCTCTCCATAGCTGCCGCTGCCGGCACTCTGCACGAACACATAGATCTCGGGCGTGCCGTTGCCATTGAGATCGGCGACCTGAGCCCCCACCACCCGGCCGTTGACCGTTTGGGGACTGGGCTTGATCGGGGGCCGGGCGCCGGGGGTGGTGAGCGGGAGGTGTTGCTCGGAGCCCTCACCGGTGGCCTGGATCTGGAAGCTCACACCCTGCAGAGCGAGGGTGCGGGTGAAGGCCCCACCGGCCCGGGCCGGCGAGCCTGCCTGGAGCCAGAGGCTGGCGGCAAGGGCGGCGAGGAGGGCAGCCGCTCCGGGACGCCTGCCAGTGGCAGTGGCCCATGACCTTGTGCGGAAGAGTGATTCGGAACAGGACACGGCTCAGATCCGCTGGCAGGCGGAGGCGGAAGGGGACTCTGCCCATGGTGAACCATGCGGGATCGCCCGGGTTGGTTGAGAGGGAACACCAGCGCGTTCCGTCCACCCCTTCCGCGGTCCCCATCGCCACCGAGCTGTCGGATGAGGGACGGTCCAGCGTCGTCAACAGCAACGACTTCGGTCGCTGGGAGGTCTCCGTGGCGAGAACCACGGGAAGTCACCGCAGGGCGGCGGTGCACCTTCAGAGCGAATGCGGCGGCAACGGATTCGCAGGCTGCAGCTGGATGGCGCGAACGACACCTGCATGATGGCGGAGCGGATGGCGGCCTCAGGGCTGATCGCCTGCGGCGCGGTCTTGGCCGCTGACCGCCTGCGCTTCGGCGACAGCCCGCGACGGACACGCCGCCGCCCCAACGACGCCTGAAATCAGCAAGAATGCGGTGATCGCAATGACCAGCCATGCCACAGATTTGATCCAAGAGGCGCCAATCATGCCCGACCACATTCGGGTGATTGACCAGGCAAACAACGGAGCGATCTCGCTGTTGTTCATGACGTACGGAGCGATCTCACGAAGGAATCTCGCTGTTGTTCATGAAGCGCGGAATGGCAACGGCCTCAGCGAGGCTGGCACGTTGACCTTGCCACAGTAGGGTGAGGAGGCGTTGATTCGTCATCTTGAATGGGGACGACCATGAATCGGTGTTTGCCTGTGATCTGGACCGCAGCCCTCGCCTTGGCGGTCTCGGCGGTCGTTCCTCCTGTTCGAGCGCAAACCGTTGCTTCTGATGTTCTGATCAAGGCAAAAAGCAACTGCCTCGCCTCTGTGGCCAAGGTGGTCGGACTTCCCAGCAGTCGCTTGAAAGTGATCCGGCAAACAAGCAACGCCTCGGGTCTCAGCATTGATGTCAAGGTTCCGAACGCGACAGCAGCTTGGGGCTGCCTGACGGATCGCCAGGGGAAGGTGGAAGACGTGCACTTCAAAGGTTCAGAAGGAGCCCTCTGAAATGGAAAGGATTAGAAGGGTCTCTCTGAAATGGAAAGGAACACAAGGAACCTTCTGAAGTGCTGTCCTCTGCAAAGCAGCCCTCCGATATGGAGCCCTCTGAAATGGAGCATTCCGGAATCAGTCTCCAGTTCCATCACGTTGAGAACACAATTTTGTGGCTGCGGATGTCCCGAGAGCATTGGCAACCACACATCATCGTGGTGGCTACGATCTAATCAGGGGTGAGCTGTCGCTTCCACCTCTGGCCATCCCATCGCCAAACCGCCATGACTCGCGAAGACAAGATCAAAGCCACCACCATCGAGGGAGAGCTGAACCAGACCCTGTGGGCCCACTCAGGGCTTTAGCTCGTCGAGCAGTGTGCGGGTGAGGGCGAGTTCACAACGGGTCGTGGTGATGCCATAGCCGGTGCCTTGGAAGCCCACCGATTTGGCATAGGCACACACCGCCCTGCGATTGGTGCGGAAAGCCTCCGCCTGCTTCAGCGGATCCGCGCTGGTGCCGTAAAAGCCCTTGAGATTCTCCTGCCAGAGAGCCTGGAACGTCGGTCCTGGAACCTGCTGCGCTTCCTTGGCAACTCCCATCAAAGCTTGCTTCAGTTGACGATCGCTGGCCTCAAGGGCCTTGATCAGGCATCGGGTCTGGTTCGCGGTGCTAAGGGAATCCGGGCACAAAGGGGCCGCGGAGGATGGGAGAGGAAGCAGGGGGAACAGGGTGCCGAGCAACGACAAAACAATGGCGTGACGCATGGTGGGTTGAGGGGGAAGCGCAAAGACATGGATCCATGATGGGGCAAGCCCGCAATGGAGCACTCCCCTTGATCGATGGAGCGGGCTGGACCACGGTGCTCCGCAGCGACGACCTCGATGACTGGCGGCTGCGGGTGGGCCACCTGCTGGGTCCCCACGAGATGCGACGGGAAGAAGCCTCCCCGGAGACGCCCTTCCACCACCGCATCCGCACCGCCACGGCGGGCACGCTGCAACTGGTGGAGTTTGGCGGCGGGGGCTCGTTTGCGCTGGAGCGCATCCAGGCCCCCGACCGGGCCGTGCTCTGGCTGCCGATCCAGGGGGTCGTGATGGAGCAGGTGGAGGGCTGCTCTCTTCAACCCCATCCGGGGATGGGACTGTGGATCCGCCCCAACACCCCTCTGGTGGGGCGCATCCAAGGCCCCTGCAGGGGCATCTCGATTGTGGTGCCCACGGCCTTGCTGCAACTGGACCAGGAGGAGGGGTACCGGATGGATGGGGAGGCCGGCCCCATGCTGCTCAATCCCTTCTCCCGCCACCGCTCAGGCGCTGTGGTGACCCTGTTGCGGCTGGCCCGGCAGCTGGTTCGGTCTGTGGAAACCGGTGAGTCCGCGTTGCGGAACATCACCGACAGCCTGATCGAGCAGCTGCAGGCCTGGGATCGGGTCGCCCCCTGGTCTGGCGTGCGCCTCCCAAGAGCGGAGCAACACTGCCGTGATGCGGAGGATTGGATCCTGCGCCATCGCGACCGGCCGATCAGCGTGGCCGATGTGGCCGCCGCCCTGCACCTCAGCCAGCGCACCCTTCAGGCCAGTTTCCGCGCCGAGCGGGAGATGAGTCCGGTGGAGGCCATCCAACGGCTGCGCCACTGGCCGCCTCCCCCCTGATCGACACGGTTCAGCCCAGCGATGCCCGCCAGTTCAAAGCCCGGGCGTTGCGGATCCGGCTCCGCAGCTTGCGGCTCCAGGCGAGCGACACTGTGGCGCCGGCCAAGGGCAGCGGCCCTGGCACGGCAGCGGTCTGCACCGCACCGATGGTGCGCAGGCCATGGGTTGTGCGGGGTTGGCCAAACACATCCACAAGAATCGGCTGATTGTTAATCGGATTCATCAGCTGGTTGGGGCCGTCAGCCCCGGTGATTTGATCCACGAGGGGACCGCCAGCGTAGGGAGTGCCGCTGGAGGGCCAGGGGAGATAGGCGCTGAGGCCGCCGCCGAAATCCTGCAGGAGGAGGGGGACCCCAGTGGTGAGCAGGCTGGGGTTGCCGAAAAGGGTCTGCAGGTCGGCCGCGTTTTGGTTTGGCGTGGTCTGCAACCAGACGGAATCAAGGGCCACCAGATGGCCAGGGTTGCCGGAACCGAAATCAGCCGTGGAATACGACATCACCCCAGCCGGAATCAGCCCTGGCACCTGACTGTTGATCAGGGACACATAGCTCTGCGAGAGCGTGATCGTGCCGCCGTCAAAAGCGGTCAGGGGTTTGCCGGCGCAGTCATAGGGCTCGGTGTTGCAAGAGTTGTAGCTGTTGTAGAGGACGTCCTGAAGGATCGAGGAGGCGGTGATGGTGAGTTCTCCTCCCTCGAAGGCCTGCAATCGCTGAATGTCGGAATCTTGGGCCGACACCAAGACCAGACTGTTGACCAGATTCAGCACACCTGGCTGGCTGTCGTCCCGCACCGAGAGGCCGCCTGAATCGCTGATCAGCGACGAAACCACATTGGCGACCCCACCTCCCCAAACCACCGCTCCAGCCGCACCAGCCGCCTGCTGGATGGAGCTGCGCACCATGTTGAGGGTGGCATTGTCGCCGGCGATGGCCCCTGACCAGGCCGGACCCTGGCTGTCGAGGGCCGGGTTGATGTTCACAAGGTCCACCTGGCTGAGGTTGAGGGTGGAACCAGCCAGGGCATCGAACACCGAGCGGGCGCTGACTCCATAGCTCACGCTGTTGCGCACCGTGGCGTTGCTGAGGCTGGCCGTGGAGCCTGCCCCCAGTTGCAGGTAGCCATTGAGGCCATCGCTGTTGAGGCCATCGATGCTCAGGGAAACCCCGGGGGCCAGCTTGCCGAAGGAGAACGCCTGTTGGAGGAGATCGTCTGTTCCGAAGGGGGGTGGCAGGAAGGTGTCCACATTGGTCTTGGTGTAAATCGTGCCGCCAGTGGTCAAAAAGCTGGGGTTGCCGATCAGGGTGGCGCCATGGCCTTCGATCGTGAGAGCGTCGCTGATCGTGGTCAGCCAGCCCCCCGTTTCCTGCGTGGCGGCATCGACGTTGATCCCCAGGCCGGGCGTGATGCTGATCGTGTCATGTCCGAGGTTGCCGTTGGCCTGGGCCAGGGCCCAGGCGAAGCTGTTCACCGTGCCGCTGGTTCCCCAGATGGCCTGGCTCACCGTGTAGGTGGCCGCACGGGTCGGCTGGCCCGCCAGGAGCAGGGGGATGGCCGCGAGAGTTGAGCAGGCGGCGAGGCGGCGGCCGGGAGAGCGAAAACGGAGGAAAGCAGGAACGATCGCGAAATCCACCGGCGGCGACTCAAAGTGGGCGCCATCTTGCTGCCCCCGGTCGACGCGCCGACAAAAACGCCACCAAGCGACCCGCAGGACCCATGGGTCTTGACCCGATCGAGCCCGGTGGTTCCGCGATGGGAATCTCCCGAGGGGGGCGTTGGCAGGCTGAGAATGCCATCGCAAAAAAGAATCAGCCCATCAACGGCCCCCTGTGTCAGCAGCCCCCGCAAGCGCACACCTCTGGCCACACCACAGCCCGGGCTCTCAGCCTCATCGCCTCCCTGGCCTTCTTGCCGAAAGCCAGCGCGCAAACAGCATCAGGATTGATCTCAAGCTGGGGAAAAACCTGCCAGATGCGGGTTGTTGAACAATTTGATGTGCCCATGTCTGATGCCCTGGTGACCATCGGTGCCACCGAAAAACAGAGCATGGACGAAGGCACGACAACCCTGGCGGACATCAAGAAAACCGGCATGAGCTACAACTGGGAAATCCGGGGCAAGACGATCAGCGGCTATTGCAATGTCAATGGCAAGGGCAAGGGCAAGATCACTGAGTTCAAACAGGGGATCTGAAGCCGCCCGACCTGCCCCTCGCCACCGGCGGGGGGTGGAGCCAGGTCGCCTTTCCACGCCTGACCACGGGCAAGGGTCTGGACGATGGAAACCGAGCATCAGGTGGGTCGCGGGCGCGCTGATTTCGGCTGGCGACCTTGGCGACGGCAGCGCTCCGAGCACCAACGCACCTCCGCCCACACATCCTTCCACTTCTTGCGCCACTGAAAGGGCCGACCGCAGCAGGCGCAAATCTTGGTGGGGCGATCGGCGTGGTGAGGCATGGGCCCAGTGTGGCAGTGCGCGCGGGGGGTCTGCGGCTGCCGCCACGCCATCCGATCCCGGGCTCCCCGATTGGAAACAGATCACCCCCTTTGTTCCCTCCCTGGCGTGAGATCCCCGACCAACGGCGCATCGTTGTCGGAGCGGTCCATCGCCACCGCCGGGATCGCCCTTGTGTGCTGACCGGCCCTGGTTTGCTGAGCACCGGCCTTCCCCGCTGCGCGAGGCTGAGGGCGCACGTCGTTTCCCCTCGCGCGCACCTTCCAAACGCCATGCCCCACCCACCGGTCGGCTCTGAACTGGAGGCAAGAGCCCGGGCTCTTCTGGCCCGGCTCACCACGGCGGAGAAGCTGGCCCTGCTGGATGGCGACACGCCCTTCTGGAAAGGGATGGTCGCCATTGCCCTGCACGACGCCTCCCATCGCCATCCCTGGCCAGCGGGTCAGCTCCCCCGGATGGGGCTGGCGGGGCTGCACTTCGTTGACGGGCCCCGGGGGGTGGTGCTGGAGGGGGGCGCCACCACGTTTCCGGTGCCGATGGCCCGCGGGGCCAGCTGGAATCCGGAGCTGGAGCAGCGCATCGGGGAAGCCATCGCCCGGGAGGCGCGCTCCTTCGGGGCCAACTGGGTGGCGGCGGTGTGCGTCAATCTGCTGCGCCATCCCGGCTGGGGACGGGCCCAGGAGACCTACGGCGAGGACCCGCTGCATGTGGGTGCCCTCGGGGCGGCCTGCACCCGTGGCATCGAGCGCCACGCCATCGCCTGCGTCAAGCACTTCGCCCTCAACTCCATCGACAGCTCCCGCTTCCTGGTGGATGTGCAGGCGAGCCCCCGGGTGTTGCATGAGCTCTACCTGCCCCATTTTCGCGACTGCGTGGAGGCCGGCGCCAGCACGGTCATGAGCGCCTACAACCAGGTGAATGGCCGCTGGTGCGGCGAACACCCCGAGCTGCTGGGGTCGATCCTCAAGCAGCGCTGGGGCTTCCAGGGTTTCGTCGTCACCGACTTCATCTTCGGGCTGCGGGACGGGGTGGCGGGGCTGCTGGCGGGCCAGGACCTGGAAATGCCCTTCCCCATGGTTTTTCTGGGCAGCCTCCCGGAAGCCCTCGCCCGGGGGCGGCTGCCGATGGAGCGGATCGACGATGCGGTGCTGCGCCAGTTGCGGGTGCAGTTGCGGGTGCCCGAGGGCCCCCACCCCTCCGAGACGCGGCGCTGCCCGGAGCATCTGGCGCTGGCCAGGGAATCGGCGCAACAAGCCATCGTGCTGCTGCGCAATGAGGGAGCGGTGTTGCCCCTGGGCGACCTGGCTTCGATGGCCGTGATCGGCGCCCTGGCGGCCACGGCCAACCTGGGCGACCGGGGCTCCTCCGACACCCGCCCGCCCAACGGCGCGGGGGTCACCCCCCTGGCGGGCCTGCGGGCGGCTCGGCCCCAGCTGCCCAGCCACCACGACGACGGTCGCCAACCGGCCAGGGCGGCGGCATTGGCGGCCCGCTGCGACGCGGCGGTGGTGGTGGCGGGGCTGGATTGGCGGCTGGAGGGGGAGCACATCCACCCCGGCGACATCGCTCCGATCCTCACCCAGATCCCCCCCCCCGACTGGGTGCGACAGCAAAGAGGATGGCCCCGCTGGCGCCGCCACTGGCGGCGGTTCACCAGCCTGATCTCCTGGCTTACGAGCCATGCCTCCGCCCTCCGGGCCGCCGACTGCGCCTGCGGGGTTAGGAGGCTCGTGCGACTTCACGGCGGGCCCTGCGGCCTGTGGCGGCGCGGGGCCGAAGTCCGCGGGCGCAG
>JBKDTB010000117.1:0-5251 GCA_046340515.1 Cyanobacteriota bacterium | reverse complement strand
CTTTGATATAGTGTTTGCTGATCAGTAATATTGTAACCAGGACACTTTTCAACTACTCTGCCACAACTAGATAGAATAGTTGGCAAAATAGTTAATGTAGCTAACATGGTTCGATTTTTTAAAATAAAAGCGAGTATTTTCATGAATGATCAAGCTCTAGTTTTCCTAGGCAGGTTATTTCCCAGAGCATTGATTTTTGCAGTGGTTGAACCTTAATTGGAGAAGTCACAAAAACAGTCAGATTTTCCTTGGTTGATAAATCTAGATGTTCAAAAGCTTCGTTAAGCAATAATATCCGTTTAAATCGTTCTATCTTCATTGGTTCAATATATGCCCACTCGCTACCATCAGTTAGTCTAATAACCTTAATGTAACCTGAAGAACTTCTGATGAGTCTGACCTGTTTCTCATTTCCTTGTTTCTTTTGTAATTCAGCAGTTATAGAAAATGATTTCAACCAGCCGGGATGTTGATAAATTATGTCTTTTAATTCATCCCGGCTTGAATCTAGAGACCTCTGAGTCGAAGAATAATTGTGCAAAAGACTCTCATGGGGTACAGGGAATGATTTAATACCTGAGGAAAGATCTGAATTAGAGTTTTCAGAAATTTCAAGCTTTGAATAAATATATTTAACTGTACACTCAAGGTTGTCTAGCTTTTTAGAAATATCAATTATCTTAAGTGTTAATTGCTTCATATCTTTTATGTTATCATATAAAATATTTCGTATCCCTGTTTTGTTTGATTTCATTGACGTTTAGTATCAATTTTAAATGAACTACTAAATTTTAAGTGTAGCGAGCAAAGCTTACTTAGAATTGCAACATGTCTTAACATTTGCAAGAAGGATTGACATGCTCAATTGTAAATCTGAGCTAACGCCGACAGGTATCAACATATTCCTGGTTATTATTCTATTGTTATAGCATGATTCCAGGTCCGGGCCAAATTGTCACCAGTCGCTGGGTTTGCATCAGAGGCCCTCGCTGATTGGTCTCGGCAGCATTTTTCGAGTAGTTGTTCCGTGCTCTCTGATGGCCTCGCCTGCTTCCGCTCAGTGGTGGCGGCAGGCTGCAGCCACACCGCTGTCGTAACCGGTGGGCGCCATCCCAATGATCTTCCCGATTTTCGCTAGATTAACATCCTACTTGGCAATCTGAAAACCAGCTTCAGCGACACTTTTCATGCCTTTAATCTTAATAAATATGCGAAACGCTATTTGGGTGCTTTCTGCTTCTTGTTCAACAGGCGCTTCTTTAAGATGTCGGCAATGACGGAACGGATCGCCAATGCAGTCTGCGTGTGTAGGCCTTGCCCGGAGAGGGTCCTGAGGTCTGCGGAGCTTTATGCGTAATCAAGAGCTGTTTCGCTTCCAGACAGGGCAAGTGGCGTTGGCAACGGGATAGGGAACGCTCCATCCCACCCATCCGACGTGTGGGTGGGATGGAGCGCCCATGAAGACGTCAAGAGTTGCCAAGCGCCAGCGATTGTCGAAGGAACCATCGCCATCAAGGGCGGATGAAGGGAGATGGAATTGTTGGGCAAAATGAGCAACAGTCTCCTAGGTGCTCGTTGCATCTGCGCCCACAGCGTCGTCATCGTTGCTCATGCTGATCTAGAGGCGTACCAGCCAATCGGAGTAGCGGTGTAAATGCGCAGCCGAGGCTGGTCGGAGGGGGCATCTGAATTTCCAAACACGCGGACGCGAAACTGCACCGCGCCCTGGCCATCAAAGTCGGAGACGTCAGCAACTAACGTGCGATATTTTCCGTTCGGTTTATATCGATATCCATCCCAGTTGAAGTCCATGCGCCGTGCGATGCGACAATTCCCATAGTTGTTGAACCTGCAATCCCTAAAGTCATTGCTGCTCACCTCGAGATCAAATGACACGGAGGGAGTACCGAAAGAGCTGAAATCAAGATCTAATATTAGCTGGCCATCCTTCAAATTGGAAAAGTCGTAATACGCACTGGTGAGCGTCGCATCAGGGCCAATCACGCCTGGAGTGGTAAGGGTGTGATAGCACTCGCGTTCATCGTTTCCTGGTTGATCCCCCACCCAGCTCCAGGCGGAGCCACGCGAAAAGAAATTGTTTGGTGAGCAGAGATCCACCTGCCTGCTGTCATCAGGGGCCGGGATGATGGCTTCCCGGCAGTTGGCATCATTGGCGCAAACACGATACCTCCGAGGCATCATGTAGCCCCCATCGGCAGGACGCCAGCGCACCAGCGAATAGAAGGATCCAGCACGCACATCATCCGGTTCCCAGTCACCAGGAACCTCCCCGTCGGTTCTCACACTCACCTCCGTAAGGTTGTTCCTCACCGCTACCCGGAAGGTGGGGGGTTCGGCAGCCAAGCTGCCAGGTGCGTTGCGACGTCCGATCAGGGGCATCTCGAAATCCGGCGTCCTGCGAGTGGCGAGCGAGGGCAGCAGTCCTAATTGATGCAGGACTAAAGCGCGGTATTGCTCCACTTCGCGATCGAGAAGGTTGGTGCGGATTTGCTCTGGATTTGGACTGCAGGGTTCATCCTCTTCGATTGTGAGTGTCACCGCCGCTCCACTGGCCGCAGGAGAGTTGTAGGTTAAGTCAGAGGAGAGATCGCCATTGGTTTGGTAGAGTTCACGAAATCCAGATCCAATGATGTAGGGAACACTAGTGTCCTTGCTGTTTCGGAGAATGGGCCGCGCTTCTGTCCCCGCCAGCCTATACACAAGGCCCAGGTCTGGTGCCGTGCAATTGTCATCATCACCACATGGCGTGCTGGCCTCCATCAGATCGCCAGGTGAATAGCCTTCGGTCGACATGATGATGCCACCTTTGGCATGGAGATTATCAACCAGAAGTGTGTGATAACCTGCCATGCTTGAGAGTGAGCGCAAAACCTGTTGTTCCGTCGCGCTTTCTGGTTCTCTTCCTCGATACATGGGATGTCCACACCCTGAACTCGAACCTTCTTCGTTCAGCCCCCAGGCAAAACGACTGTTGCGGTTCAAGTCAATACTGCCACCTTCAGAGCAACTGCCAGTGGTTGTTCGCCGACGGCGCTGATCCACCACATTGTGCGAGGAGTCGTAACCATCGGGGCTGCCTACTGGGACAACCAACAGCGAGGCCGATTCCAAAGCAGCTCGCACCTCCGGGTCGCCATCTCGGTATTCGTCTGCCAGGCGAAAAAGTACCTGCCGGGCATACTCAATTGGACCCCATTCATTTGGATGCTGACCGGCGAGTAGCACCAGTTGTGGCGTCGCCTCCGGATCACCTGGATCATGCTGGCGACCCAGGCGCACGCCACGAATCGCTCTGCGTTCGCGAGTGCTGCCAAGCCTGATGGTTTCGTAATAAAGGCGGCCCGCCAGGGGAGGGTGCGTGTCCACTCCCGCGAGCATCTGCTGCTCAAGGGAGCGATTGCAGGTCCAGCCGCTGCCGGGATAGCCATCCCGGATGAACTGGCTGCTTGTTGTCCCATAGGGACAAAAGGTGTTGGGTCTTGGTGCCACGGCACATGCTGGCTCGCCTCCCAGTGGGCCTGGAGGGTCATACACCCGCAAAGAGGGCCATGGAGGTGTTTCGCGCTCCTCCCAGGAGTCGGGCACGACGCGCCAGTGCGCCCCGGAGTTCTTGAGCGAGGCAAACTCGCGGGGCTCCACGTAGGCCAACACCCCCCATGCCGAGCTGTTCGGGGCTGACAGTTCCTCCCCACGCAGATGACGCACCAGACCGTTGTCTTCCGGGAACTGCTGCTGAAGAATGGTGGCGGCCTCAGCGCTGAGTGATGCGGGCCACTCCACCGCGTAGAGCTTTGGCTGCCATCGCGGTGGGTTGATCAGAAAGACAACGATCAACGCCACCGCGACAACCAGAACCAGCACGCTGACCAACCCTTTCATAAGGAACCCTTTCATGAGGAACCCTTTCATGAGAGATGGCACGCAGGTCTCGTGTCAGATTACGTGAAGCACACCACGGCGCAGCCGTGGCACGCTTAAGGACGGCCGCTGACGACCGGAGCCCTGCGGAGCTGACAGCCCCACCCCAGGACGACATGGGCACGATGCGCGCAGGCATGGCGCAGGCTGTACGGGACCAGCTTTTCGCCCATGGAGGTGTAGGTGTTCCGCAACCCCTGCCACCTCCTACGTCGCCTGAGGTAGGTGGCCAGAGCCTCGCCGCTCTCGCCAGCTCGTAGAGGCGGCATCCGTTCAGGATGAAAGCGATTCAGCAGGTTCCACCCTGCGGCCCACTCATCGCAGGGCAGAAGTCGCAGGTTCCGCGGTGCGGTTGAGCCGCGGCTCGCAACCTTGCGGTAGCTGCAAGGAAGCTGATCACCACGCCGCTCCAGGTGACGCAGCTCCTCAGGACGTAGGCCAAAGGCGGCCACCAATTGGAACGCCAGCCGCCACCGGGGATCAGGGATGTTATCGACCATCTCGAGGATGTGCCGCACCTCGATTGGGGTTGTGCGGTTGATCTCGGTCCTCTTCCTTCCGACGGAGGGACTCAGATCCAGCGGTGGTGCCCAACAGTCGGGTAACCGCTCCCCATCAAAGGCCCAGCGGAGCAGCGCCGCGGTCTGCTGAACCTGCCTCTGCCGACCTCGGGCTCCAGGGTGCTGGGACCAGCGACTGATGACTGGGCGTTCCCGCCACGAAGGCTTCCCTTGCTGCAACCGCCGCCGCTGCAATGTCTTCGGCATGAGCCGCTGACCAGGGCCAGCCCATCAGCACCTGCCGCGGCTTTCCATCCCCAGCGCCGGCCGTGACCCGCAGCAGCCTGGCCCTCCCTCAGTAGGGACTCACAGACCACCCTCTCGCAAACCCCCCGCGCCTGCATCTTCAGAGCCAGCAGGGCGCTCACGGGATCGGGCTTTCTGGCGGGCGCCGAGCGGGCCATGCGCGGGAGGGGACGGAACGGCTCCCGGGTGTGAGCAGAAGTGTGAGCCGTTCGCCGGATTTCGCCCCCTGATGTGCCTTCCTTCGGGCTCCTGGGAGGGGGTGATCGCCGTGAGTGCCATGCCTCCTTTTGCAGGGCTGGCCCTCAGTGATCAACAGGTATTGGCAGATCGGCTAATATAAGGGCGGTATTGGCTGAACTGCTCCTGCGGCTAATCCCTCGATCGATGGCGCTGCCGAACCTCTGGGGGCTCTACAACCTCCGCTCCTCCCCCTACTTTCAAGCCACCCTGCGCTCTGACACCGAGGCCACGCCTCTTGGCCTCTTCGTGGGCCGAGAGCGCGAGCG
>JBKDTB010000116.1:0-2986 GCA_046340515.1 Cyanobacteriota bacterium | reverse complement strand
GAGCTGACCATGGAGCAGCTGCCGATGACAATCACCTGCGTGCGCAGCGAGCAGGTATGAGCGATCCCCATGGGGAGGACGGGAGTTCCACGCCGCCGGAGCAGACACGCCAGCTTCACCCCATGCCCCGGGGGCTGGTGGAGCTCTACGGGCTGCTGGCGGTGTTGTTCGTGCTTGTGCCGGAATGGATGGCCGGGGGGGCGCTGCTCAGCTTTCGCGAGGTCCGGCGTGGGTCGGATCTGCCCGTCACCGCCGGGGCTTGGAAGCGGGTGCCCGAATTGCGTCTGGCCTCTCTGTCGCTGGCCAGCCTGCGGGAGCTCGCCCGGGAAGAGCGCATCCGGGGCTACACCCGCATGGCGCGCGACCGTTTGACGCAACGGCTGCTCAAGAAGCTCGTTCGCCCGCGCCAGCCCCGGAACATGCTGTGGTAGCTTCCGTTTGCCGGGGCGTAGCGCAGCTTGGTAGCGCACCACTTTGGGGTAGTGGGGGTCGTGGGTTCAAATCCCGCCGCTCCGATATCACCGGCTCGTGTCCGCTGTTCCGCCGCTCCCGAGAGGGGCGGTTTTTTTTGGCGTCCCTTGCCCCCGCCGTGGTCGACGGCTGACAGGATGACGGCGCGCCGGAGACCACCCGATGCCGAAGCCCGCTGATCCCCTGCCCGGGCCCACCCTTGCGGGACCCCTGAGCTGGGAGGAACTGGAGGCGTTGGTGCCACCTGAACCCGATCGGGTGCAGGGCCCCACCTCGGCCCAGGCCACCCTGCGGCTCTTCGGCGCGGAGGAGAGCGCCGTGCGGGTGACGCTCTACCGCGATCACCACGCCTGGTGTCCCTATTGCCAAAAGGTGTGGCTCTGGTTGGAGGAGCGGCGCATCCCCCACCGCACCCGCAAGGTGACGATGTTTTGTTACGGGGAGAAGGAGCGCTGGTATCGGCGCCTGGTGCCCTCGGGCATGCTGCCGGCCCTGGAGCTGGATGGACGGCTGATCACCGAGAGCGATCGCCTGCTGGAGGCGTTGGAAGCCACCTTCGGGCCCCTGGGGGCCGGCATGGGGGAAGCGCGGGTGGTGCCCTTGCGCCAGCTGGAGCGGATGCTTTTCCGGGCCTGGTGCGAATGGCTCTGCCGCCCCCATCAGCCCTCCTCGGAAGCCAGGGCTCGCGAGGAGTTTCAGCGGCTGGCCCGGGCGATGGAGGCGGCCCTGGAGGCCCGGGGGGGGGCCTTCTTTCTCGGCGACGCGTTCACGACAGCGGATCTGGTGTTCGTGCCCTATGTGGAGCGCATGAATGCCTCCCTCGCCTACTACAAGGGCTTTGCGCTGCGGCGGGAGCATCCGGCGATTCACCGCTGGTTCACAGCCCTGGAGGCGCGCTCCACCTATCTCGGCACCCAGAGCGACTTCCACACCCACGCCCACGACCTGCCGCCCCAGATGGGCGGCTGCTACGCCAGCGGCGACCCAGCCCAGCGGGCCCTGGCGGCACGAATCGACGCGGGGCCCTGGCCGAGCGGCGCCCCTGTCGGCGCCTCCCTGGCCCTCCCGACGGACGGGCCCCTGGATCCGGAAACCAGCCAGAGCGAGCCGGCCGACGCGGCGCTGGTGGCCCTGGGGCGGGTGCTCCGGCACAGGGCTCCGATCCTGGCGCGCAATCCCCTTCCCTCCGATCTCTTCGCCCCTGCCTTGCGCTGCGCGCTCACCGCGCTGGTGGCTGGCCCGGGGGCGGGGCTGATCCCCCCGGCGGGCAGTGCGGCGGGGTTGCGCCACCTGCGCGATCGCATCAGCGTGCCCCGCGACATGCCGCTCCATTCGGCCCGCCGCCTGCGCCAGGCTCTGGAGGCCACGGCCCGGCGGGACCCGCTGGACCCCCGGGCGCAAAGCTTGCCGATTCCATGGCAACACCGGCGGGATCAGGATCCGCGGCCCTTTCTCTCGGCGCTCCACGACCTGGCTTCCTGAACACGGTGTGGAGGTGGTGACGCCCATGGAGCGGAGGCGTGGATCCTTCCCCCTTGCGAAACCCCATTGTTTCGCTTTGCGAGGGCCAGCCCCACCCCCCCGGCCGCGGTGTTTGGATGAAAGGCAGTGCCCCTGGCCACCTCTGGTTCCCATGACCACCACCCTTCAGCCCCCCGCCGTCACAGGCAGTCACCCCGCTGGGGGCCTTCGCCGGGACGACGGCGATGGAAGTGTGCAGGTGCACCAGGATCCAGGCCTGCGCATTGAGGAGGGCGCCCTGGTGATCGCCGTCTACGGCAAGGGCGGGATCGGCAAATCCACCACCTCCTCCAACCTCTCCGCCGCCTTTTCCAAGCTCGGCAAGCGGGTGCTGCAGATCGGCTGCGATCCCAAGCACGACTCCACCTTCACCCTCACCAAGAAAATGGTGCCCACGGTGATTGACATCCTCGAAACCGTGGATTTCCACACCGAGGAGCTGCGCCCGGAAGATTTCATGTTTGAGGGCTTCAATGGCGTGCAGTGCATCGAAGCCGGTGGCCCGCCGGCGGGCACGGGGTGCGGGGGCTACGTCACGGGCCAGACGGTGAAGCTGCTCAAGGAGCACCACCTGCTGGAAGACACCGATGTGGTGATCTTTGATGTGCTCGGTGATGTGGTGTGTGGTGGCTTCGCCGCTCCCCTGCAGCATGCGCACTACTGCCTGATTGTGACGGCCAACGATTTCGATTCCATCTTCGCGATGAATCGCATCATTGCCGCCATCCAGGCCAAGGCAAAAAACTACAAAGTTCGCCTCGGTGGCGTGGTGGCCAACCGCAGCCGCGACACCGATCAGATTGACAAATTCAACGAGCGGGTGGGCATGAAAACGATGGCCCACTTCCGTGACGTGGACGCGATCCGCCGCTCCCGCCTGAAGAAATGCACCATCTTTGAGATGGAGCCCAGCCCGGAAGTGGAGGCCGTGCAGGAGGAATACCTCAACCTCGCCCGCACCATGCTGGAGAGCGTCGCTCCCCTGGAGGCCGAA
>JBKDTB010000115.1:0-29413 GCA_046340515.1 Cyanobacteriota bacterium | reverse complement strand
GTGCAGGTGGTGGCGTTGGTGCCGGTGGCGGGTCCGGTGCCCCCCCCCAAAAGGGTGGTGACGCCACTGGCCAGGGCCGTTTCCACCTGCTGAGGACAGATGAAATGGATGTGGGTGTCGATGGAGCCGGCCGTCACGATGTGGCCCTCCCCCGCGATGGCCTCCGTGCCCGGTCCCACCACAATGGTCACCCCGTCCTGGGTGTCGGGATTGCCAGCCTTGCCGATGGCCACGATCCGTCCATCCCGCAGGCCAATGTCCGCCTTGACGATGCCCCACCAGTCGAGGATCACGGCATTGGTGATCACGGTGTCCACCGCGCCGGCCGCCCGACTGGTCTGGGCCTGACCCATGCCGTCGCGAATCACCTTCCCGCCCCCGAACTTCACTTCATCGCCATAGACGGTGTAATCGCGTTCCACCTCCAGAAGGAGATCGGTGTCGGCCAGCCGCAGGCGATCGCCCGTGGTGGGACCATAGGTTTCGGCGTAGATGCGACGGTCGATGCGGTAAGCCATGGGGAATCCAATCAGTCGAGAGGGCCGTTGATTTGGCCGCGAAAGCCGGTCACCCGCCGCAGGCCGCCGAAGGGCACCAGACGCACCTCACGGCTGTCGCCCGGTTCAAAACGGATGGCCGTGCCGGCGGGAATGTCGAGCCGTTGGCCGCGGGCAGCCGCACGGTCGAAGGTGAGGGCGGCGTTGGCTTCAAAGAAGTGGAAATGGGAGCCCACCTGCACCGGGCGGTCGCCGGTGTTGGCCACCGTGAGGAGGGTGACCGGTCGGCCGGCGTTGAGTTCGAGGCTGCCGGGCTCAGGGAGGCATTCGCCGGGAATCAAAGGGGCCATGGCTCAGCGAATCGGATCATGGAGGGTAACGAGCTTGGTGCCGTCCGGAAAAACAGCTTCAATCTGCACCTCTTCCACCAATTCAGGCACTCCCTCCATCACCTGATCACGCTGGAGCCAGGTGGTGCCCTCCGCCATCAAGGCCGCCACCGATTTGCCGTCCCTGGCCCCCTCAAGCACCTGAAAACTGAGCCAGGCCACCGCCTCCGGATGGTTGAGCCGCAAGCCACGGAGCAATCTCCGCTCCGCCAACAGGGCAGCCGTGACGATGAGCAGCTTGTCTTTTTCCTGGGGGGTGAGATGCATCGGTTCAAACGGTCAGCGGTCGAACAGGGATGAGGTTCACTGTCGCAGCCCGAAGGGGCCGGACGGGTTCAAGGCGGACGGAGCTGGGGGGGACGAGCGCGGCGCGGGGGACGCTCCCGCGGGATCCTCCTGGAAGGGCCAAACACGGGGCAGGGTCGGGGGTGGACGGTGGCGAGCCGCCCGCACCGCTGTCCAGATCCGGGTGAACCACCAGCGCGCCGCCGTGGTTGACGCCCCGCGATAGCGGGCCACCAAGCCCCGATCCAAGGCGCCGCAGGCCATCTCCCCGTCCAGCCCGTCCCGAGCGCAGCGGCTTTGGTGGACCAGCTCCCGCAAGGTGGCCCCGTCGATCCCCTCCGGCCCGACCCAAGCCAGCGAGCCGAACACCGGCGCCCCCCCCATTCCATGGGGATCGCCCAAGGCGGCGCCGGCCAGCTCCAGACGGTCCACCAGCTCCCAGCGCTTGGTCGCCCCGCCATCGTCGGAGCGGCAGATCTCCAGTCGGGAGCGCCAGCGTCCCGCTTCCAGGCCCTCGCCAGCGGCAGTCCGCCCCAAACGCACCACCTCGGCTCCCAGCCAGCTGGCACCCGGAGCCAGAAGCACCCGGGTGCGCTGCTCGTGCAGGCCGTTGGCGTAGACCACCACTTCCTGGGGCAACCATTCCAGATCCGCGCCCCGCGCCAGATCCGCCTCGAGCGTCTGTCGGGTCCATTCTCCCCGCGGAGCGCGCCTGGAACGGCCGATGGAGCCGTAAACCTTCTGGGCCGCCACGCTGGTCATCAACGCCCGACTGTCTTCCTCCATCTGGATGGCGACGGTGAGGAGATCACCTCCCACCAACCCGCCGGCGGTGTGCAGAAGCGACAGTTCGCAACGACCATCCTCGTGACGGCTGGCGCGCAGCACCTTGAGGGGAGCACGGGTTTCACCCTGGTGGGTGGTGCCGCCAGGGCGCCGCGAGAACTGGAGACTGGCCCGACCGTGCCAGGGAAGGCGCTCCCGGTCGTCCGGTGGCGGCCCCTCGATGGCGGGTGGAGGGGCTCCAGGCACGCGCGGCGCTCGACTGGGAGAAGTTTGACGCGAAAGGAACCAGAGGGGAACCCATCTCCCGCCGGCGGGCGAGGCACACTGAGAAGGTCGACGTCGCCCCGGCGCCGCTGTGACTGACGTGCCCCCATCGCCTCCGCAACTTCGCCATCGGCTGGGGCTGATCCCGCCGGAGCCCGTTCCCCGGGATCCCGTGATCCTCGCCCTCACGGCTGACGAGCGCACCCGGCTGCGGGGCCTGCGCCACGGTCGCGACCGTCGCGCGGTGCTGCTGCAGCTGCCCCGGGGCGAGGCCTTGCGACCCGGCGAATGGCTGGCCGCGGAGGACGGCCTGGCCCTGGCCCGGGTGGAGGCGGCGGCCGAATCGCTGCTGCTGGTGCGGGCGGCCGAGCCCCTGGCCCTGCTTCAAGCGGCCTACCACCTCGGCAACCGCCATGTGGCCCTGGAGGTGGGTGCCGGGGAGTTGCGCCTGCTGGCCGACCCGGTGCTGGAGGACTTGCTCCTTCAGCGGGGGCTGGAGGTGAACCACGGCCTGGAACCCTTCCATCCGGAGCCGGGGGCCTACGGCGGCGCAGCCGACCACCACGCCCACTCCCTCCCCGCGGCGGCCCTGGCGCTTGCCGATGACCTCTCCGATGGTGTCCACTCCTGAAGCCCTCCAGCGGCTCCATCTGTTCCAGCTCGTCTCTCCGGCCTTGCCCGTGGGGGCCTTCAGTTATTCGGAGGGCTTGGAGGTTCTCGTGCAACAGGGACGGATGGGGGACGGCCCCGCCGTCGAGTCCTGGCTGCGGGCCGAACTGGAGCGAGGCTCCGTGACCCTGGAGGGGGCTGCCCTTCCCGGCCTGATGGCCGACCTGGACATCTGGCGCTGGCAGGAGGAGGCCGAGGAGGATCGCTGGTCCGCGCTTCAGAGGGTGATCAGCCGCGATGGCTGGCTTCTGGCCCTGCGGGACGCCCCGGACACCCGCGCCCAGCTGCGCCAGATGGGAGGGTCACTGCTGAGCCTGCTGGCCGAGCTGGGATTCCCCCTGCCTTCCGGTCCTCCAGGGGGGGGAACGCCGGGCCTGGCCTGGCCGGCGGCCTGGGCCTGGGCCCTGGTGGCGTTGACCGTCGCGGAGCGTCCTGGTGTGGAGGCCTATCTCCACGCCTGGGTGGCAACCCAGCTCAGCGCCGCCGTGCGCCTGGTGCCCCTGGGCCCCAGCGAAGCCCAGCGCATCCAGTTCCGGCTGGCGCCGGTCATTGTTGCGCGAGCCGAGGATCTGGCGGGTCGTGATCCCGAGGATCTCTGGAGCGGAGGGGTGGGGGCGTCCCTGGCCCAGTTGGGCCATGGGGAGCTCTACTCCCGCCTCTTCCGCAGTTGAGAAGTCTTCAGAGACCCGCAAGACCGACAGAATGGGCGCAGCGTTCCGGGGATGGGCATGGCTTCAAGCCGCCTGAGGGTCGGAGTGGCCGGCCCGGTCGGTTCAGGCAAGACCGCCCTGGTGGAGGCGCTTTGCCGCCGGCTGCGGGATCGTCTGCAGCTGGCCGTCGTGACCAATGACATCTACACCCGGGAAGATGCCGAGTTCCTCACCCGGGCCGGAGCGCTGGAGCCGGAACGGATTCGGGGCGTCGAGACCGGCGGCTGTCCCCACACCGCCATTCGCGAAGACTGCTCGATCAACAGGGCGGCCGTGGCGGAGTTGGAAGCGGCCTTTCCGGGCTTGGATCTGGTGCTGGTGGAAAGCGGTGGCGACAACCTGGCCGCCAGCTTCAGCCCGGAGCTGGTCGACCTGTGCATCTACGTCATCGATGTGGCGGCCGGGGACAAAATCCCCCGCAAAGGGGGACCGGGCATCACCCGCAGCGATCTGCTGGTGATCAACAAGACGGATCTGGCCCCCCTGGTAGGGGCCTCGCTGGACGTGATGGAGCGGGATGCGACCCGCATGCGCCCGGGGAGGCCATGGTGCTTCACCGACCTGCGACGGGGTGACGGGCTGGAGGCGGTGGTGGCGTTCCTGCTGAGCCACCTGCCCCCTGAGCCTGACAGGGCAGTTGATCAATGTACTTCATTTTCTTGACAGGACGTCAGAGACACGTCTGCAAATCCTGAGAAAAGCCGATCAGATGCCCGAAGAGTCGCGGTTGTTACCAGGCAAGCGGCGGGGGGGTCGATAACTTCGCGACTGATCCCCGAATTTGGGATTTTGTGCGACGTCCTTCCAAGGGACGTCAATCCCTTTCCTTTGGAGCCTTTTCATGAAGCCTCAGGCACAGCACTTCTCCACACGACGGTGGATCAGTGGTGTATCCGCTCTCAGTTTGACCCTTTCTCTCGCGGCCTGCGGTGGCGGCGGCGGCGGTGGCAACTTTGATGGCGAGGTTAAAGTTGGCATCCTCCATTCTCTGAGTGGAACCATGGCCATCTCTGAAACCACCCTCAAAGAGGTGGAAGAGATGGCCATCAAAGAGATCAATGATGCCGGTGGCGTCAAGGTAGGTGGAAAGAGCTACAAGATCACAGCCATCTCCGAGGATGGAGCATCCGATTGGCCGACCTTTGCCGAAAAGGCACAAAAGCTGATCGAATCGGACAAGGTGGCCGTTGTGTTTGGCGGCTGGACTTCAGCCAGCCGAAAGGCCATGCTGCCTGTGTTTGAGTCGAAGAATCACATCCTGTTCTACCCGATTCAATATGAAGGGCAGGAATGCTCCAAAAACATCTTCTACACGGGGGCCGTTCCCAACCAGCAAGCCGAACCGGCTGTCGACTGGCTGCTGAAGGAATTCGGCCCCAAATTCGGCAAAAAAGTTTACCTCGTCGGCTCTGACTACGTTTACCCGCGCACCGCAAACACCATCATCAAAGAGCAGATGAAGGCTCGGGGTGGTGAAACTGTCGGCGAGGATTACATCCCACTCGGCAATACGGAAGTTGCACCGATCATTGCCAAGATCAAAAAGGTCTATCCGAATGGCGGCATCATCATCAATACCCTGAACGGTGACTCCAACGTCGCCCTCTTCAAGCAGTTTAAAGCCGCTGGTATCGATCCGAAGAAATATCCAATCATGTCCTTCTCAATCGCCGAGGAGGAAATCCGTCAGATTGGCCCTGAGTACACCAACGGTACTTACGCGGCGTGGAACTACTTCATGAGCCTGGACACCCCAGCCTCGAAGAAGTTTGTTGACGACTTCCAAGCCATGTATGGCAAGGATCGTGTGGTGGGCGACCCGGCCGAGTCTGCCTACAACATGGTCTATCTCTGGAAGAACGCCGTGGAGAAGGCCGGCACCTTCGAAAATCTCGACGCGGTGCGCAAAGACATGATCGGCATCACGTTTGCGGCTCCCCAAGGGGAGATCAAGATGTTCCCCAATCACCACACCTCTGAGCGGGTGATGATTGGCGAGGCCGAGCCCACCGGTCAGTTCAAGATCCTGTACGACTCCAAGACAGCCATCCCTCCGATCCCCTGGAACCAATTCGTTCCTGAGACCAAAGGATACACGTGTGATTGGACCCTCGATCGTCCAGACGCCGGCAAGTTCCGCATGTGATTCATCGGGGTGGCCCCAAGACCATGGGGCCACCCTTCTCAGAAAGTTTCCCCATTCACGGATAAAGCACTAGGCATATCGACAGTCAGAGATTTTCTTTTTTTAGCCTTACCCCTTTGACGTAATTTTTTTTAATGGAGCTTTTCTTTTCACAGCTCCTCGATGGCCTCAGTATCGGCTCTGTGCTGCTATTGGCGGCAACGGGTCTGGCCATCGTGTTCGGTTTGATGGGTGTGATCAATCTCGCCCACGGTGAGTTTCTGATGCTGGGTGCTTACGTCACCTTTGTCGTTCAAAGCCTCTTCAAGCCGATGGGGGGTCTGCTGTTTGAACTTTATTTCCCCATCGCCCTGGTGGCATCCTTCCTGGTCACGGCGCTTTTCGGTGCCTTGTTAGAGCGAACGCTGATCCGCCAATTGTATGGACGTCCATTGGAGACCCTATTGGCCACCTGGGGCGTGAGTTTAGTGCTGATCCAATTGGTCCGGAGTGTATCGACGGCCATGCTCATCGGTATCTTGATCGCAGTTCCGCTTGGCTGGTTCTCTGGCAAGCTTCTTCTGGGTCGTTTCAAGGAAAGACCCTTTCTTCCTTATATCAATGGTCTGAGCTGGGTAGGCTCTGGCTTGATCGGCATTGCCTTGACAACCTGGTTGTCCAATATTCGTCCCCTCGCCAGCGCCTGGTTCGGTCCACGCAACATTGATGTCACCGCGCCGAAATGGCTTCAGGGGAGTTGGGGCAAGATTGCAGGCATTGAGTTGCCGGGAATTCGAATTTTCATCATCATTTTGTCTGCCGCTTTATTGCTGGCCACCTTCTGGTTTCTCAACAAAAGCGTCTGGGGGCTGCGCATGCGGGCTGTCACCCAGAACCGACAGATGAGCAACTGCCTCGGAATCCCCACAGACAGGGTTGACAGCATCACTTTTGCACTCGGCTCCGGGTTGGCCGGAGTGGCTGGAGCAGCCATCACGTTGCTCGGTTCCGTTGGACCAAACTTGGGCGGTTCTTATATCGTCTCCTGTTTCATGGTGATTGTGCTAGGCGGAGTGGGGAACTTATTGGGTACTGTTCTTGCTTCTTTTCTTCTGGGAATTATCCAATCGGTGATTGGCTCTGGTTCCTTGCTGATCGTGTTCCCGAATTTGACAGGTTCAGTGAAGGGTTTTGTGGAATTCTTTGCCACGACAAGCATGTCTCTTGTGCTTGTGTTCATATTCATCATTGCCTTCCTGCAATTCAGGCCAAATGGCATGTTCCCTCAAAAAGGAAGATCCGTTGAGAATTAAGCAAGCCTCTGCTCCCACCCCTTGGCCCTACTTCCTCACCATCCTTTTCCAAAGAAACAGCCTTGAAACTTTTACGCTCTCTTCTCCCCTGGATACTCCTGGCTGTCGCGCTGTTCATCCTGCCCCTGATTCTTGACGACTTCCGGCTAAATCTGTTTGGTCGATACTTTGCGCTTGCCATTACTGCTCTAGCCATTGATCTCATCTGGGGTTACACGGGACTCTTGAGCTTGGGGCAAGGCATCTTCTTTGCGCTCGGTGGTTATGCCGTCGCCATGTATCTCATGTTGACGACCAAGAGCGAAGCAGGTGGCAATGGGATTCCAAAGTTTTTTGAGAATTACGGCGTCGCTGAATTGCCTTTCTTTTGGCAACCCTTTTGGTCGCCAACCTTCACCCTGATTGCCTTGTGGTTGATCCCGGCCATCATTGCAGGGCTGGTTGGCTATTTGATCTTCAGAAACCGGATCAAAGGTGTTTACTTTTCGATCATCACGCAAGCTTCCTTGATGGTTTTCTACCATTTCTTCAATGGACAGCAGAAACTGATCAATGGAACCAATGGACTGAAGACAAGCACCACTGAATTATTTGGACAACTTGTTGGTTCAGCCAATATTCAGGAATCACTTTATCGTTTGACCGTTATCCTCCTGCCGATTGCATTCCTCATTTGTCGCTATTTCACCAGTGGTCGCTTTGGAGATGCCCTGATCGCGATTCGCGATGATGAGCTGCGTTTGCGTTTCACCGGATATAATCCTGTTCCTTTCAAGACGATTGTTTTTATCGTGGCCGGTGGCCTCTGTGGAGTTTCGGGCGCACTTTACACCGTCCAATCAGGGATTGTTTCCCCTCAGTTCATGACCATCTCCATGTCTATTGAGATGGTGATCTGGGTTGCTGTTGGGGGACGCGGAACCTTGGTCGGGCCGATTATTGGCGCAGTGCTTGTGAATTATCTCCGCAGCTTGGTGAGTGAAGCTTTGCCAGAGATGTGGTTATTCGTACAGGGAGCACTCTTCATCTTTGTAGTGGTCTTGATGCCTGATGGGATCTACGGTTGGTTCAAGAATGGTGGTTTTTCCCGGTTGCTAGCTGCCTTTGGCATTGCACCCAAAGCGTCTACCTATCCGCAACTGGATCAAGATCCAGCCGTAAAGGAGGAAATCGAATCAATCATGGGTGGCAAGCGTTCATGATCACCCCAAAAATCCACTGCCAATCTTGCCATGACTGAGTCCTCACTTCTGGAGATGACTGACGTCAGCGTCAGCTTTGATGGTTTCTATGCCTTAACGGATCTCTCGATTCGTTTGCTGCCTGGCGAGCTGAGATCCATCATTGGGCCGAACGGGGCCGGAAAGACGACATTTCTCGATGTCATTACGGGGAAGGTCCGCCCAACAAAAGGCTCGGTGTCCTTCAAAGGGAAAAATCTCCGGGGACTTTCTGAGCAAAAAATTTCTCGCCTTGGCATTGGGAGAAAATTTCAGACCCCGAGAGTATTTGATAACCTCAGTGTGGTGCGCAATTTAGAGCTTGCGGCCGCGCCCATCAAAAGCCCGCTTGGATTGGTCACAGACAAGCTGCCGAAAGCCGTCAAAGATGACGTGCAGCAACTCTTGTCCTATGTGGGCCTGGCTCCCTACACACGGACCCAGGCAGGCTCCCTCTCCCATGGCCAGAAACAATGGTTGGCGATCGCCATGGTGGTTGCCCAGTCCCCGCAACTCATTCTCCTGGATGAACCTGTCGCGGGGTTGACGGATGAGGAGACAAGTCGTACGGCGGACCTGATCAAGTCCTTGGCTGGGACGCATACCGTGGTGGTCATCGAACATGACATGGAATTCATTCGCGAATTGAATGCTCCCGTAACCGTGCTGCATCAAGGCTCAGTGCTGACGGAAGGGACATTAGACACCGTGAAGAAAGATCCCAAGGTGATCGAGGTCTACCTCGGACAAGCTCAAGACTGACCTATCCATCCCTTCTATTTGCTTCTGCCATGACAGCCACTGCCCAACCCCTACCACCAACAGAACGCCAATTTGTGCTGAACGTTTCTGGGTTGAACGTTTATTATGGAGAAAGTCATATCTTACGCAATGTTGACTTGACCATTCCTGCCGGGGAAATGGTTTGCTTGATTGGCCGGAATGGGGTGGGTAAAACGACCTTTCTCAAGACAATCATTGGCCTCTTGCAGCAAAAGAGTGGCAGCATTGAATTTGAAGACACCTCTTTACTGACCCAACCTCCTTACCAGCGGGCACGGAAAGGGATTGGCTATGTCTCCCAGGGTCGTGACATCATTCCACAGTTAACCGTCAAGGAGAATCTCCTCCTGGGCATGGAAGCACTGCCAGGAGGCATCAGCAAGAATCGTCATATCGATCCGATTGTGTTTGACTTGTTTCCAATCTTGGAAAAGTTTTTAAGTCGCAAAGGAGGTGATCTGTCTGGGGGCCAACAGCAACAGCTGGCCATTGCTCGTGCGATGCTTGGCAAACCAAAACTGCTGCTTCTGGATGAACCCACAGAGGGAATTCAGCCCTCCATCATTTTGGACATTGAGCGCGCCGTGCAGCGCATCATGAAAGAGACAGGCATCAGTGTTCTGCTTGTGGAACAGCATCTGCACTTTGTTCGTCAGGCCTCTTTCTACTATGCGATGCAACGCGGCGGCATTGTCGCCAGCGGTCCTATTTCCAGCTTGTCAGAAGCCATTGTTTCGGAATTTCTGACGGTTTGATTCTCCCGAGTCTGCAGCTTGGTCCTTTCAGAATTGCGGCTAGTAATTTCTTTTTAATCTATTAGATTAGACATTTTTTCTTTGCTGCAGCTTGATACTTTTATCAGGTTGCAGCTGTTTTTGTTGGTCCATCCCAGCAAACTTGGGGAGGGAAGGGGGTTAACAGCCTCGGTTGAGCATCCAAGGTCTCGTGCCGCCCGCATCCTTTAATCGGGGTTTGCTTTCTCCTTCAGTGCTTTTGCGCACGAGACGGGGTTCGCGGCTTTCCACTTTCAGGCGCAGGGGTCCACAGAGCGTCATCGGCGGAGAAAAGACCCGTTGGCCAGGCAGGCCACAACCCGGACAGTCGGTGTCGGCTGCGCGCTGATCAATCGAGCGCCAGACCTCATAATTGTCGCAACCTTGGCTGCAGCTGAATTCGTAAACAGGCATGTTCAGGAGAAAAGAAGAAGGGGCTGGCCAGGCCAACCCCGAATGCAGGCAGACAATGTGGAGAAGGAATTTCAGGTCGGTAAGATGTCCTGATCGAAAATGCTTGTGGGGATGGCCAAGGTGGCACAAGCGTTGGGGATGTCAACAATGCCACTGATCCGCCCTTCCACAGGCGCACAGCTCAAGAGCAGATAAGCCTGCTCACCGGTGTAGCCAAAGCGCTTGAGATACTCGATGGCATTCAGGCAGGCCCGCCGATAGGCAATGTGTACATCCATGTAGTGTTGCTTGCCTTCAAATTCATCAACAGAGATGCCCTCAAAGACAAGATAGTCCTTGAACTGGGGCTCAATGGGGCTGGTCTTGAACATGGGATTCACCATGCCATACTTAGCCACACCACCCTTGATAATGTCGACATGCAGGTCGATATAGCCAGACATTTCAATCGCGCCGCAGAAGGATATCTCGCCATCCCCTTGGGAGAAATGAATGTCTCCCATGGACAACTTGGCTCCCTCTACATAAACAGGGAAGTAGATGCGAGTGCCTTTGGTTAGATTCTTGATGTCGCAGTTGCCGCCGTGTTCACGGGGAGGCACCGTGCGCGCGGCCTCGTTGGCCACCCGTTCAAACTCCGAGCCCGGCAGCGTGCCCAGGATCGCGCTGTTGGGGTTCGGCAGGGCGGCGAGAACAGGCTCACTGCCGGAAAGGCCGGCACCATAGGTGCGACGATCCGGTGCGGTGCGCACGAGTTCGGTCTCCCGGCGGTTCCACTCCCGCAGCAGCTCGTGGGAGGGTGCGCAGCCAATCAGACCCGGGTGGGTGATGCCGGCGAAGCGAACGCCGGGGATGTGGCGCGAGGAGGTGTAGATGCCCTCCAGATCCCAGATGGCTTTGGCAGCCTTGGGGAAGTGATCGGTAAGGAAACCACCGCCGTTTTCCTTGGCAAAGATACCGGTGAATCCCCATTCATCCCCCTGCAGGGCGCCCACATCCAGGAGGTCGACCACGAGAATGTCGCCCGGTTCAGCACCATTCACCCAGATGGGACCACTGAGGACATGCACGACCTCGAGGTTCACCGTTTCGATGTCCTTGGGATCATCGTTATTTTTGATTTGGCCATCCGTCCAGTCTTTGCATTCGATGCGGAACACATCCCCTGGATTGACAGATGCCACTGCTGGGATGTCGGGATGCCAACGGTTGTGACCCGGCATCTCCTGTTGATCCATGGGCTTGGTGAGATCAACCTTGAACAGCGTCTTTGGCATGGGCGCCAGGGCAGTACAAGAGGGATCAAAGGGCAAGCGAGCCACACAAAAGTGTAGCCCTTGCTACCCATTGAAATCTTTTAGCGCTTGTCAGGTCCATTCTCGCGCGGCTCGCCTCGCGTCGTCTTTTGAGGTCGATCATCAAAATTGCCACGCCGGCACAGGTTGTCCCGCAGCCGATCGACCCAGGGGCCGGGTTTTTGGCCCATGCGCACGTCCTGCCGGCCCGAATAATTGTAAAGAACCTGCCATTGCGTATCGCCCGTGCGGCCCTTGGCCTCTTCAACGCGGCGGAGGGGCCGTCCGTAGAGATTGTCGTAGCTGGGCCAGCCGGGCTGCCCTGGCATGGAACAGACAGCATTGATCTCCATCAGGACAGGCCTTCCGCCCCCTTGGGATTCCAAGCGGACCACCCCGTCGAACAAAGCGTTGGGTTCCCCCAGTCGGAAGGGTTTCTCCAGCTTCACCGAAATCTCGTCAACGCGGACCAGAAGATCTCCTGGCTTGGCCCGAGCTTGAGGAATCTCCATGGAGCTCCGCTGGCAGGCGGCGAGAGTCAGGCCAAGCATCACGAGGGCCAGGCCTTGACCTCTCCGGGAGACCCGGCCAGGCCGCGGGGGCAAGGGAGACGGGTCCAGGCTGCGCATGAGTTCTTTGCCATTGCACCAAGGGAAATTTAGGACCGCACCTCCCGATGCCCATGGACCCTCACGGGAGATGGCAACGTGGTTTGCTAAGTGTTGGTGGCGTTTCCGCTTCTCCCGATGACGACCCTTTGGAGGGTGCTGATGCCCATGGGGCTTGGCGCCGTCATGTCTGCTGTCACAACGCTTACCGTTCCCCTGGCAACCTTGGCCCAAACATGCCAGTTTCTCTCCCCGGTGGGGGGCAACGGCGTGAGCAACATCATTCGTAAAACCATCAGCATGGGCGATCCCCTGGGTCGCCCCAACTGGAATACTGACTTTTTCGTCACCCAACCTTACAGCTTCTACAAGCTATTTTTCACCGCTGACTCCTCCGTTTCAGCCACTTATCCCATCCAGGCCTATCTAAAATTCACAGATGGTTCCGCCTTGCAAGTGGTCAATGAAAACTTCACGCCACAACTCGGCACGGGCCGCCAGTGGAGAATCCCTGCCGTGCCTGGCAAATCCGTAGCCCAGGTCAATTTCAAAGTCGGCCAAAGCAGCAATATGGCGGCCACTGGCTTCACCTATCGCATCTCCGTCCAAGGCTGCTACTAAAACATTTCACGGAAAAGAATCGTAGCCATGGCCTTCTCGGGGGACGTCCTCGCGAGGGCCCTTACCCAACCATGGCTGCCTGTGGTTGGCGAAACGACTGTGGCTGGATGGCGAAATGAGCGCGGGAGGCTATGATGTAAATACACAACAAACATGACCATGTCTCAACTGATGCCATACGTGGAAGCCGGAGGCGATCCCTTGCTGGGCAGGATGTCGCTGCAGCCACCTTTCGAGTTTGACAACGTCGAAGTGATGGTGCTGCCGCTGCGCGCCGACATCTCAAAACTAAATATATTTTGCAATAATTATTTGACGATCCATCGAGATCAAAATCTCATCTTCAAGCCTGCGGCCCCCTATGTCTTTTTGATGATACTAAATTACGGGAAGATGGGCTCAGAAGTATATCGCAGGGCGAGAAATCTAGGCTGGGTTTCCCAGCACGAAGTTACGTTTACCGTGCCATTGGAATGCTGGGAAGTCTCTCGCAATGGCACGTCTAAGAAAGGAGAACTTGTATTTAGAGATTGGGCTGGGGTTTCACCCTTTATCTATGTCGATGATCAGGTGTCCTTGAGAACGGGTCGTGAGGTTTACGGCTGGCCAAAAGTCTTTTCCAAAGTCAATTTGAATTCTGCTGCCATTCGTTTCCCCAATCAGGCCACGCAGGTTTTAAAGCTCGACACGTATCTTTCTCCTCGCAGCTTTGGGTTCTCCAGAAACTCCCTTGACACACTGCTTGAGGTGGAATCAAAGCCAGAAGCCTTGTCCTCCCTCTTTCCTCCCTCACTGTCCGAAAAGTTGCTCCCCTGGAAGGCGTTGAGCAACTGGACAGACTCTACCCTGAAAGTTCTTGGCGAGGCAGTCGACGACAGCCTCGGCCTCTCGCTGCGGGGGTACTCTAACGAGAGCAACACCTTCCAAGGGCTTATGGGTCGTGGGAAGCGTGCCCTAAATTATCTCTTACAAGCATCATCTGGAAGTTTAAACTCGCTTTGGTGGCATCCACTTCTCTCTGGGTTGAAAGAGAATTTCCGAGGAGGCGTTAGCGTAGAAAGCCAAGTCGCCCTCTTGCTCAAGAATATCACCCTCAAACAATTTTTGGATTCGGAACGGCCTAACTTGGCCTGCTATCAGGCCATCGTCCAGTCGGAGATGGGGGTTCAACGTGTTCGCGGCTCAGGTTTAATGGGAGAACTCAATATGTTACTAGGGGATATTTCTGGCGGTTATTCCATTCGGATTCACAGCTCGCCTGTGCACCCAATCATCAGCTCATTAGGGATCGAAGTCGAGCACACAGAACGCAACTCTGACGGAGGAGAAGTCTCACTCCTAAAACCAATATTTCCCTACTGGAGTAACTTTGACCTCAATTATGGAATGGGCAAAGTCTTATATGAAAATCATTTACCGACGAAAGGTAGCCAGGAGGAGAAAAGCCCTGATTTCACGTTCAATCACAACTTTAACACTGTCGTCGGCACAGCCTCGAGACCGATCTCAGGTCCGATCCACTATCCTGATACCCAACTCAACATCTACCCTCTTAAGGCCACAAAAATTGAAAAGTTTGTAGAAGACTATTTTCAAGCACTCCAATCACCAGCCGGCAGCGACGGGAAATCGATTCCATCTTCCAACCTCAGCTTCAAAGCAGAGGGGGAATTTGCCTACCTGGTCACAAGAAATATCTACGGTGAACAGGCATCTATTTGGTCGGAATCGGATCAACTAGACTGGTGGTCGGAGCAAACGCTCCAGATATGCGTTCCTGTTCAGATGACTTCTGGGACCCATCCAGATCGGAACCGTCTTTCTTTAGTGACAGCCTACTCGTTTTCCAGCTGCGATCGAGCGGCTCTTGCTGATCGAGAAATGAATGGGAAACCCACAGACTGGGCCGTCTTTGATATGATTTCCAATTCAGAAGATATGGACACAGAAGAGTCACTTTCACATTACCTGGAAATGCAGACAGAAGTTTTTCACAGCTTCAACGATGGGGAGCCAGGGAACCTCCAGACTTTGATTGAAATCATCCCTGCAGTTGATTCCCAGGATGCAAAAGAGCAAGACCGCAATGAACTGGATGCTATATTGAATCTATTCTCGTCAGATCACGGCAGCAACCCAGAAAAAAAATCAGCCGATCTTTCAGACAACGACGCCGAACAACCAAACCCTCTAGGGACGGTTACTTTTTTGACAATAAAGCAATATCGAGATGCTGAAAATCCAAAAGAAGCTTGCTACCAGTCGTTGATCCAACAGAATGTGACAGCTAATCCATACCAGAGCAATGAGAATATAGTTTCCAAATCGACAGCACATACTCAAGCAGTGCGCATTCGCATTCAGCAGTTTCCCAGCCACCCTATTGTTGAAGCCCTGGGATTGGAGTATGAGACTGTGGAGAGCAAGCAAGAAAAGCCCATCATCTACAACCTCCAAAGCAAAGCCCTTTTCAGCTGCAGGGTTTCCATGAAAGAATCTCTTGGCAAGATGATTGCCCTCGTGCAGGAGGTCGACAAAGTGGCAACGTGGCGTGAGGTCTAGGCGTATGTCCAAGCGTTCTGTGGATGCCGACACCCCCTATCAAAGGAGAACTATAAATAGAAATGGACAGATAGAAGTCATTTGCATGCATTTAACAGATAGATAGATAGATAGATAGATAGATAGCCCTCAAAAAAGCGTGGACCACTCTTGGCCATCTATAGGCCAAGCTGAGGTCTACTGAGCATCAATGAAATGGACGCTCGAGATATTATGGATGAAATCCGCACCAAATACGAGCGAGGGTGTCTGGAATCCCTTTTTCCAGTGGCCAGAGAGAATTTGATGCACAGCTTTGGTGGCGACATCTGTTGTTACTGTATAACCATCTTTGGTGCGCAGACTGAGGAAAGATGAACGACGCCACGCATCAATCGCCTCCACTGTCAGCACAAATCCAGTTGAATCTTCAGGCTTCCTTCGGGCCGAAGGCGAGTAACGACTTAAGGCTTTCAGACTCCTCTGAAACAGGGGGAGGGAGAGAAGATCGGAGAATTCAGAACTCAGACGGTACGTCATTTCAGACAAGAGGCCGACTTCTGCGAAAGCTTCTATTGTGTGAACACCAGTTGATCGCGAGGCTGTAAAGACATCAGGCCAGTTCACAGCAGTGGCTCGGGCTGGGCGTTGACCAAAGTAGAAATAGTGATTCAAGGAACCCACCGGTATCTGCTTCATCTCTCCCTGATCACAAATCCATACATTGCGATCTACTAGCCCCAACATACTTTTCAAGGTACCGGCGGAGACTAAATCTGGTGATGAAATGGCTAATCGCAACCGTTCAATGGATGAAAAACGTTTGGAGGCCATGGCCAACAGGCAATCTGAGACGGCAATCGTGAAGCCCATCCCAGGCAGTAACATCACTTCCGCTCGGCTCGCTTCCTCATCCAGGGCAATGGCCTTTTGAAAAACGGGCCACTCTCCAGCCAGGTCAAGATAATGAACACCGCACCGTAAGGCGGACTGCATCACAGGATCAGCCGTCTCCTGATAGGGACCAGCCAGGTTGAAGACAAAGGCACATTTGCTGACCACTTCGTCGAGACACCGACTGTCAGTGAGCTGGACAACCTGCCAGGGTACGTCGAGGACGGTTCCGAGTTGGGCCAGCTTCTTGGCATGACGTCCGGCTAGCAGAAGATCGACACTCTCATCAACGAGCCTTCGAGCAATTTTCGATCCACTGAAGCCCGTTGCACCGTAGAGGAGGATTGGTTTCATTGGATGCTCATGGGTTTAAAGTTCACGCTCCAAAATCCATGTCACCAAGTCTTCAATGAATTGCTTGGCTGGCGAGGGTGGGAGATGGCCAAAGACACGTGAAAACTCATGCAGCGCTGCGCCACCAAGGGCCTCAGCAAAAGTACGCGCATAAAGAATGGATTCTTTCTTGACCATGTGATCATAAAGCCAGACAATATCATCCTGGCAACGCTCATGGCGATTCAAGGTGAGAATGCGATCTATTTCCTCCACTTCCTCGGCATTGCTGTTCTCACGTGCATGAATCAGCATGAGGGTCTTTTTGCCCTCGTAAAGATCACCCATTGCCTCCTTGCCGTAGCCAACAGAAGGATTCAGGTTCAAAAGATCATCTTGAATCTGGAAACAGGCACCCAGGAAAAAACCAAATTGAATCGCATGAGCTGGATCGACATGACCTTTGGCCCCAATCAAAATACCAATTTGAGCAGGCCATATCGTTGCCATCCAGGCAGTTTTCTTTAACACCATTTCTAGATAGTCTGAACTGCTAATGTCCAGGCGATTATCTCTCCGCCAGCCAATATCTAATGCTTGCCCTTCTGCTGTCTCACGGGCCATGCGCAAAGTCCAGTCAATAAGAGATCGACCAATGATTCCTCCATAGTTTTGATGACAATTTAACAATGGACCTAGGGAAAGCATCAGTAGGGTATCGCCAGCATTTAGGGCCAACGGCATTCCATGCAAAGCATGCAATGTGGGGGATCCGCGCCGCTCTTCGCTCTCATCTTGAATGTCATCATGGATAAGAAGAGCATTATGCAGCAGTTCAATGGACGCGGCAAAAGGAACCACTTCATTGATATCCGCTCCGAAAGCACAGGCTGCAGCGACACAGATGCTGGGACGCATCATTTTGCCGCCGCGCTTGGGATAGTCAACAACAAGCTCTGAGAGATAAGGGGAATGAGGCTGGCTCTCCAAGTAAGCCGTCATGTAACCTCTAATAATATGACTATAATCTCCCAAGAATTCCAAAACCGTGTCAGATCTAGTCTCAACGCTGGGAATTTTGGTCATGCTCGGAAAGTCTTCTTGTGGCAAAATCGTTGACTTCATGCAGGACTTTTTCGACAGCATCAAAATAAAGGGATGAGAATTCTCTTCCCAATTGGATCATCTTACCGCAAAGCCGTAGGACATCTTCTTGATGTCCAGATTTCAGGCTGGTTTCAGAAGTATGGCGCCTGGCATAGGCTTGCCCCATCTGAATGTTGTTCTCTATCACTTTGTAACCCAGATTCACCGCCTTTTCAACTGTGGAGCCGGCAGCTCCAGAAACCTGCCCGAGGGAGTTGCCCTTGGCCCATCCATTACGTTTTGGCCCAAAGCGCTCAGGTTCTGGTCGCTTCCACTGAGAAGACTCTTCCACAGAATTTGAAGAACTCGCTTTTATTATAGCACATTTTCTCTACGGGTGATCGTATGCCACGATAGATTCCAGTTCAGGAAGACCGGAAATGGCATGGGCGGCCAGTAAACCAGACATCACGGCAGCTTCTGTGCAACCTGCATTGAAACCTGCATCCGTCCAGTCTCCCGCCAACGTCATATTTTCATAGGTCATATCCAAGGGCGAGATTCTATACTTAATGCTTCCAGGCAAGGACAGTACATAACGGTCCGAGGGATTCACATTGGCACGCCAATATTGAGAAGAAAGAGCATTCTGAATAGGCGGTCGATCAGGAGATCTCATGTGTTTTGAAGAGGTGGAATCAGAGGCCAAAAGATCACAACGAAACTCACCAGAAGTGTCATAGGCCTTGGGCCAAAGCGGTTGACCTTGTTTCATGAGGAAGTTGGTGGCATTTCTGAATACCTCAGCGGTTCTCTTCTGAGGATATCTGGATGAATCCATCTCGGCAGGATCCTTTGGATCTGAAAGGACGCCACAAAAATAAAAGGCCGTTTTCGGTGGAGTCTTCCAATCCTCTTCTGGTACCACATGGGCCATGTCACACCAGGTATCAAAAGGTTTCTGATAAGCAGAAATAATGTAGGGAGGCCCTTGCCATCCCAGTTCATCTGCCGTCTCATGAAGCCAAATCTGAAAGGCCTGTGTTGCCACGGACTTCACATTCGCCACCATGAGCTGCCAGCGCCGATCTCTGGCCAAGATCTGTTTGCAGACGTGAGGAATGGCGCCAATACTAACTCCGAGAACAACGGCGTCAAAATCCTGACCAACATGCAATGTTTGTGTTCCAATGTTGCTGGTCTCCCAGTGAGATTCGAAATTGACACCAGACTTCTTGATGGCCTCCCCATCCACCAGTTGATCAAAGCATGGACGCGCAGGCCAACAACTTCTGCCTTGCACTTCAACCAATGGTTCATAGGGCTTTTGATCGACTGTTGACGCTTGAACAAGAAACTCCAGATGGGTGACACGTGTTCGGTCTTGGACCGATAGCATCGGCCCTTGCGGGATGCCTACGTCAACAAGACGATGAAAGAACTTAAATTCGACCCCTCGCTTGGAAAGGAGTTTGTACAAAGGGGCAAACACCACATCTCCCATCCCAGCTCGCATACGCCAAAACAAGGAACCGCGATAGCCAAAAAACATGCGGAGGGTGCCTCGGAGGGATTGCCCCGCAGCCAGACGAGGGAGAGACTCATTTCCATCCTCATAAGAGAGATGCAAATCGTACAGTCCTCTGAGAAATGGAGATGCCAATGCCCGCTCTGATGCACCATTCAAACGCAGCCATTCACGACATTCGTAATCGTCAATGACACTTAGTCCTTCTGGATTGGTCAGTAGGGAATGGCGAACAGTTCCAACAATAACCGCCAAAACAAGATCAATCATTTCCCAAATATGACGTTGCTTAGAGTTCGCCAACCAGACCGATTCCAGCCACTGGCGAATGGAGGCTGAGAGATGATCTACCAGTTGAACCAGCGGTGTGCCTTCCAACAAGGGAAGCATGCGAATGGCCGTTGCCAAGAGTCCGATCCCCTCAACCATGGTGATCACACTGAGAGTCACCCCCCCCTGGAGAAAGGTCTTGATATGGTCAAGAATTTTGGCGGCGGTCAGAGGTGGCTCTGATGACTCTTCATTAGATTCCAGGCCCGATCGCCCCTGCAAGGGGACGTCCTTATGGCCGTCTTTGCCGAGGATGGAGACATTAACTTCCAAGATCAGAGTTTTAAGGAGCTCTAAAGCCTGCAAATAGTAGGTTTTGAGGGAATAAATCTCTCCCTTTGGCAAGGGGTCTCCTGGAAGACCCGGGCGAGGCTGAAAAGCTCCGGACCACTTTTGCCAGCCCCCGTTTTCATGCTCTGAGAAGACGCCGATCTCCTGTTCCTGGAGAAAAGCTTCGTCCCAGTCTCCAAATTCATGGCACCCCATATCCTTAAGATGCCCATAACACTCACGCATCATTCGGAAGGAGTTCTCATAAAAACCCAACCACACATGCAACCCATGCTCCTCCACCCTTCCGGAGGATCCTCGCCCTGAAGCCCCCTTGCCCCCCAAACGCCAACCTTCTTGGTAAACAGTGATCGCATAACGCCCCTGATGCTCTGGCCTGGACAGCTCGTATGCAGCGGTCATGGCTCCGCAACCCCCACCAATGATCGCAACGCGCACAGGTCTGTCCATTAGCTTCGAGCACAAGGCTTATCAGGATAGCCTTTATCCCCAGGCCATGGAAACCATCCTTCATGCCACCATGACAAATCACGACCAGGGCGCCTCTTCCAATGGCCTTCAGCGGAAAGAGACCCCATCACGTCGCGCGAAACGCGATGGCCAGGCTTGTTCGCGTAAAATGGGATTTTGCTGCAGAAACCAGGACATTCCAGGTCGTTGCAGCACTTTCACTCAGCTTGCATTAAAAGACTCAAACCAAGCCCATGCATTCAGGAGAACGACGTCAGATCACAGCCCTTTTCTGCGACTTAGTTGACTCCGTCAAACTGACGACCCAGATGGATCCAGAAGAATGGCTGGAAGTTCTGGACGCTTACTATGGAGTTGCGCGAGAGATCATTACATCGTTTAAAGGTCGTATTCTTGACTATGTGGGTGATGGAATAGCCGCCTACTTTGGTTATCCACTATCGGATGAAGAGGCGACCTGTGATGCCGTGAAAGCGGCCCTTCGACTGAGCGAAGAAATACCACTTTTGGAAACGTCATTGCAGCTAAAATTACAGTCAAGAATTGGCGTTGCCACCGGACTAGTGGTTGTCAAACCCATTGAACTTGATGGAAATCTTTCGAAAACCACGTTGATTGGCGAAACGCCCAACCTGGCGGCTCGACTTCAGGCGATGGCAGAAGCCAATTCTGTGGTTGTTTCCTCCACCACAAAAAACATCGTCGATGGGGTTTTTGAGTGCCTGAGTCTGGGTGTCCATGAATTTAAGGGCTTCTCCCATCCATTGGAAGTTTTCACAATCACCCAACTAAAGTTTGCTGGCAGTCGCTCGCAGATCCGCACGACAAAGTTCCGACAAAACTTGTATGGCCGAGAGAAGGAAATAGCCCGGCTTGACCATCACTGGAGCACAGCCTGCAGTGGTCAAATGGCGTTTGTTCTTGTCAAAGGAGAGGCTGGAATTGGCAAAACATGCCTGGTCCAGACGCTGCGCAATCAGTTGACCATGGCCGAGGGAAAACACCAAATCTGGCTTTGCAGCCCGAACCATGCGCTTTCGGCCCTGTATCCCATTGTCGAACTGATGATGCGGTTGTCGGGTTTTGAGCCCAAGGATTCCCAGGAGGAGCGACGGGAGAAACTCAATAAGTTCTTACAGATCTTTGGCGTGCATGATGAGGTGGGGCAAATTGTGATGGCGGAATTGCTGGGTCTTCCCATTGGCGATGCATCTGCCATCAAGAGTCTTTCTCCTGAGCGAAAAAAGGAGATTAGGCTTCGGACGATTACAACCATGTTGGAAACATGGTCCGCTGGTGAGCCCATCTTGATTGTGGTGGAAGATCTTCACTGGGTTGACAACACAACATTGGAACTCATCGATGCGATTCATGCCAATGAGCGACTTGCCTCTTGCATGATCCTAGGGACAGCACGTCCTGAGTTTCAACCCATGGGCGAAACACCCTGCACTGTGATTGAGCTGGAACGTCTCACGATCGCCGAATCGATCCAACTCAGTCAAGCGATTGACAGCCAACATCTGATTACAGCGGACTTGATGCGAGAAATTGTCAGCCGCTGTGATGGCAATCCCCTCTTTATTGAAGAGTTGACCCAATCAGTCATCGAAAGCCTTTCCACGGATCAGCACAGTGGCAGAAATCAATTGATCTTTGTTCCTGAAACTCTTCAAGAATCCCTCGTGGCAAGACTTGATCGCTTGGGGGAAGCCAAGCGTTTGGCATGCGTTGGAGCCGTCATCGGCAGAGCCTTCAGCAAGGCGATGGTGATCGCTGTAACCGAGCAATCTCAGGAAGATGTGGAAGCGAGCATTGTCAAGTTGTTGGATTCTGGTCTGGCTTCAACGGTGGCCACATCCGAGGGTGTGAGCTACCAGTTCAAGCATGCCTTGATTCGGGATTCAGCCTATGGGATTCTGATGAAGCGCGAGCGTCAAGACCTGCATCGACGGACAGCGGACATCCTGCGCCATCAATTTCCGGGAATTTGCGATGCAGAGCCCCAATTGCTCGCGTATCACTTCACCGAAAGTGGCGCCTATGATCAGGCTGTTCCCCTATGGATTCTGGCGGGCCAGCGGATGGCTGAAAGCGCGGCGCATTCGGAAGCCGTTGCCCATTTTCAACGGGCACTCCAACTGCTGAAAAGCCAACCGGAAAGTGCGGGCGATCCAACATCCGAACTGCAAATTCATACCGGCATCGCCATCAGTCTATCTGCGAGCCGAGGCTATTCTGTTCCTGAGGTTCGAGAGGCCTTGGACAATGCCGAGCTTTTGGCCAGGACCATTGGCGATGATCACGCTAATTTTGTTGTTCTTCGGGGCATCTGCAATTTTAAAATTGTTGAGGGCAATATCGACATGGCTGAGTCTATTTGCCTTCGTTGTGAAGAAATCGGCAGGACGACCAGACGCCCAGAACATCAAATCGAATCAGACGCACCACTGGGATATATCTTTTTCTTGACGGGCCGCTTGGAAGAGGCTAGGCAGCGACTGGAAAACGGCCTACAACTGTATGACAAGCATTCAGCTGATCAACTGCCTTTCCCCTGTCCACAGGATCCGAAGGTTGTTTGCCTTGGCGCCCTGATGATGGTCTATTCGGCCATGGGGCTTGAAGATGAGTTGCAAGAAGTTCGGGAATACCTTCGTACTCACATGGAAACATTGTCCCTACCTTTTCAATCGGTTTATGGCTTGATTTACATCGCCTGGTCACCACTTAACCTTAAGAATTACCGAGAGTCCTTCGAGGCCTCGCGCTTGTGTCACACCATTTGCGATACCAATGGTTACACCTTTCACGGTGGCAGCTCGAAATTCATGGCAGCGGCAGCTTTGCCTTATTTGGATCCCAGTCAACTTGATGTGGCTATTCGGCAAGCTCAGGAAGCCGTGGCGCTTCTCACTCGCCTGGGCTGTCAACATTCCATTCCCAGCCGCTTAGGTGAGCTCGCCAAGCTGCATGCCATGGCTGGAGAGCTGGATCTGGCGCGACAGATGAGTCGGGAAGCGGTGGACATGGCCAAGCGGATTGACGATCATTACTTCATCCCTGTCATTTTGTGTCGGCAGCTCGAATATGAACTTCAATACGGCATTGGTTCCGGTTCTGATCGCAAAACCTGGAAGCTCGAGCGGATCTACGCGGACGCCTTGACGGCCGCCCGGTCGATGAAGGCCAAAGGGTTCGAGATGATGATTGAGGAGGTTTGGGCCTCAAGCTGAAGCAAGCCGCTGCGCCTTTCGGCCGTCATCCCTCCCTGTCCAGGTCGGGCATCACGAAAGGTTGGGATCATCAGATTGGTCCATTTCGACGCGGCCATGCCCAAGTGGCGCGCATCCACAGCTTCATTTGAAAGCCTCACTGCCGCTACAGCACAGTTTCTTTATGGGTGATCGCAGGCCGCCATGGATTCCCGTTCAGGCAGACCAGAAATGGAAGGAGAAGCCAGCCAATCGGATCCCCATGACAGGCACGCCTCCTTCGGAAGGAGTTCGCCAAAAAACCCAGCCGCTCATGCAGCCCATGCTCCTCCAGCCGCAAGCCGCAAGCCGCAAGCCGCAAGCCGCCCAGAGGATCCTCGCCCTGACGCCCCCTGATCCCTCTAACGCCAACCTGCTTTTTTGTCAACAGTGATCGCATCACGACACTGATGCTCTGGCCATGACAGCTCGGATGCGGCCGCGAAAGCAGCGCGAGCAACGTCAATAGTAGCAAAACGCACAGATTTAACCATCAACTTCGGGATAGGAGCGATCAGGCCACAAGACAGTGGCAACCATCCTTCAGCCATCTTGAGGAACCACGGCCAAGCCGCGTCTGGCCAGGTCGACAGAGAAAAGAGGGCTCCTTGCAGAGCGCGAAACGCGAAGACAGGGCTTGTTCGCGTAGGATGAATATGTGCTGCAAAAATCAGGGCACACCTGGTCGTTGCTGCAGTTTTAATCGTCTTGTATTAAAAGACTCACACCAAGCCCATGCATTCAGGTGAACGACGTCAAATCACGGCCCTTTTCTGCGACTTGATTGATTCCGTCAAACTGACGACTGAGATGGATCCAGAAGAATGGCTGGAAGTTGTGGACGCTTACTATGGGGTTGCAAGGGAGATTATCACATCGTTCAAAGGTCGTATTCTTGACTATGTAGGTGATGGGATAGCCGCCTATTTTGGTTATCCACTCTCCGATGAAGAAGCGACCTGTGATGCCGTGAAGGCCGCCCTTCGACTGAGCGAAGAAATACCACTTTTGGAAACATCCTTGCAAGTCAAACTAAAGTCAAGAATTGGCGTCGCCACCGGGTTGGTGGTTGTCAAATTAATTGAACTCGATGGAAATCATTCGAAAACCTCGTTGATTGGCGAAACGCCAAATCTGGCTGCCCGACTTCAGGCGATGGCAGAAGCCAATACTGTGGTTATTTCTTCCACCACAAAAAACATCGTCGATGGGATTTTTGAGTGCCTGAGTCTGGGTGTTCATGACTTTAAAGGCTTCTCCAATCCATTGGAGGTTTTTCAGGTCACCCAACTGAAATTTGCCGGCAGTCGCTCTCAGATTCGCACGACAAAGTCACGACAGAACTTGTATGGCCGAGAGAAGGAGATCACCCGCCTTGAACATCACTGGAGCACTGCGAGTGGTGGTCAAACGACGTTTGTTCTTGTTAAAGGAGAGGCTGGAATTGGCAAAACAAGCCTGGTGCAGACGTTGCGCAATCAGTTGACCATGGCTGATGAAAAACACCAAATCTGGCTTTGCAGCCCGAACCATGCGCTGTCGGCCCTGTATCCCATTGTCGAGCTGATCATGCGGTTGTCGGGTTTTGAGCCCAAGGATTCCCAGGAGGAGCGACGGGAGAAACTCAATAATTTCTTACACATTTTTGGCGTGCATCAAGAGGTGGGACAAATTGTGATGGCAGAATTACTGGGTCTTCCTATTGTCGATGCATCCGCTATCAAAAACCTTTCTCCTGAGCGAAAAAAGGAGATCAGACTTCAGACAATTACAACCTTGCTAGAAACATGGTCCGCTGGTGAGCCCATCTTGATTGTGGTGGAAGATCTTCACTGGGTTGACAACACAACATTGGAACTCATCGATGCCATTCATGCCAATGACCGGCTTGCATCTTGCATGATCCTAGGGACAGCACGTCCTGAGTTTCAACCCATGGGCAAAGCACCCTGCAGCGTGATTGAGCTGGAATCCCTCAAAACGGCCGAGTCGCTCCAACTCAGTCAGGCGATTGACAGCGAACATTTGATTACAGCAGACTTGAGGCGACAAATCATCAGCCGCTGTGATGGCAACCCTCTCTTTATCGAAGAGATGACCCAATCGGTCATTGAAAGCCTTTCCACGGAGAAGCGCAATGGTAAAAACGACCTGACATTTGTACCTGAAACCCTCCAAGAGTCTTTGGTGGCACGACTGGATCGATTGGGGGAAGCCAAGCGTTTGGCTTGCGTTGGAGCCGTCATTGGCAGAGCCTTCAGCAAGGCGATAGTGATCGCCGTAACCAATCAATCTCAGGACGATGTGGAAGCGAGCCTGGTCAAGCTGTTGGATTCTGGGCTGGCTTCTACGGTGGCCACATCCGAGGGCGTGAGCTATCAGTTCAAGCATGCCTTGATTCGGGATTCAGCCTATGGGATTCTGATGAAGCGAGATCGTCAAGACCTGCATCGACGGACGGCGGACATCTTGCGCCACCAATTTCCGGGAATTTGCGATGCGGAGCCCCAATTGCTCGCGTATCACTTCACGGAAAGTGGCGCCTATGATCAGGCAGTTCCCCTATGGATGCTGGCAGGGCAGCGGATGGCGGAAAATGCGGCACATGCGGAAGCCGTTGCCCATTTTCAACGGGCACTTCAATTGATGAAAAGCCAACCGGAAAGTGCGGGCGATCCCACATCCGAACTGCAAATTCATATCGGCATCGCCATGAGTCTATCGGCGAGCCGAGGCTATTCTGTTCCTGAGGTTGGCGAGGCATTGGACAATGCCGAGCTCTTGGCCAGGACCATTGGCGATGATCACGCTAATTTTGTTGTTCTTCGGGGCATCTGTAATTTTAAAATCGTCGATGGCGACATGGACATGGCAGAGTCGACCTGTTTTCGCTGTGAAGCCATCAGCAAGCAGACCCGACGCCCAGAACACGAAATCGAAACGGATACTCCATTTGGATATGTCTATTTCACGACGGGCAGACTGGAAGAAGCTGTGGAGCGAAACCAGCATGGCATCAGCCTCTATGACAAACATCAAGACGAGGAACTGGCTTTCCCGTGTCCACAGGATCCAAAAATTGTTTGCCTGAGCGCCCTGATGATGACTTACGCCGCCATGGGACTCGAAGAAAAGTTATACCAAGCAAAGCAAGACCTTCGATCTCACATGGAAAAACTAGATCAACCTTTCCAATCTGCGTTTGGATTAATGTATCTCGCCTGGTCCCCCCTCAACCTAAAGAATCATCGCGAGTCTTTTGAAGCTTCTCGTTTGTGCCACACTCTTTGTGATGCCAATGGATACACCACTCACAGTGGCAATTCAAAATTCATGGCTGCGGCGGCCTTGCCGTATTTAGATCCCACCAAGCTTGATGTGGCCATTCGGCAGGCTCAGGAAGCCCTGGCGCTTCTCACTCGCCTGGGCTGTCAACACACGATTCCCAGCCGATTAGGCGAAATGGCCAAGCTCCATGCCATGGCTGGAGATCTGGATCTGGCGCGACAAATGAGTCGGGAAGCGGTGGACATGGCCAAGCGGATTGACGATCTTTACTTCATCCCCGTCATTTTGTGTCGGCAGCTGGAATATGAACTTCAATACGGCATTGGTTCAGGCCCCCATCGCAAAACCTGGAAGCTCGAGCGCATGTATGCGGACGCCCTGGCGGCCGCCCGGTCCATGAATGCCAAGGGGTTCGAGTTGATGATCGAGGAGGTTTGGGCCTCGGGCTGAGACATGCCACCGCGCCTTTCAGCCCTCTTCCCCCCTTGTCCAGGTTCCGGCTTCACGCCAGGTGGGGATCGACAGACTGGTCCATGTCGACACAGCAGTGCCAGAAGCGGCGCGCGTCCACCACGGCCAGCGGCCCGGCGGCTGGCCCCCAAAGCCGAACGGGCCGGCAATCCAGGCTGTTGAGGAGCAGACCAGCCTCCGCCGCCGCGAGGTCGTCCGGCCCCAGCGGCGCCTCCTGAATCAGGCCAAGGGCCAGGGCCCGGCCCCGCATCACGCCCGGCAGGCACCCACTGCTGACGGGCGGCGTGAGCCAGGCCCCCTTCAGGCGCAGCACCACGTTGGCCGTGGTGGCGCAACAAAGATCCCCGGCGGTGTTGCGGATCAAGGCGTCGTCGGCGCCGACGGCGCGGGCCTCGCGACGGGCCTGCACGGCCCAGCCATAGGCGAAGGTCTTGCAGCGGCTGGCCACGTTGCCGGGATGGCGCCGCTCCGTTGGGCTGATCATCACCCGCACGGGGGCGAAGGTGGGCCGCCAGGCCGTGAGCTGGAGCCAAAAGCGGGGCTCCAGGGGCTCAGAGGGAGGGGCGGGCAGGTCGATGCCCCGCCCCCCGCCGCCGCGCGACCAGTTGAGCCGCAGGGCACCCCAGGGGATGTCCCCCTGACGAATCGCCTCCGCGATCAGGGGTTCCAGATCCGCCGCGGCCGGAGGCTGCGGCAATCCAAGCAAGGAGGCGCCGTCGTGCCAACGCCGCAGATGCTCCGCCAGCAGCCGGGGACGGCCCTCCGCCACGAGCACCGTCTCAAACACCCCATCCGCCAGTGACAAGCCCCGATCGTCGAGGGGCAGGCTCAGGCGGTCCGGTGCGCCCCACTGGCCCGGGCCACCAGGGCGACCGATCCAGGCCACGGCTGGTGACGGGGCTCTGGCCCTCACGCCAGGGCCTCCAGGAGCGGGAGGAGCTTCCAGCCCATCTCCTCCGCCTCGGCCGCGGGATCGGAATCCGCCACGATCCCGCCCCCCGCATGGGCCCGCAGCTGCGTGCCACGCACCATGAGGCTGCGGATGAGGATGTTGCTGTCGAAGCCGCCGTCGACGCCGAGATGGAAGAGGGAGCCGCAGTAGGGTCCCCGAGCCACGGGCTCCAGTTCATGGAGCCGCTGGCAGGCGCGCACCTTGGGAGCGCCGCTGATGGAGCCGCCGGGCCAGCAGGCCCGCAAGAGGTCGACCACCGTGGTTCCGCTCCGGAGCTGACCTTCCACCACCGAGGTGAGGTGATGCACGCGGGCATAGCTTTCCAGGGCCACAAGCTGGGGCACCTCGATGGAGCCCGGCCGGCAGACCCGGCCCAGGTCGTTGCGGAGCAGATCGACGATCATCACGTTTTCCGCCCGATCCTTGGGGTCGCAGACCAGGGCGGCGGCGGCGGCGGCGTCGGTCTCGGGGGTGGCGCCGCGGGGGCGGGTTCCCTTGATCGGCCGCGTCTGCACCCGACCCTCCCCATCGAGGCGCAGGAAGCGCTCCGGCGAGGCGGATACCACCGCCTCGGCATCCGCCACAGCCAAGCCGGAAAAGGGGGCCGGGCAATGGAGCCGCAGGCGGGCGTGGAGCGCCAGCGGGTCGGGGGGAGCGGCGAGGTCGCAGCTGCGGCACAGGGTGAGGTTGGCCTGGAAGAGATCACCGGCGGCGATCCAGCGGCGCAGCTGGCGCACGCCCTCCTCAAAGCCCGCGCTGGTGGTGTGCCAGTGCCAGCGTTCGGGGGCCAGGCCCGGCCAGGCGGGTTCCAGGAGAGGAGCGGCACCATCCAGGGCCAGGATGCGCGCCTCCATCGCCGCCAGCCGGGCGGGATCCTGGCCCTCCAGCCAGCAGCGCCGCTCCAGCCGATCAAAGCGCACGAGGGGATCGTGGCGAGCGGCCCAGAGCACGGCCATGTCCGGGTTGGGCCAATGGGAGGCTGGCTCCACCCAGGCCCCCGCCTCATAGGCCAGCCAGCCGAGCCAGGACCCGCCGCTGGCCGCCATGGCGTCGAGGCGCGCGAAGGGATCCGTGGCCTCCGGGGCACCGGGCACCCCCCGACACTCCACCACCTCCAGGGGATCCACGCCCAACACCGCCTGGCGCCCGAGGGGGCTGCCATCGCCCTCCAGGAGCACCAGGCCCCGGGTGCCCAGCTCCCGGGCCAGCCGCAGGGTGAGGG
>JBKDTB010000114.1:0-18043 GCA_046340515.1 Cyanobacteriota bacterium | reverse complement strand
CGGAGCAGAACATCCCATTCCGGGACCGCTGGCATGTGAGAAGGTATGTGAGAAGGTCCTTCTCACAGCCTGGCACTGGCAAGCAGAGACCGGCAGAGGCGGACAGCCCTAAAGCCTGTTGCAGCAAGGCTTTTTGGCTGAAAACTCAGGCCCTGATTGAAACGCCCCCTGCTGGATTCGAACCAGCGACCGGCTGCTTAGAAGGCAGCTGCTCTATCCAGCTGAGCTAAGGGAGCACGTTGCCATCTTGCCAGGAGCGACACCGACCTCCAAGCGTCCAAGGGTTTTAGGATGGTTCACCGTGCCCGAAAAGCCCGATGGCTACAGCCAGGCTCACCGACAGCCAGAAGCAGGAGCTGGTGCGGCGGTTTCGCCAGGGCGAAAGCACCCTGGCGCTGGCCGATCACTTTGGCTGCAGCACCACCACCATCACCCGGTTGGTGCGGGCGGAGTTGGGTCCCGAGGACTATGGCGCCCTGAGGGACCAGCGGCAGCGAAAGGCCGGACGCGACAGGCAGATCCCCCTGGCCATCGACGGCGAAGCGGAAACGGCCGCGACTGAGCCGGAAATGGCCTCCCCGGAGCCCCTGCTGGCCTCCCCGGGGCCGGAACCAGCATCCAGCCCTTCTCCCCCGGAAGCCTTGGAGGCGATGGAGAGCGAGGCGGAGGAGGAGGTCGTCCCCCCGGCAGTCCCTGACCGTCTCGACAGCGATGCTCTCCGCGACGTTGCCGAGCCCACAACACCCCCCGGGCGGGAAAGGCCCCTCAGGGTTCTCGAAGCGACCATCCCCATCCCTGCGGAGGATGACAACTCCAAGGAAGCTGACGACACCACTGTTCTGGCCATTGATGACGCGGATGATTTCTCCGCCGATGACGACAGCGACGACGACTTGCTGAGCAGTGAAGAGGATGGGGACGAGGAAGACGGCCCCTTCGGCGGGCAGGACTTTCATCCCGTGGCGGTCCTGCCGATTCTGGTGGATGACCAGCACGAGACCCGGCCCGCTCCCTGGACGCCGGACAGGCTGCCGAGCTGTGCCTATTTGCTGGTGGACAAGACGGTCGAGCTGCAGGCCCGCTCCCTGGCCGACATCCCGGAACTGGGACGCCTGCCCGCCGAGGAGCAGGACCAACAGGCCTTGGTGCTCTTCACCAACCCCCGCCAGGCCAAGCGGCAATGCGGCCGCACCCAGCGGGTGATCAAGCTGCCCGATCCCGCCCTGCTGGGCCGCACGGCGCCCTACCTGCGGGCCCAGGGCATCAGCCGCGTGGTGATTGAAGGGGCGCTCTATGCCCTCCCGGGGGGATAGTTGACCCTGGGGCCACTGGCTCCGGCTTCATCGTCCTTCACTGGCCCTGAAGCCCTTCGCTGACCCCGAAGCCTTTCCCCAGCCTTGAAGTCTTCCCTTGACCCGGAAGCCGTCCCACCGGGCCCAATCCGCCTCCCGCGCCTGTCGCCGCTCGCTGATCCTGCAGGGGGGTCGGACTCAGTCCTCGCGCCCCCCCTCCTGATCGCCATCGCCGAAAACGACCGCCACGGCGCTGCCGCCGCTGAACAGACCTGCCGCCAGGGCCAAGCCCAACAAGAAGCCGGTCGGCAGCGGAGCCGACTGCCCCACCCCCAACCGCAGGGAGGGTCGATCGCTGAGGTTTTGCGCCCCGAGACACACCGCCAACAGCACCAAGGCCGCCCCCACCAGGCTGCCCACCACCAGGCGCAACCGCACCAGCATCGACCCTCAAGCCAGAGGCTCCCCACTCTCGCCCACCTCCGGGCGATGGAGCAGGGCGTAGAGGTCGCGGCGGCGATGGCCCGTGCGAGCCGCCAACCGCTGGCTGGCCTCCCGGGCGCTGTGTCCTTCCGCCATCAACGCCGCCAACGCCTCCCGCAGCTTCCCCTCCTCCCAAACGGGGGCCATCGTTGGCGCTCCCCCGAGCACCAACGTGCATTCGCCCAGAGGGGGGTGTTGGCGGAAATGCTCCAGGGCGTCGGCCACCGTCGGCCCCACCTGTTCCTCGTGGCGTTTGGTGAGCTCCCGGGCCACCCGCAGCGGTCGGTCGCCCAGCACGGCCAGAAGATCCTCCAACAGGGCGATCAGGCGATGGGGCGCTTCAAACACGACCATCGTGCGCTCCTCCGTCGCCAGTTGCCTCAGCCGTTGGCGCCGCTGGGCGGCCTTGGGCGGCAGAAAGCCTTCAAAACAAAAGCGATCACAGGGCAGTCCGCTGCTCACCAGGGCGGTGGTGATCGCGCAGGGGCCAGGCACGCAGATCACCGGCCGCCCTTGCTGCCGGGCTGCCGCCACCAGGGCCTCTCCTGGATCGGATATGCCCGGCAACCCGGCATCGCTGATCACCGCCACGGACTGTCCCGCCGCCAGCCATTCCAGGAGCTGGGGAAGGCGCGAGGCCTGATTGTGCTGATGAAAGCTCACCAGAGGGCGCTTCAACCCCAGGGCCTGCAGGAGCAGACCAGAGCGACGGGTGTCTTCACAGGCCAGGTGATCCACGGCAGAGAGCACGGCCCGTGCCCGGGGAGACAGATCCCCCAGATGGCCGATCGGCGTGCCGACGAGGTAGAGCACGCCGGGGGCGGGTTCGGCCAATGCCGACGGAGCGGCTCCTCCCGACTGCTGCACAATGACCCTTCCCTCTCAGGATCGGCGTCCATCATGGCTGTTGCCCCCATCTGGCCCCCCCACGTGCCGTTGCCGGAGGGAGTGGAGGGCGACGCGCTGTTGGAGGAGCTGCGCCGACTGGCCTGGGGCGCCTCTGCCATCCTGCGGGCCTATGCCCGCGGGGAGACCCCTCCCTACGGCTTCGCGCCGGCCCTCACTGTGGAGGAGGGAGGAGAAGGGCCGGTCTCCGCGGCGGATCTGGCTGTCAACCGCTGGTTGCTGGACGGGCTTGCCGCCGCTTTCCCCCAAGCCCCGTGGACTCTCCTGAGCGAGGAGACGGCCAAGGAGTGGTTGTCCAGCGGCGAGCCCATGGCGGGCGAATGGCTCTGGGTGCTGGACCCCCTCGACGGCACCCGTGATTTTCTGCGGGGCACGGGCGAATACGCCGTGCATCTGGCCCTGGTGCGGAAGCAGCGTCCGGTGTTGGGGCTGATCCTGCTGCCGGAGCTGGAAGAGCTGTGGATCGGCCTGCTGTCGACTGTGGCGGAGGTCGGCGGCGTGGCCTGGTGTGAACACCCCGATGGCTCCAGCCAGGCCCCGCGCCTGAGCGAGCGTCGCCAGTGCGACGACCTGGTTCTCGTCGCCAGCCGCAACCATCGCGACCAACGGCTGGAGCAGCTTGTGGAGGCGTTGCGGATCGGGCCGAGTCGGGCGATGGGCAGTGTGGGGGGAAAGGTGGCCACGATCCTGCGCGGAGAGACGGATGTCTACATCTCCCTTTCCGGTCGAACGGCCCCCAAGGATTGGGACATGGCGGCTCCTGAGGCGGTGTTGCGAGCTGCTGGCGGCGCTTTCAGCCATGCCGACGGTCGTGCGCTGCTTTACAACACCGGCGATGGATTGCAGGCCGGCTGTTTGATCGCCAGCCATGGCGCAGCCCATGTTGCGTTGTGTGAGCGAGCGGTGCGGGCGATGGCCGCCATCGATCCCGGATTCCCCCTTTAGTGCCGGGTCTTCATGCCCGGGCATCATTCTCTGCCCTTGAACGCTTCCTCCCTGGATCTTCGGATCCTGAGGCCATTCACGATCAGACCCCCGAGAGCTGAACCAGCCTCCAGAACCCTTTTGTTTTCATTGCATCCTCCCTGAATCGCGGCCACCCGCTGCTGAGACCTCCTGCTACTGAGGCCTCCTTCAATCGCAGCCTTTTTCTACTCCCACCTCCTTTTACCGCAGCCTCCTCTGATGAAAAGACCCCCTTCAGAGAGACTGAAGGGGGTCTTGAACGCATGGCAAGGCCAGCAAAGCCGCCTCTCAGGCCTCAGCCAACTCAGAGAGCGGCGGGTTCCTGTTGGGGCACACCCCGAAGGGTGAGGTTGATGCGGCCGCGGTTGTCGATCTCTCGCACGCGCACGGTGACTTGATCACCGACGTTGACCACATCCTCCACCTTTTCCACCCGCGCTTCTGAGAGCTGGGAGATGTGGATCATCCCCTCCTTGCCGGGAAGAATCTCCACAAAGGCGCCGATGGGGATCACCCGCGTGACGGCTCCGGAGAACACTTCCCCTTCGCTCACGCGGCGGGTCAGCCCCTCGATCATCCGCTGGGCTTCCTCGGCGGCCAGGCCGTCGTGGCTGGCGATGGTCACCATGCCCCCATCTTCGATGTCGATCTTGGTGTTGGTGCGTTCCGTGATCCCCTTGATCGTGCGACCGCCGGGGCCGATGACAGTGCCGATCAGTTCGGGATCGATGCGGAAGCTCAACAGCCGCGGTGCGTGGGGCGAGAGGGTGTCACGGGGCTTGTCAATCGCCTCCAACATCTTTTCAAGAATGTGAAGACGGGCTGGCCGCGCCTGCTTGATGGCCTCAGACACGGTGGCGATGTTCAGACCGGTGATCTTCATGTCCATCTGCAGGGCGGTGATGCCCTTTTCGGTGCCAGCCACCTTGAAATCCATGTCGCCGAGGAAATCCTCGATGCCCTGGATGTCCGTGAGGATGCGCACCTCATCGCCTTCCTTGATCAACCCCATCGCCGCGCCGCTCACCGGCGCCTTGAGTGGCACGCCCGCATCCATCAGGGCCAGAGTGCTGCCGCACACCGAACCCATGGAGGTGGAGCCGTTGGAGCTGAGCACCTCACTGACCACGCGTAACACGTAGGGAAAGTTTTCCTTGGGAGGTAACACAGGGATCAGGGCCCGTTCCGCCAAGGCACCATGGCCGATTTCCCGCCGGCCAGGCGAACGCATCGGGCGGGTTTCGGCGACGGAATAGGGGGGGAAGTTGTAGTGGTGGAGGTAGAGCTTTTCCTTGGCTGGATTGAGGTCGTCCATCTCCTGGGCGTCGCTCGGGGTGCCCAAGGTGGCGGTGGAGAGGACCTGGGTGAGACCTCTCTGGAACAGACCCGACCCATGCACCCGCTTGGGCAGCACACCCGCCGCGGCCGAGATGGGACGCACCTCGTCCAATTGCCGACCATCCACCCGGCGACCGTCCTTGAGGATCTGCTGCCGCATCAGCTTTTTGGTGAGGCTCTTGTAGCTATTCGACAGTGCTTTGCTGTGGCTGCCGACCGCCTTCTTCACAGGATCATCTTCCTTGAGGGAAGCAATCTTCTCGCTCACCTGGGCCTGAATCGCATCGAGCTTTTCATCCCGTTGGGGCTTGCTTAATTCAAATTGCTGCAACACCTCACGAATGCCCTTGGCGCATTGTTTTTCCAAAAAGGTGGGCAGAGCGGGATCCGCCTCACTGGCCTGGGGAATGGGAGCAGGCTTCAGGCCCAGCTCGGTGAGGAGATTGATCTGCGCCTTGATCAGTTCACTCACGGCCTCGTAACCGAAGTCGATCGCCTCGATCACATCCTGCTCGGGAAGCTGATCCGCTCCCGCCTCCACCATCACCACCCCATCGGGTGTGCCGGCCACCACCAGATCCAAGGAGCTGCGCTGGATCTCACGAAAGCTTGGATTGAGCACGAAGTCGTCGCCCAACAGACCGACCCGCACGGCCGCCATCGGACCATGGAACGGGATCTGGGCCAGCAGGGTGGCCATGGACGCGCCCGTGACGGCGAGCACATCGGGCGGCACCCGCTCATCCAGCGACATGCAGGTGGCCACAACTTGGAGGTCATCCCGCATCCAGCCGGGGAAGAGGGGCCGCAGGGGGCGATCAATGAGGCGGGCGATCAAGGTGGCCCGCTCGGGCGGACGGGATTCGCGGCGAAGGAAACTGCCCGGGATGCGACCAGCGGCGTAAAGCCTTTCCTCGTAGTCGCAGATCAGGGGGAGGAAATCAATGCCCTCGCGGGGTGTGGAGCGCGTAGCCGTCACCAGGATGGCGGTATCTCCACATTCGACCATGACGGCGCCACCGGCCTGGGGGGCGTAACGGCCGCTGGTCAGTCGGATCTCCCGGCCATCAAAGGAGATCGACTGCGTTTGTCCTTGCACTGGGCGTTATTGCTTCTGAGACGTTTTGATTCTGACACCTGACCGTTCCACCCTGCCAGGTTTCCGCATTTCTCTGGATTCGATCCCCGCGCCCCCTGCCCCGCCACGGAGCACGGAGGGGCCTCGGCCCGAGCTTGTTCGGCCGGCCCTGAAGGCAAGGCCGTCAAACGTCTGAACGGGCTTGGCCCGCAACGGGACGCCCCGGGATGGCAACGACTGGCAAGGGATGGGGACGGCGCGGCGTGGCCAGAAAAGGCGGTGCGCGGAACGCCCCGAGGTCCCCCGGGCCAAGGCGTCCCTTCTGGGAAAGGGGCGCGGCGAGGACAAGTCGCTCTCCGGGGTGGAGCCCCGAGATCTCGGTTCAACCAGATTTTGCTTCACCACACCCTGAATTGGCCTCTTCTGAACGTGCCCCCTTCCGAAGTTGCCTTCTTTTTCAACTCGTTTCAATGTGACCTTCTTCAGGAGCCCGGGGAAACTCTCTGGATCAGCCGTTGTGAGTGTCGAGATCGCAGATGGGTGACAACTTTGCTCCTGCCAGTGATTGGGTCATCAGAGCTTCCATGGGCCAAGCCTCACTCGCCTTGCCTTGCCCCCCCATGACTCAGCCTTGACTGGTCCGGAGAGCCGGTCTTCATCGAAAAGCTGTCGAGCTTGGAAAAAAAGGTCTTGTGACAACCGACCCCCCAGAAGGGTCTGGAAAACCACAGGCAGGGGAATTGAGAGCAGCGTCCCCTGGAGTGGGAATTGAGCGGTGCCAAACGTTCAGAAGCGACCGGCCCGCCCCCCTAACGCCATGGCGAAATGGGTCTTGGGTGGATTTTTAAGAGACTCTGGAACAGAGGAACAGAGGAGGCCCTGAAGCAGATCCCTTGGGAGACCGATCTTCTCTCCTGGTACAAGCAAGCCGGAAGCGCCCCGAACGAGCTGGTAAACCCGTGGCTGCCACAACGACTCCCTCGCCCAGCCATGACGACTGGGACAGGCTGACCTGGAAGCTTGCATCCAAGGAGCCGACTGGGCCCCAGGCCCGTCGGCTCCCCTTGGTCTGCGGGATGACGCTCAGCGTTGGGCTGGGCGCGAACTCACCAGCTCGACTTCACCACACCCGGAAGCTCACCTTTGTGAGCCCGCTCCCGCAACTGGTTGCGGCAGAGGCCAAAGTCTCTGTAGACGCCACGGGATTTGCCCGTTGCCCAGCAACGGTTGCGCAGACGGCTGGGGGCGCTGTTGCGGGGCAGGGCCTGCAGCTTGCGGTGGATCTCCAGCCGCTCCATGGGATCGGGGGTGGCCTCCATGGCGGCTTTGAGGGCGGCACGCTTGGCGGCGAAGCGATCCACCAGCTTTTTGCGCTTCACATCGCGCGCAATCATCGACTTTTTCGCCATGCGGCCAGGGGGAACGGATCAACAATCTTTTCGAGCTTACCCCTTGATCTGACTGGGGCAGAGATCGGCAATGCGACAGTCGCCGCAGGCGGGGCGCCGGGCGGAGCACACGGCCCGGCCATGGAAGATCAGCCGGATCGAAAGGTTTTCCCAGTCGGCCTGCGGCACCAGGCGAATCAGGTCGGGCTCGATGCGACGGGGATCGGTTTGCCGGCTCAGGCCCAGGCGCCGGGACAGCCGCTTGACGTGGGTGTCCACCGTCACTCCGGCATGGATGCCAAAGGCGTGGGCCAGCACCACATTGGCGGTTTTGCGCGCCACCCCGGGGAGCTCCAGCAGCTCGGCCATGGAGGCGGGCACCTGACCACCATGACGCTCCATCAACAGGCGGGAGGCCCCGACGATCGCCTTGGCCTTGTTGCGGTAGAAGCCGGTGGAGCGCACGTAGGGCTCCACCTCCTCGGGTTCCACGGCCGCGGCTGCCGCCGCGTCGGGGAAACGGACGAACAGAGCGGGCGTCACCATGTTCACCCGCACGTCGGTGCATTGGGCGGAGAGCATGGTCGCCACCAGGAGTTCATAGGGGGTGCGCCAGTCGAGGGAGCAGGTGGCCTCGGGGTAGAGATCTCCCAGGCGGCTGAGCAGCTCGGGCGCCCGCTGGCGGGCACTGGGGAAGCGGGGCATTGCCCTAGCGCACGAACAACTGCTGCACCAGCGGCAACTGGGAGGTGTCCTTCACGATCAGCACCACGCTCAGCCCCACCAGAAGCACGAAGCCCGATTGCATGAAGGCGTGCTGAAAGCGCTCGGGCAATGGACGCCCCCGCAGTCCCTCCACCAGCAGCAGGGCCAGCTGGCCGCCATCCAACAGGGGAAGGGGGAGGGCGTTCAGCACCGCCAGGTTGATGGAGATCAAGGCGGTGAACAGAAACAGGCTGCTTCCCCCCTGGTGGGCAAGGGAGGCGCCCATCTCCACGATCTTCACCGGACCGGACACCTGGGAGGCGGTTTCCCCGAAGCGGGTGATCAGCTTGGCGAAGCCCTCCACCGTGCGCCGGGTGAGGGCGACGACGTCGTGGTTGGCTTGGCGGATGGGCTCGAGGGGACCCCGTGGAGCCCGGAAGGTCTCCGAGCCGAAGGGTTGGAGCTGGGCCCCGATCCGCCCGATGCCGCCCTGGCCGGCGGGGGTGAGGGTGAGCCGGAGGCGCCGGCCGTCCCGTTCGGCCTGGAGTTGCAGGGGACGGTCGGGGGAGGACTGAATGCGGCGCACGAGGGACGACACGGCCTCCTGCCCGCCCGCCACAGCCTGCTGATCGATCGAGAGGATGCGATCCCCCGACCGCAGACCCGCCCGTGCCGCGGGCTGGCCGCTCTGCACCCCGGCCACCAGCACCCCCGGAGCGGCGCTCGCGCCCGAGGGGATGCCCACCACGACCCCCTGGGCGACGAGCACCAGCCAGGCGAGCAGCAGATTGGCCAGCACCCCGGCGCTGATCACCAGCGCACGCTGATGGAGGGGACGGTTGCGCAGCAGGTTGGGATCGTCCAGCGGGAAGGGACTGGTCTCCTCGTCATCGGGAAACGACACGAAGCCCCCGAGGGGAATGGCCCGCAGGGCAAAGCGCACCCCCCGCCGCTGGCGCTCCAGAAGCACCGGCCCGAATCCCACGGAGAATCCACTGACGCGGATGCCCTGCCAGACGGCGGCAAAGAAGTGACCCGCCTCGTGGACCACGATCAGGCCCGCCAGGATGGCCAGGGCGGCAAGGACTCCCATCAGACAAGGGACCGTTCAGGGGGCTTCATTCTGGGGGCAGATCAGGGGGATGGGCTGGCCAGGGTTTCGGCGCCGAAGTAGGGAACGAGGGCAGACGGAAGGCGCACGCTGCCATCCGTCTGCTGACCGGCCTCCAGCAGGGCCGCCATGGTGCGCCCCACCGCCAGGCCGCTGCCGTTCAGGGTGTGGACCAGGCGGGTGCCTTTGCCCTTCTCCTTGCAGCGGATGTTGCTGCGGCGGGCCTGGAAATCACCGCAGGTGCTGCAGCTGGAGATCTCCCGGTAGGCGCCGGCCCCGGCCAGCCACACCTCCAGGTCGTAGGTGCGGGCGGCGGAGAAGCCCAGATCGCCCGTGCAGAGCTCGATGCGGCGGTAGGGCAGCTCCAGGGCCTCGAGCACGGCCTCCGCATCGCGGGTGAGCTGCTCATGGGCCACCTCGGAGTCTTCGGGTCGGCAGAACCAATAGAGCTCGACCTTGTTGAATTGATGCAGGCGAATCAGGCCGCGGGTGTCGCGCCCGTAGGACCCCGCCTCGCGGCGAAAGCAGGGGGTGTGGGCCACGTAGCGCAGGGGCAGTTGGCTGGCGTCCAGCACCCCGTCGCGATGGAAGGCGGTGAGGGGCACCTCGGCGGTGGGGGTGAGCCAGAGATCGTCTTCGGCGCAGCGAAAGCTTTCCTCGGCGAATTTGGGCAGTTGGCCCGAGCCGGTGAGGCTGGCGGAGTTCACCAGGATCGGGGGCATCATCTCTTGGTAGCCCCGCTGGCCGTGGAGATCGAGCATGAAGCTGATCAGGGCCCGCTCCAGCCGCGCCGCCGGGCCGATCAGGGTGACGAAGCGGCTTTGGGCGATGCGCACCGAGCGCTCCGTGTCGATCAGGCCCAGCGCTTCGATGATCTGCCAGTGCTCCTGGAGTTTTTCTCCCGGCGCCGCCCGGCGGGGCTCCCCCCAGCGCTTCACCTCCACGTTGTCGGTTTCACCGCGGCCCTCGGGGGCCCGGGGGGAGGGGAGGTTGGGGAGCACGAGCAGCTGCTCCCGCAGACGGCGTTCCAGGTCCTTCTCTTCGTCCTCCAGCCCCGCGACCCGCTGTTTGACGCGATTGCCGTCGTCCCTCAGAGCCCGCACCTCCGGATCCTCTGGACTGGCGCCGGCCCGCAGCCGTTGCCCCACCTCCCGGCCGATGCGGTTGCCTTCGGCCTGCAGCCCGCTGCGCCGCTCCTCCAGATCGCGCCCCTGGCAAGCGATGGCCTGAAGACTGCTGAGATCCACAGCAAGGCCCCGGCGACCGAGCTGCTCTGCCATCACCTCAGGTTGTTCGCGCAGGAGACGCTGATCCAGCACGGCCAGGAGAAGAGCTCATCGGCAGCCTACGGGGTGATGCGGTGTCCCACCGACAGCGCCTGGGCGCCAGCCGGGGGGCTGGTTCAGAGCACCTGCACCACTTCGGTGACCTCCGGGATGGCTTCCCGCAGCTTCCGCTCAATGCCCATCTTGAGGGTCATGGTGCTGCTGGGGCAGGAGCCGCAGGCGCCCTGGAGCCGCACTTTCACCACGGGGCCGTCGAGTTCGACGATCTCCACATTGCCCCCGTCGGCCATCAAGTAGGGGCGCAGCTCATCGAGCACCCGCTCCACGTTCTCGACGGTGAGGGCGCGGGGATCGGTGGAATCCTGGGGCAGGGTGGCGGTGGCGTCGGTGGACATGGGCCGATTCAGGAATGAAGGAAGCTTAGGAAGCGCCAGCGACGCATTCGGGGGGAGTCGGGAGAAAGCCGGCGGATCCGAACGATCGCCTGGCGTCCGCTGCCTAGGATTGTGGTGGAGTCCCATCATCCCGAGCCGGGACGCCCCCCGCGCATGACCGACGTTCCCGTTTCCCGGATCCGCAATTTCTGCATCATCGCCCATATCGACCATGGCAAGTCGACCCTGGCGGACAGGCTGCTGCAGGAGACGGGCACCGTCGCCGCCCGCGACATGCAGGAGCAATTCCTCGACAACATGGAGCTGGAGCGGGAGCGGGGCATCACGATCAAGCTCCAGGCCGCCCGCATGGAAACCCGGGGCGCGGATGGACAGACCTACATCCTCAACCTGATCGACACGCCGGGCCATGTCGACTTTTCCTATGAAGTCAGCCGTTCCCTTCAAGCCTGCGAAGGGGCCCTGCTGGTGGTGGATGCCAGCCAGGGGGTGGAGGCCCAGACCTTGGCCAATGTCTACCTGGCCCTGGAAAACGACCTGGAGATCATTCCGGTTCTGAACAAAATTGATCTCCCCGGGGCGGATCCAGAGCGCATCAGAGCGGAGATCGAGGCGATCATCGGGCTGGATTGCTCCGGCGCCATTCCCTGTTCGGCCAAAACGGGGCTGGGCGTGCGGGAGATTCTTCAGGCGGTGGTGGATCGGGTTCCCCCGCCGCCGGATCGGGTGGAGGAGCCGCTGCGCGCTCTGATCTTCGACTCCTACTACGACCCTTACCGGGGCGTGATTGTTTATTTCCGCGTCATGAGCGGCACGATCCGCCGCAAGGACAAGGTGTTGCTGATGGCCAGCGGCAAGACCTATGAACTGGATGAGGTGGGGGTGATGGCTCCCGATCAGCGGCAGGTGGACAGTTTGCACGCGGGGGAGGTGGGCTATCTGGCGGCCTCCATCAAGGCCGTGGCCGATGCGAGGGTGGGAGACACGATCACCCTGGCGAGTGCCCCGGCCGAGGAGCCCCTTCCTGGCTACACGGAAGCCAAGCCGATGGTGTTCTGCGGCCTCTTCCCCACGGACGCGGATCAATACCCCGACCTCCGGGATGCCCTCGACAAGCTGCGCCTTTCCGACGCCGCGCTCCAGTATGAGCCGGAAACCAGCAGCGCCATGGGCTTTGGCTTTCGCTGCGGCTTTCTCGGCCTGCTGCACATGGAGATCGTGCAGGAGCGATTGGAGAGGGAATACAACCTGGATCTGATCGTGACCGCCCCCTCGGTGGTCTACAAGGTGAACATGTTGGATGGCAGCTGCCTGATGGTGGACAACCCCGCCACGCTTCCTGATCCACAGAAACGCGAATCGATCGAAGAGCCCTATGTCAAGTTGGAGATCTACACGCCCAACACCTACAACGGCACCCTGATGGAACTCTGCCAGGAACGCAGGGGTGAGTTCATCGACATGAAATACATCACCACCGATCGCGTCACCCTGCACTACGAGGTGCCTTTGGCGGAAGTGGTGACCGATTTCTTTGATCAGATGAAGAGCCGCACCAAGGGTTATGCCTCCATGGAATATCATCTGATTGGCTATAGAAGGAATGAACTGGTGCGTCTTGATGTTTTGATCAATGCGGAAAAGGCCGATCCGCTCACCACGATTGTGCACCGCGACAAGGCCTACAACGTGGGCAAGGGACTCGTGGAGAAGTTGAAAGAGTTGATCCCCCGCCAGCAATTCAAAATTCCCATTCAGGCCGCCATCGGCAGCCGTGTGATCGCCAGCGAAAGCATCAGCGCGATGCGCAAGGATGTCTTGGCGAAGTGTTATGGCGGCGACATCAGCCGCAAGAAGAAACTGCTGCAGAAGCAAGCCAAGGGCAAAAAGCGCATGAAAGCCATGGGCAAGGTGGAGGTGCCCCAAGAAGCGTTCATGGCCGTTCTGAAGCTCAACCAGTAAGGCGGCTCAGCCACCTGTCCATGGAGCGGGACACCCCCGGGAGCGCCTGTCCGGGGCCGGGAACCCTTGAATCCCCGAAGGATGCCCCCATGGCCCTGTCTCGCCCCGCCCGCCGGCTCCGCTGGTCCCGGAGCCCCTGTCGCCGGAGCCCGTGTCGTCAGAAAGACTCGGCCTATCTGATGCCCTTGGCCGCCGGGGGGGCCGGCATCCTTCTTCTCCTCGGCCTCACCCTGCAGGGGCTGGCCCTGCTGGAGAAGGCTCAGTTGAGCACTTTGGAACGTCTTCACCGGGAGGAGGATTTGCTGGCCTCCGCGGCCCACCAGCTCCTGGCCGCCCTCAACGGACCTCACCGCTGCCTGCTGCTCCTGCCGCTGGCTCGCTGGGAGGCGGATGGGGAAGGTTGCGCTTCCCCGGAGGCCCTGGCCGCCCTGCGACGGATGGTGGTCTGGACCGTGCCGGTGCGGCTCCAGGCCTGGACGCCCGGCACCGATGGCCAGAGCGCGGCCCTGGAGCTGCGACTGGAGCCGGGGGCGGGCCGGGCGGAACGCAGCGGTCAGTTCGCCGCGCGCCTGGCAGGGGTCCCTCCCCGGGTGCTGGATCTCCAGCCCATCGCTCCCGGGAGGCCTGGACCATGACACTTCTGGAAGCGGTGATGGCCTCCCTGGTGCTGATGATCGGCACGTCAGCCGCGGCGCAGCTCTGGAGCCAGGGCCTGCGGACCAGCCTGGAGCTGGCCCGGCGGGAGCAACGCCTTCAGCAGCTGGAGACCCTCCTTTTGAGCAGTGAGGGGCTGGCTCGGGATGGGGCGGTTCACCTCGGAACCGCGAACGATTGCTCCGCCGCCGAAGCCCGGCTCCTGTCCCGACTGCGCGCCCTCCCGTCCGCCGCTGAGGCCACCCTCACCCGGCCCGCCAGTTCCCCCGGCACCCTGCATCTGCGATGGGAGGCCGATGGGGTGCGCCGGGAACGGATCTTCAGCCACTCCGCCCTGGGGCTGTGCCAGGAGGGGAGCGATGGGGCGTGAACCGGCGGGGACCCTCCCCGAAGCCTTGGTTGTGCTCAGCATCGTGTCCGTTCTGGCCACGGTGCTGTGGCGCGGCGGCTTGGAGGCCATGGCGCTGCAGCGGTTGCAAACGGCCAGCCAACGGGTGACGGGAGGGCTGGAGGAAGGGCGGACGGCGGCTCTGCGGGAGGGCCGGGCCTGTGGATTGCGGTTGGGGGCGAGCGGCTGGGAAGCGCCACGAAGCGCCACCCTGCCCCCTTGCCTCGGGGTCAGCCCGGGGATCGGCTCCGGCGTCGACCACTCCGGCACGGCGCCACAACTCACCCACAACCTGCCCGACCCGGTGCGCTTCACCGCCAATGGCCTGGTGTTGGATGGAGGCACCATCTGGCTGCGCAGTCCCCACACCAGCCTGGTCCGCTGTGTGGTGGTCAGCCTGCCGCTCGGGGTGACCCGGGTGGGACGGGAAGGCCCAAGCGGCTGTGAACCGGAGACCGTCCCATGAACCGCTGCCGGGCGCGACGCCGCCGTTGGAGCGAGGGGGGCTTCAGCCTCCCGGAGGCGTTGATGGGGTTGGCCGCGGGACTGACGCTGACCGTTGTCCTGGTCCAGGGGCTGGTGGCGGCGACCCAAAGCGGAGAGCGCCTGGGGCTGCTGCTGCGGGAACGCCAGATGGCGCGGCGCACCCTGGCCCTGTTGCGCTCCGAACTCGCGCTGGCCCAGAGCTGGCAGGTGGGCACCGCAGCGGCGGCGGAATGTGCCCTCGGCGGTCGCACGCCGGTGTTGGCGCTGGAGGTGGGCGGACGGTGGATCACCTACAGCGTGGGAGAGGCTCCGAGCAGGATTTGGCGGGGGCAGGTGCTGATGCGCTGTGGTCCGGCCTATGGCCTCTCCGGAGAACTCAGCGGCGGAGCAGCCCAGAACAGAGTTCTGATCGATGGTCTGGTGTCCGAGGGCGTTGAGGTGGAGAGCCAGGGCCTTGGGGTGATCCGCCTGAATCTGCGGCGGGCGTTTCGGCAACGATCCGGGAACGACCTCGACATGACCACCTCCGTCGTGGCCATGGTTCCGCCCAACCCGTCTCAGACTCCGTAAAAAAACTCAAAAAATCGGTATTCAACACGAACGGGGGGGGAGCCCCATGTAACCCTGGTCACCTTTTAGGTGTGAGATGCCTTACCGTCAGGAAACGGACAAGGTAAAGAAGGTGACTGTGAGACCTCGCCCCAACTGGATGATGCCCGGGGGTCGCCGCATGGAGAGCGGCGAGCAAGGGTTTGTGCTGCCGCTGGTGATTCCGGTGGCTCTGCTCCTGATCATGGGGGCCACCACCCTGATGAGCCGCACGGCCACAGGCTTTCTGGTGGCGGCCAAGCAAACCGACGCCCAGCTGGCCCGCGAGGCCGCGGAAAGCGGCATGAGCCGGGTGTTGGGGGCTCTGAACCCCTACGGCAAATTCAGCACGGATCCCTATGTGAGCTTCCTTCTGGCGTCCCGCTGGGAGGAGAACAGCGGTGTCACCTACAACACTGGCGTCACTGGATCACCGGTGGTGAGGTCGGGCTGGAGGTTGACCGGGGAAAGCCAGTCCAGCGTGCGGGCGCTTCTCCGTCAATGTGGCCTCTCCGATCGGGGGCACCATGCCAACCAGCTGCCCCCGGATTCAGCGGCGATTTATCAAAACATGCTCAGCGGAACCATTGGTGCCACGGGTCGGCTCTCTGGCACCCAGCTGCGCTTCATGGTCACCAATTATGTGCCCCCCGCTCGCCAGGACTCGACCGTGTCCTGGCCGACGGAATGTGCCGATTTCAGTGGATTGTCTGGTGGGTCAGCTCAAATCACTGTCGAGGGACGCGTCATCCGGAATGGAGCCTTGGTGTCCCGTTACACCTTGACGCGCACGCTTGATGTGCAGGGCTGGCCCATGCTCAGTTTGCCCGTGTCCTGGCTGACCATCAACGGTGCCGGCTTCCCTGGACCACCCGTCGGCCTCCGCATTGGGGGAACGGCAACGAACTTGAACCAGCTGCAAACCGGTTACTTCACCAATTTTTTGGAGAGTGAAGGATATTCCGACATGTATGGTTCTGGTTCCCAGCTACCGATGTGCGCGGGCTTGTGCCCAAATGGGCGCCCCTGGAACAACAACGCAAACAGTTATACGGGCTTGGAAATGCGCGTCTCAGCGCAAAACATCATTCCGGCCAATGATTCCGACCTCCCTCGCTATCCCTTCAACACGAGTGTTCCACCTTCTGGCATCGTGCCGCTCCAGATCAATGAGTCTCGAGCGAATTATCCCTACATGAGCGCTGGTAACACCAGCATCAACAACTTGTATCCAGAATGTCGCCATTCGCAAACATTGAATCTGAACAATTCAAGAGAGTCGCGGCAGAGCGAAATTGATTGTTGGATTGACAGTGTTGGTGTTCCGAAAGAAGTCTCTTCGGTCAGCTACGACAAACCCACAAATCTCTTCACGATCACCCTTGCCGCTGGAGCCCGCTACGACGTGCAAGTGGGGACCCGGCTCAAGGTGGATGTCCAAACCGGTTCCCTGAACAATGGAGCGACCCCTTGGAGGGGAACGGTCACCAGTTCCGGCGGTTCTCCCCAAGTCATCACCTTCACCCCGGACAACCCCCAACCCTCCGACACCGTCAGCCCGTATTCGACCCCATCCAGCCCGTCTCCGAACGCGGCATTTGTGTCCCCTGACAATGGGTCGACCCCCCTCTCCCTCATCGTCAACACCGAGGCCAGGCCGGTCAACTTGATCATCACGGGGAATGTCGGCTCGCCCACGCCAGCGAATTATGTCGTTCTCAAACATCTGGTGAGAGAGTCGCCGGCCCAGCGCTATGTGCACAGCATCACAGGGGTCAATGTGCGCAGCGCCTGGACGCGCCTGCGCATTTTTGGTCTCTCCCGCAACGGCGGCTCTTGTCCGGCAACGCCAGACCAGACCTTCTACATCAACCCCGAACCCCTCGCTGGCTCAAACGGAGAGGAATCCAGCTTGGCCGGAGCCTTTCTCTGGTTGCCACGAGGGGCCCTGGTTTACGGGACTGGTGGTCAGACCTATCCCCAGCAGCTCCTCACCGTCTGGTGGCTTTGCCATTTGGACATTTCCGGATTGCCCGCCAATAGGCCGACTAGACTAACTTTCATCACCCCGCTCAACGGCAACCCTGAAGCCATGGAAGCTGTCCTCCCCGGAGGCTTCCGAAACGCATCTGGTGAGTTCATCCCAGACCTGCGCTTCCCTGTTTACCCTTCTTTACCGCGCATCAGGAGCACCTTCTAACCATGGCTCACCGATTTCTCAGACAACGGTTCAAAAAGCGCGAAGCTGGCTTCGCCTTGATGGAATCTGTCGTGGCCGTCGGCTTTTCCGCCATCGCGCTGTCTGCCTCGATGGTTCTCCTGAACCGACAAGCCGAAATGATCCAAAAGTCGAAAGATCTTGCGGTGATTGATTCCGCCGTGAATGAAGATATCAGTGCCATCCGCCATTGGGCCCGCGTTTGGTTCTGGACAAATAATTATTACTATGATAATGGCGTCAGCGGTTCGCCACCGCCAAATGAGATGATTTACAACCCCACCAGAGCTGTCTGCTATGAGCTCAGCTGGATCCGCCCCGGCTGGATGGAATTGAATTTCTACTCAGATTTGGGGACATATACGCAACAAGCGGCCAAAGGAGGTGTTTCCATCTCCGGAAGCCTGTCATCGGCTGCGCCGATTGCAAAATCCGTTCCTGGATACCAAATCTTGAGACAGTACACCTTGCCTTCGTCGCAAACGCAAATCAACGCCACTTCCAATCCCGCCGAACAGCCAATTAACGCCATTCGTGTGACCTATACGGTCAAGACAGTTAAAACTGATGCCAAGGGCACGCGAACATTGTCAGATTACCCCTATGAAAGTTCAAGAGATGTTCTGCTCCCTGCCCAATTTTCCTGTTGACGCATCCATCCTCTGAAGCTCTGTGATCCCTGCCATGGCCATCCCCTTTCACCGATTATCGCCATCGAGACCAAGCCGGGGGTTCACTCTTGTGGAAGGCATCATCTACGCGGGTTTGTTGATGTCTTTTTCAGTGGTTGGTTTTCGAT
>JBKDTB010000113.1:0-2944 GCA_046340515.1 Cyanobacteriota bacterium | reverse complement strand
TCAGGCGTTCCTGCACCTCCTCATCAAAGTGTTCGAGTACAAACTGCCGTGTTTCCCGCAGGCGATCTTGGATTTGCTGCTCCAGATCCAGCTGCAGTTGACTGAATGCCTCTGTGATGGCGTCCTGGCTGCGGCAATCCTGATAGATCTCCGCGATACGTCGTTCGATGTCCACACCGGATTCGACAGCACCAAGCACCTGATCGCTGGCACCAAACACACCATCGAAGAGGTGAAACTTCTCGGCGAGCAGCTCATAGACGCGCTGATCGGCGGCGTTTTTCTGATTCAGGAAATTCACCACAACCACATCATGCTTCTGGCCATAGCGGTGGCAGCGACCGATCCGCTGCTCGATGCGTTGGGGGTTCCAGGGCAGGTCGTAGTTGACCACCAGCGAGCAGAACTGGAGATTCACACCTTCGGCCGCAGCCTCTGTGGCAACCAGAATCGTGGCACGGTCGCGGAACTCTTCCACGATCGCCGCTTTGACATCCACGGCTTGGCTGCCTGTGATGAAGTCTTGCCCTTGATGGCGCTCTAGCCATTGCTTGTAGATCAACTTTGAGCGTTCATCCTTGTTATCGCCGTTCAGGATGACAACCGTGCCTTCATAGCCCGATCGCTCCAGCAGCTCGAACAGATAGCTCTGCGTGCGCTGTGATTCGGTGAACACCACCGCCTTCTGCGCGCCTCCGAGTGCTGCGGCTTTGGGAAAAGCGGCCGCCAAGGCCTCGACCAGGGCATCGCCTTTGGCATTCCAATGGATCGTTTCCGCCAGGGCGACAAAGCCTTCCAGTTCTCGGATCTCTTTGTCGAGCCGTTCGGCGTCGCAGACGCTGTCATCCTCGGCTGGGGTGGCAGATTCCTCGTCGCCCTCCCATTCATCGCTGGTTTCACCAAAGCTCTCGTAATCAGGGATCCATGATGTGTCGCCATCTTCGGCCACGCCACCAGCAGAGGCGACAGCTGCACGTTTCTTTTGCAGCCGATCAAGCAGACCACGAAGTGTCTTGGCGATCGCAAAGCTGGAGGATGCCAGCAACTTGCGTAGCACCATGGTCATCAGGGTTCGCTGAGAATTCGGTAGTGCAACCAGGACCTCTCGCTGCAGGTAGGTGGAGACACCCGCGTAGAGCTCTTGCTCCGCCTCGCTGGGATGAAACTCCCAGGTGAGCGGGATGCGCTGCGTGAACTTGATGTATTCCAGCACCTGCCTGCGCAGGGTGCGCTGACACACCGGTAGCAGCCTTCGCCTGAGCTCCGCATTGCGGGAGTCTTCGTTGTTGGTGAGCACAAACTGCTCACGGAACGACAGCTGATCGCCAAAGATGTGAGGATCGATGAAGCTCACCAGCCCATAGAGCTCCATCAACGAGTTCTGGAGTGGCGTCGCTGTCAGCATGACCTTGCTATAAGGCCGCAAAGCCTGCATCAGGGTTTGGGCCATCTTGTTGCTCTTCTTGTAGACATTGCGCAGCCTGTGCGCTTCGTCAATGACCACAAGATCCCACGGGTAACCTGTGACGGACGCTGATCGATTGGCGGCAAAGTGGTACGAGCAGACCACGATGCGATCGTCCTGCTGGAAGGGGTTGGCCTGCCCTGCTTTGACGATCTTCTTGGAGCTTGTGGCATCAAGCACCACAGCGGGAAGATGGAACTTCTCTCCCAGTTCCTGAGCCCATTGTTTTCTCAGCGTCGCTGGGACGATCACCAGAATGCGTCGCCTCCGTTCCGCCCAGTATTGGGAGAGCACCAGCCCGGCTTCGATCGTCTTGCCCAGCCCCACCTCGTCAGCGAGGATCACTCCCTTGGAAAAGGGGGAGCGAACGGCGAAGAGCGCGGCATCCACCTGATGGGGATTCAGGTCGACCCGCGCATTGGAGATCGCCCCCGACAACTGGTTGATCGAGCCCCCCGCTGAGCGCAGCGCCAGCTGCGTGGCCCAGTACTTGCTTTGAAAATGGGTGGCTGGGGTCACAGAGGTCTGGCTGGTTCTCATGGGCTGTGTTTCCGAACACCCGGCAGAAAGCTCGGCCTTCAACTCGGGCCGCTGCAACGTGAGTTGTGGCGCCTGCTGGCTCATACCTCCTCCTCCCGCCCATCATCCTTGTGCCATGAGCATGTTTTCAAGGACCAGGAGCGTTTGAGGCATCCCGGACCCTGCTGGGGCTCATCCAGCCAGCGGTTGCGCTTGTTCTCGCAGGCATCCTCCAGCTGGGGGGGCAGCCGAAACAGGTGGCAGATGATCGGACCACCAGGCGTGTGCTGGATCGCCAGAGCCTCATCGCAGGCCAGCTGGGCCCCCCGGAACCCGGCGCGGGTCTGAGCGAACGGGGCGCAGCGGGGAAAGCCCTGCTGAAACAGGAACTCCCCAGTGCCCGTGAGCACGCCACTGTTCCACAACCCCAGCCTCTGGGTCTCGCCCAGGGCCGCCATCACGAGGCGGAGCTTGAACAGCTGGCGGAAGTCCAACGGGTGGCGGTTGTGGGGTGTCAGCACATCCCAGGATGGTGCATCGTGGCGGGGGGGCGTCAATCGGGGCTTGCGTCGCGTCAATCACCTTTGCCGACCGCCATTGCCTGATCCTTGAGCAGAGTGGGCTGGCTATCCAGACTGCCTTGTTAAAGCATCTCTGCACTTCGCCCGAGTGCAGTTCGCTCCCTCCAAAGCCAACAGGGCCTGAGTGCGGGCCTTCCCTCCCCTATGCGCCAAGCCACCACTTGACAAGGGGGAGGCCGGCGGTGCGGACTGAATCGCAGGGGGATCGAGCCGTCTGCGGCCCCTGCAGGGGAACAGCCGAAAGCCGGACGCCAAAATCCGAAAACCAACATCCAACAGCCAGAGTTAAGGAGGCTCTGGAAAACCGCTGAGCTCACCCGCACGAAGCAGCGAGATCCTTACCGCGCTGCCCGGGTGCTCACCACCCCTGCCACGCCGC
>JBKDTB010000112.1:0-45933 GCA_046340515.1 Cyanobacteriota bacterium | reverse complement strand
GCATGGTGAAGGCGGCCCTGGAAGCCCTCGAGGGGATCGATCTGCTGGGGCCCCATGGGGATGGCAGCTGGCGCCTGATGATTCCCCAGGATGCGCTTGTGCGCCTGCGGCGGGCCCTGCGCAGCCTGCTGCCCCGGGAATCCGCCAGCAAGGAGGCGGACAGCGCCTGTCTGTCGGTGATCGGCTATCCGGCCTGGGCCGTGGAGGAGGAGGAGCTGGTGGCCCGCACCCGCGACAAGATCCGCCAAGACCTGGGCGGTGCCTACGGCTACAAGCGCTTCCGCCGCGATGGCCACCAGACGGTGATCGAGGACGTGAGCCGCCTGCACTACGAGCCGGAGGAACTGGCCGAGTTTGAACACATCGAGTGCGAGTGGCCCCTCTTCCTGGCCTATGAGCTGCTCACGGCCTGTTGCGAGGAGCGCTGGGAGGAGGCGCGGCGGCGGCGGCGGCGCCTGGCGGAGTTGAGCGTGGAGGTGGAGGGGGTGCCCCTGCTGCCGGAGCTCTATCTGGTGGACGAAGCGGCCATCGCCGCCGAACGCCGCAACCCTGGCAGCCAGCCCCGCCAGCCGAACGACAACGTGCCCCTGCTCTGGACCCAGAGCCTCACCTGGCTGGGGGATCTGCTCCTCCACGGCTTGATCACTCCGGAGGATTTGGATCCGATCGGTCGGCGCCGTCGGTCCACCCTGGGGGCCGAGCGGGTGCTGGTGGCGTTGGCGCCGCAGGAGGAGTGGATCCGCGAGCGGCTGATCGCCGCCGGCCTGCCCGTTGGAGGAAGCGGCGACGGTCCGCGGGTGGCCTGCTCCCGGGAGCTGGGCCAGCGTCTGGCGACGGTGGGCGCCAACCCCCGACTCGGCTTGAGCGGCCATCCGCCGGTGCGGATGGAAACCATGACCACGGCGCGGCTCTATCGGCACAACGGCGAAACGCTGGCCTTCCCCCCTGCCGTGCTGGAGGAAGACACCTTCTATCTGGCGGACGATGCCCGGCTGCTGGTCGACACGGTGGCCAGTGAGCTGCGCCTGCTGCGGCGCCACTGGCGGGGCGATGGTCTGCCCCTGCTGCTCATTCCCATCGCCAGCGGTCCGTTCCAACGGGACCCGGGGGCCTTTCTGGATCTGGGCCAGCGGTTGTTGGCGGGCGAGGTGGAGGGGGTGCCCGTGCGGCTGGCGCCGTTGGAGGCACTGGCCGCCGAGGCCAGCTGGGTGGAGTTGCCGGCCCAGGCGAAGGCGACCTGCCGGCTGTTCCCCCCGCGCCAGACGCTGCTGCCGGCCGGCCTGGGCCACCAGCCCCTGACGGCAAGGGAGGAGCAGGAACTGGAAGACACCTCCGTGGCGGAGTTGATCGAGCGGCTGTGGCGGAGCACGTCGCTGCAGGAGCAGGCGGAGGTGTTGGAGCTGCTGGGGCGCCGCCTGGGGCCTGGCGCCCAGCTGCGGGGCCCGGGCGCTGGCGCCTCGCCCCGGCTGATGACCCTGCTGGAGGAGGTGTATCGGCGGGGACTGCAGGAGGGCGATTGGAGCGTGGTGCGGCGCACCGCCGGGGTGATGGGCCTGGTGCATCCCCAGCTGGAGGATGCGCTCACCGATCTGCTGGTGCGGCAGAAGCAGGTGGTGGTGGGCCGCAACTACACGGGCCAGTCGCTGATCAGCCAGCCCCAGGGCAGCAAGATGATCGCCGCGATGATTCGCCGCTTCAGCGGCGAGGACGCGCGGGAGTGGATGTTGCAGCAGGAGGCGCTGCTGGCCATCGACAGCCTGGCCCGGTTGGAGCCGAGCCTGCTGAGTGGCAGCCTGACCGTGCAGCTGGGGCAATGGCTGTTGCTGCTCACCAGTGAGCTGGCGGCGGAGGCCAACCTGAGCCCCAGTGATGCCTTCGAAGAGCTCTGCGGTCTGCCGCCCCATGCCCTCCGCCGCCGCCTGCGGGCCGTGCTGGCGGATGTGGATCATGCCCAGACGGCGCTGCAACGGAAGGAGCAGTTGCATCTGCGCGGCACGCGGGTGCGCTGGGAGGTGCCCGACCCTCTGGAGGAGCTGCCCCGGGGCGGTTGCTGGTTGCAGCACCGGCTGCGGCTGGGGGCTTTGCAGCGGGTGCCCCGGGATTTCTACCCCGGCATCTGGGATCTGCTGCACCACTGCCGCGGCATCGTGATCGGCGACAAGCTGGAGCGCCGCAACCGCCTGGAGAGCGCCCCCCTGCTGAACGACCTGACACCAGGCGAGCGCAACTTCGCAGCGCTCGTGGAGCAGTTGCTGGGCAAGATCGAGGCACCGGAATACCGCCAGCTCTGCACCGAAGCCCTGCTGACCCTGATCGCCTTCGTGGCCGCCAATCCCCAGGTGCGCTTTGAGGACGATCTCGCCCTGGATGTGGTGATCGGCCATGCCGTGCGCGTGGGCTGGCAACTGCGCCACCCCCTGGTGAGCGATGTGGAATATGGCCGCCACAAGTTTGAGGCTTGGGATGCCTTCTATCGCTCCTCCCCGGCCGAGTGCCGTCGCTGGCAGCTGCAAGCCCTCCAGCAACTCAGCCAGGCGGATCAACCGCCGGCTGCTCCGGCGCCGGAGGTGCGGGCGGCTTGAGGGGTGGGGGCTCCGCGCGGATGGGGGCTGGCTGGCGATTCTGGATCCTTAACTTAGCTCAGACGCTCTTCGCCGCGCTTAAGGAGGTTGGCGCCCTGAGAGGCGGCGACCGAGGGTTCGGGACATTCCTCTCTCTCATTGCTGAAGAGGAAGCTGGCGTACATTCTTTCCAGCAAAGGGACACCTCTTCACTTGCTTTTCATGTCGATCGTCCGTTCCTGAATGGGTGGTCATTATCGATGCGCATCGTCTAAGAGCCTTCCCAACCATGAGATCGAAGCTGAGGAGGCTGACGATCCCAGCAATCCAAGCCTTCGCCTGGCCACCATGCAGGATGTGAGGGGTCTGGAGTTTGACCACATGATCCTTCCAAAGCTCCGCGCTGAACGACGACCTGTCCATTAAACCGGGACAACGCCATCTTCCCCGATCTGGCAATGGCCCTGACGAACCTAGGCATTCGCTACGGCGATCTGGGCCAACGGGCAGAAGCCCTTCCGCCGACCCTGGAAGCCGTCAAAATATACCGCGAGCAGGCGAAAACAAATCCCGCCTTCCTTCCAGGCCTGGCAGGATCGCTGACCAACTTGGCCCTCTTCTATAGCGCGTTTGGTCAACGGTCCGAAGCGCTGGCGCCCATCCTGGAAGCCGTCAATCTTTACAGGGTGCAGGCCAGAGCCAATGCCGCCTTTGTTCCTGATCTAGCGATAGCGTTGAATGTCCCAGGAATAGTTTATGCCGAGCAGAGTCAATCAGAAAGAGCTCAGAGCATCTTGGAAGAATCCGTCAAAATTTATACCCAGATGGCAGGGCAACATCCGTGTCGATTCAATGACGACCTGCAGCGTTCACGAAACACCCTGGAGAACATCCGACTCGAAGAAGCCAAGGCAAAGGGCGAAACAAAAGAAATTGCTTTAGACGACACTCGCTACCTATCTCCTGATGATTCAGATGTGCGCTTGCGTCGCTCTGTGGTCAAAATTCATTCTAGGCATCCTGATGGTGATTACTATGGAACTGGCTTGTTGATTCGACGGGAGGGGAAGCGAGGCCGGATTGTCACGGCCCGTCATGTGATCTTGCGTCGCGATATCCGCCGACCTCCAAGTAAGTTGGTGGTGGAGTCTTTTGGCGGCAAGCTGCCTCCAAGACTGTCTAATCCGCTTCAACACATCCGGTTTCCACCCGAAAATGCTCTGAATCGTGAACTAAGGGATGATCTGGTTGTTCTGGAAGTGAATGATTTGCCACCTGACATCCAGCCCATGCGCCTCATGGAGAATGTTCCAGGGGGAGACCTCAGGGTGCTCGGGCATCCCGGCAAACAGAGTTGGGAGGTCTTGCGCTTGCCCCAATTCAAAGTAGATAAAGAAGAATTATTTCTTGTTGGTTCACTGGATGAAGGCGCGTCGGGATCTCCCGTCCTTGACAGCAGTGGGCAGGTGTTGGGAGTGGTGTATGAATTTACGGAATTTGGCAAGAAAAATCCACAAAGAGTGGTCACCGCTTACCGTAGTAACACCATTCAAGCCCTGTTGCATCGCCAATTGTGAGCCGCAAGGTGAGTCGTCGCAGCCCTTCTAGAGGTTGCCCATGAATCGGACGAGAAGACGTTGACGACCACTGTCCATGATCAGGTATCCGTCTTTTTGGCCTGCAAATTCATCGGGATGATGGCTTACCGACATGTCCATCGAACTGGGACTTCCCTTTCTCGTTGAGGCGGCTGTAAGCTCCACAATTGACTCATAGAAACGAAGCAATGCGGGGTTGTGCGGAAAAGGCGCACACAGTCTGCCTATTCGCGTCCCGGTGGAGCCTCGCCGGGTTTTTCAGCCTCTGGGCCTTACGCGGCTTCGTCACCCTCGCGGGCCTTCTAACCGCCGCCACCCTCTCCGCCAGCCCCGCCCAGGCCACCGATCGCTACGACAGAGCCCTCTTCGTTTGCCGCTCCGTCGATCCGACCAACACGCTCTTGAATCTGCGGGAGAAACCATTCGGCAAAATCCTCGGCGCCCTGTCGCGTCGGAATCTTCTCTATGTCAGAGGACACGACCTGCGGCGACCCATTCAGGGCTATGTGCCGGTTCGTTTCTATCTGGAGTCGGGCCTCGGGAACCCTGGCCCCTCGACCGGGCAACGGGTCCCCTCCGCTCCAGCGGGATGGGTGTGGAAAACCTATCTCACTTGTGAATTGCTGTCCTGAGAGGCCATCGCCACTTCAGGGGCTTGGGCAGGTGCCCTTCCCCCAGTCGACATAGAGGTTGCGGGGATCCGTATCCCGCAGCCAGGACACCAGGATCTTGTAGTCGGTGATGGATGTGATGCCGATGCATCCCGCCGTGCCGGGGGAACCCTCACGATTCCAGTCGATGTGGATTTCAATGTTGCCGCGTCGCGTGCTTCCCGGGCCTTTGTAGTCCAGCGGCGTGGACACCGGGCCCAAACCCGAATCAAACACATTTCCCGTGTAGTTGTCTCGGCCGTCACACCATTCGATGTTGTTGATCCACCACAAGCCCTCCGGTAAAGGCTCGTTGCTTCCGGGCTGGCTTTCGCTGCCGGTGCGGAAGGCCTGGCAGCCTGGTGCACCTGAGCACACATGCAGTGAGCCGGCAACACTTCCATTTTTAATATATTCGAGCAACAAGATGTTCAATCCATATGAATCGCGTTTATCGGTATTCCCCAGGCGCAGGTAGGTCTTGCCCGGCACGCCGGGAACAGGAACGGCGGCTGTGGAATCCGGCGTGCCGGGTTTCCAGAGCGCCTCCCAGGTGATCGGACCCACCTTCCCATCTGCCTCCGCCACTCCAAACACATCCGCCTGGAAACTTCGCACCGCCGCATCTGTTCTGGAATCAAAGGTGCTGTTGATCGGTCCGCTGTAGTAGCCCAGATCCTGCAGGCGTTGTTGCATCACGCCAACGTCCGCGCCCGTGGAGCCACGGGACAAGATTCCCTTGGGCGGCGGTGGTGTTGTTCCCCCCATTGCCATTGCCGCCGCCGCCAGCGGCGACCGGGGCAACACTGAAATCCGCTCTCCAGGAGGAATCCGCTTCCCGGGAGCGGCGATCAGCAGATTGCTTGCCTCGGGATACTGCAGAACCGTCTCTGTCAACAACGTCTTCGACGCCGACTCCAGCGCCAGAATTTCCATCACTTCGGCCCCTTTCCAGGCCACAATCACCGTCTGGCCCGCATCGTTGTAAGCCTCCAGCCAGGTGGCTTCCCTCTGCGGCGTGGGATGGGCCTGAATCGGTTCCCCGGGGCGGGCCGCACTCTCAAACAGTTGCTTCTCCTCGCGCCGGCGATTGGTGAGGCCCGGAATCTCCACCAAATCACCATCAATTGTTCCCTTATTCCAAACCAAAAACTCCTCAGCGGCGCCTGCATAATCCGAAGCGTTCAACTTGCGCAACAGGGTGCTGTTGGCAAAAGCTCCTTCGCCAATGTTGTACGCCAGTGAGGTCAGCGCATCAAATTGATTCTGGCTCACGCTGACATTGATCAGCGGGCTGATGGCGGCGGCCTTTTTTTCGCATTCACTGCTCAGCAGGGCATCGGCCTGCTCCTGGGTGATCTGGTCGCCCAGCCGCACAGGCCGGCCATCGGGATAGACAATGCATCCATAGCCGATCGTTGTCACACCCACCGCATCCAAATAGGTCGTCAACTTGCAGCCTTCCCACTTTTTGATCAACGCAACGCCGACATCTGAAATGTTCATGGCAGCCCTTGGGTCACAGCCTTCCGGTCAAAGTAGGCCACCGACCGTGGCTCAAAGGATCACGGAAATCTGAAGTGATTCTGGATCAAACGGCAGAGATCTCACGGTTCCATCGCCACCCGCCAGACGCGTGGAGGGAAACCAGGCGGATCCCCTCCCGCTGAGCTTCGTCGGGACGGAGTGCCTTCCGGCGGCGCTTCTCTAAATCGGCTCGTCCAGCATCATGCAGAGATTCGGGCGTTCCACGCACTGCTCGATCAGGTCGGCCAGCTGCAAGGCACGGGAGGCCTGCAGGCCATCCACCGCCGGCGTCTCCACCCCGCGCACGCACTGCAGAAAATGCTCCAGCTCGGCGTAGAGCGGTTCGATGGAGGTGGTGCTCACCTCCTCGATGAAGCCGTCATTGCGATACACCAGCTCTCCGTGGTCGGCGCTCACCGTGGTGGTGGGACGGCGGTGGATGCGCAGGTTGTGCTTGAGGAAATCCGTTTCCATCAGGCTGTTGCGGCAATGCGTGTAGAGCCGCCGCCCCGTGCGGTGCGCCAACATTCAAGCCCGCAGGCGGGCCACCACCCCGTTGGCAAAGCCGAGGGTGGCGTTCACGTAGTCAATCGGTCCCTCGCCGCTGCGGCCCCCCGCCGCCGCCAACCGCACCACCGGGGAGGACGCCAGCTCGAGCACCAGGTCGATGTCGTGAATCATCAGATCCAACACCACCGACACGTCATTGGCGCGATCGGGATTCGGACTGTGGCGCCGGGCCTCCAGCACCACCACCTCCTCCCCGGCCACCACCTTCAGCAGCTCCCGAAACGCCGGGTTGAAGCGCTCGATGTGGCCCACCTGCAACAACCTTCCCGCCGTCTCCGCCGCCTGGATCAACTCCGACGCTTCCTCCTGGGTGGCGGCGATCGGCTTTTCGATCAACACGTCCACCCCGGCCCGCAGGCAGGCCAGGCCCACGCTGTGGTGGAGCAGGGTCGGCACCGCCACGCACACCGCTTCCACTTCCCCGAGCAGCGTCTCGAAGTCGGCAAACCAACGGCAGCCGAACTGTTCCATGGCCAGGCGCCCCCGGACCTCATCAGGGTCGGCCACCCCCACCAACTCCGCATCGCGCAGCAGGCTCAGCACCCTGGCGTGATGCCAACCCATGTTGCCGATGCCGATGACCCCTACACGCACAGGGTTCATGGGTGCTCACGGACAGGAACGCGCATTATCAGCGATCCCCCGCGCTCCCGCCGCCGGCCGGGAGCGGGCGAGGAGCAGCCCCAGCCCCGCCAGTCCCAGCCAACCCGGCAGGCTCCCCACCGGATTGGGATTCGCCCCGCCAGGTCCCACCAGCCAGAGGGGCGCCGCCGGCCCGACCACCAGGGCGCCCTGCAGCAGGGCGAACCAGCCCCCCACCAGCCCGCCATGGAGACCCACCGCCCCCCAGAGCAGGCCGCCATCCGCCCGCCGTCGCAACGCCAAGGTCAGGCCCAGCAGGCCCAAACCCCCCAGCAGTCCCGCCAAGCCCGCCAGCCCCAGGTCGAAGCGGGTGTGCGCCAGGCTGAAGAGGAGCGCCTGGGCGAGCGCCCCCCGTCGCCGCCCCAGATGGCACGCCAGCTCGCCCCAGAGCCAGCCGCGAAACAGCAGCTCCTCGGCAAAGCCCACCCCCAGCCCCAGGGCCAGGGCATTGGCCACGGTCGGGCCGCTGAGCCCCGGCTGCCAGCGGGCCAGGCCACACCCCAGCAGCAGCGCACTGATCGGTGCCAGCAGCGCGAGGGCGCCACCCAGGCCTCGCAGGAGGGCCAGGAGGGCGGCTCCCGGCGGGGCGACCACCCCCAGCCGCCGCCAAGGACAGGGCTCCCTCCATGCCCGCCGCAATCGGGGCGGCAGGCTGAACAGCAGGGCCAGCAGGGCCCAGGGCGCGGCGAAGAGGGGCCAGTCCGCCTCCGCCAGGCCAAGGATGCGGGCCACCAGCTGCAGGGCCAGAAACAAACTGACGAGGGCCGCCGGATAGAGAAAGGTGCCCAGCCAGGTGGGGCCGGTGCGCACCCCTACTCCTCGGGCTCGATCGTGCTGGTGAGGCCCTTCGCCTTGAGGGTTTCGCAGTAAAACTCGGCTGGTTCCAGGTCGCAGACGATCACCAGGCCCACGCCCGTCCGGTGGGCTTCCATCATCACGGCGAAGGCATCCTCCTCACTCAAGCTGGGCACGACCTGCCGCAGGGTTTTCACCACGTATTCCATGGTGTTCACCGGATCGTTATGCAGAAGCACCCGGTAACGCGGGGATGGCTTCCGCACCCGTTCCGGCGCTTTTTCCATCACGGCGGCGCCCCCGGGTTCCCGGCCTGGCGCTTGGGACCCCCGCGGGCGCGGCGCATCCCGGCGGGGCAGGACAAAAGGTTGATCAGCCATGGCCGAAAAAAAATGACGGGGGAGAAAAGGATTTCTGGAACGGGCATCCCATCGTAGGTGGCACGCGGCGCCACGGCTTTCTTTCGTGCAGGTGGGAAGATCGGTGCACGTTGATTCCACCATGGCCTTTCTGCACCCCAGCGATCGCATCTTCGTGGCCGGTCATCGCGGCATGGCGGGCAGCGCCATCTGCCGTGCCCTGCGGCGCCGTGGTTTTGCCGATCCTGCCCGGGGCGGCGAGGTGCTCACGGCCAGCCGACAGGAGCTTGATCTGCTGGATCCGGGCGCCGTGGCGGCATGGCTGGCCCAGCGGCGCCCGGATGTGGTCGTGCTGGCCGCGGCCAAGGTGGGCGGCATCCTGGCGAACAATTCCTTCCCGGCCGACTTCCTGCTCGAAAACCTCAAGATCCAGAACCACGTGATCGAGAGCGCCTGGCGCCAGGGTGCGCGGCGGCTCCTCTTCCTCGGCAGCAGTTGCATCTATCCCAAATTCGCCGCCCAGCCCATGCGCGAGGAGGCCCTCCTCACCGGCCCCCTGGAGCCCACCAACGAGTGGTATGCCATCGCCCAGAGCACGGGCATCAAGCTCTGCGCCGCCCTGCGCCGCCAACACGGTTTTGACGCCATCAGCCTGATGCCCACCAACCTCTATGGCCCGGGCGACAACTACCACCCCACCAACAGCCATGTGCTGCCCGCCTTGATCCGTCGGTTCCATGAGGCGGCCGAACGGGGCGAGCCCACGGTCACCTGCTGGGGCACGGGCGCTCCCCTGCGGGAGTTCCTCCATGCCGACGATCTGGGAGAGGCCTGCGTCTTTGCTCTCGAGCGCTGGAATCCCGACGACCTCGCCGCGCCCCGCGATGACGCCGGCCTGCCGCTCACCCACCTCACCGTCGGCACGGGGGTCGACCTCACCATCCGCGACCTGGCGGAAGCCGTGGCGCGGGCCACCGGTTTCCGGGGCGAGATCCTTTGGGATGCCAGCCAGCCCGACGGCACCCCCAAGAAGCAGCTCGACGTCAGCCGCCTGGCCGCCCTCGGCTGGCGGGCCCGGATTCCCCTCGCGGAAGGGCTGGCCAGCACGGTGGCCCTCTTCCGCGAGCAGCTCCAGCAGGAGCTCGTGCGCCTTTAGCGGGCCAGGGCGGCCTGAATCCGCCCCATCGCCTCCTCCACATGGGCGCGGCTGTTGAAGGCCGACAGCCGGAAATAGCCCTCGCCCGCCGCCCCGAAGCCGCTGCCCGGGGTGCCCACCACATGGGCCTGGCTGAGCAACAGGTCGAAGAAGCCCCAGGAATCAATGCCCGCCGGGGTTTTCAACCACACGTAGGGCGCCTGTTCGCCGCCGTGCACCTCCAGCCCCGCCGCCGCCAGCTCCCGGCGGATGATCGCCGCATTGTCCATGTAGAAGCGGATGAGCTCCTTCACCTGCGCCTGCCCAGCGGCTGAATAGACGGCCTCAGCGCCCCGTTGCACGATGTAGCTCACCCCATTGAACTTTGTGCTCTGGCGCCGGTTCCACAGGCTCCACAGTTCCACGGCTTCTCCGCTGTCGGTCGTGCCCGTCAGGCCGCGGGGCACCACGGTGAAGGCGCAGCGGGTGCCGGTGAAGCCGGCGTTTTTGGAGAAGGAGCGAAATTCGATCGCGCACGTGCGCGCTCCCTCGATCTCATAAATCGAATGGGGCAGGGCTGGATCCTGGATGAAGGCCTCATAGGCGGCGTCAAACAGAATCAGGCTGCCGTTGGCCCGGGCGTAGGCCACCCATGCGCCGAGCTGCTCCCGGCTGGCCACGGCGCCGGTGGGGTTGTTCGGGAAGCAGAGGTAGATCAAATCCACCTTCTCCGTGGGAATTGGCGCGGTGAAGCCGTTTTCGGCGTTGATCGGCAGGTAGGTCAGCCCGCCATATTGTCCCGCCGCGTCGGCCTCCCCCGTGCGGCCCGCCATGACGTTGCTGTCCACATACACCGGATAGACCGGATCGGTCACGGCGATGTGGTTGCCGGCCCCCAGGATGTCGAGGATGTTGGCGCTGTCGCATTTGGAGCCGTCGGAGATGAAGATTTCCTCCGCCTCCACCGCGCAGCCGCGGGATTGAAAGTCATGGCGGGCAATGGCCTCCCGCAGCCAGGGATAGCCCTGCTCCGGCCCATAGCCGCGGAAACCCTCCCGGGTGCCCATCTCATCCACGGCGGCCTGCATCGCCGCGCGGCAGGCCGCGGGCAACGGCTCGGTGACATCGCCGATGCCCAGGCGGATGATCGCCGCCTCGGGATGGGCCGTGCTGAAGGCCTTCACGCGGCGGGCGATCTCCGGAAACAGGTAGCCGGCCTTGAGTTTGAGGTAGTTGCCGTTGACCTGGACCATGAAACGCGCGCGGCCCGCTGGGGGCTCGGGGGAACTGGGCGCGATTGTCCTATGGCGCCTCCCGTTCCCCGGGCCCGACGGTCTGCATACGATCAGGAGGTGCCGCTGCGGCTCCTGTGACCGTCTCCCTCCCCTCTCCGGCCGTGGTGGACGTGGCCAGCCTGATCGATCTGGAGATCAGCAAACCGGCGCGCTACCTCGGCAATGAGTTCGGCGTTCGGCCGCGCGACTGGGATCACGACTGGGCAACGGCGGCCGTGCGCTGGGCCCTCACCTATCCCGAGGTCTATGAGGTGGGGGCCAGCAACCTGGGCCACATCCTTCTTTATTCGATCCTCAACGCTCTTCCCGGCCACCTCTGTGATCGGGCCTACCTGCCCGCGGCCGATCTCGCGAGCCGCCTTCGGCAGCGCGGGGTGCCCCTCTTCGGCGTGGAGAGCCGGCGGCCCCTGGCAGCCTTCGACCTGCTTGGCTTCAGCCTTGGCTATGAGCTCGGCGCCAGCAACATTCTGGAGATGCTCGATCTGGCGGGCTTGCCGCTGCGGGCGGCCCAGCGCGGCGATCTCCCCCTGGCGGATCCCGCCGCCCCGCCCCTGATCTTTGCTGGCGGGCCCGCGGCCACCAGCAATCCGGAGCCCTTCGCCGCCTTCTTCGACTTCATCGCCCTCGGGGATGGGGAGGAGCTGCTGCCGGAGATCGGCCTGGTGGTGGCGGAGGGGCGTGCCCGGGGCCTCCGGCGCGGGGCGCTGCTGCGCGAGTTGGCCCGCCGGGTGCCCGGGGTTTATGTGCCCGCCCTTTATGGCCCCGGGGAGGACGGGGTGACGATCGTGCCCTTGGAGCCCGAGCTGCCGCGCCGGATCCAGCGCCGCGTCGCCACTCCGATGCCCCAGCACGCCACCGGCCTGGTGCCTTACATCGAAACGGTGCATGACCGGCTGACGGTGGAGATCCGGCGGGGCTGCACCCGTGGCTGCCGCTTCTGCCAGCCGGGCATGCTCACCCGGCCGGCGCGGGATGTGGAGCCGGCCGCGGTGGTCGAAGCGGTGGAGGAGGGCATGCGCCGCACGGGCTATGCGGATTTCTCCCTCCTCTCCCTGAGCTGCAGCGACTGGCTCTCCCTGCCGGCGGTGGGCGTGGAGCTGCGCAACCGGCTGGCGGATCAGAACATCAGTCTCACCCTGCCCAGCCAACGGGTCGACCGTTTCGACGGCGCCATCGCCCACATCCTCGGCGGCACCCGGCGGGCGGGCCTCACCTTTGCGCCGGAGGCGGGCAGCCAGCGGTTGCGGGATGTGATCAACAAGGGGTTGAGCGATGCCGATCTGCTGCAGGGCCTGCGCACGGCCATGGAACACGGCTACCGCAAGGTGAAGCTTTACTTCATGGTCGGCCTGCCCGGGGAAACCGATGCCGACGTGCTCGCCATCGCCGACACCTGCCGGCGTCTGCAGCGCGATTGCGCCGACCTCGGCCGTTTGGCCCTCAATCTCACCATCAGCACCTTCACCCCCAAGCCCCACACCCCCTTTCAGTGGCACAGCGTGAGCCACGCGGAGATTCGGCGGCGCCAGGAGCTGTTGCGGCAGGCCCTGCGCGGCCTGCGGGGGGTGAAGAGCAACGTCACCGACACCCGCCTGGCCGCCATTGAAGACTTCATCGGTCGAGGCGACCGGCGGCTGGCCCCGGTGATGGAAGCGGCCTGGCGGGCCGGCGCGGGCCTGGAGGCCTGTTTTGAATCTGCCGAACGGGGCCATGCCGCCTGGACGGCCGCGATCGCGGCCGCTGGCTTGGAGGGGCGCTATCGGGCGCTGGAGCTGGGCGACTGGTCGGCCGCCGAAGCCCTGGAAGCCAGCGATCTGGACACCTTCTGCGCCCAACCCCTGCCCTGGGACCACATCGACAGCGGCGTTGACAAGGCCTGGTTGGCGGAGGATCTGCGCCTGGCGCTGGCGGCCGCGGCGGTGCCGGATTGCTCCTTCGCCGCCTGCAGCCACTGCGGGGTGTGCGGGCCCGAGCTGGGCCACAACGTGGTGATTCCGCCCCCGCCGGTGCCCCTGCCCCAACCCCCGCGCAAGCCTCCCAGCGAGCAGGTCTGCCGCCTGCGCTTCGGCTTCAGCAAAACCGGCTCCCTGGCCTGGATCGGCCACCTCGACACCGTGCGGCTGCTGGATCGGGCCCTTCGTCGTGGCGGTTTGCCGGTGAGTTTCAGCGGTGGGTTCCACCCCATGCCGCGCTTGCGGGTCGCCCTTCCCCTTCCCCTCGGCGTGGAGGGAGCGGGGGAGTGGCTGGATCTCACCTTCTGCCGACCGCTGGCGGCGGAGGAGGCCTGCGCACGGCTGCAGCAGCAACTGCCCGAGGAGTTTCGCCTGCTTTCGGTGGCGGAGGTGCCGGTGGCGGGGCCGAGCCTGTCGCAAGACCTGCTGGCGGCCCACTGGCGCTTCGCCCTTGGCCCCGCCGGCGTGGGGGCCGATTCGGCGGCCAACCAGGCGCCCGCCGCGGCGTGGCCGGAGGCGGTGGTTTGGGAGGAGGCGTTGGCCGCCCTGCGGGCCGCGGAGCACTGGATCTGGCACGACACCGACAAGAAGGGGCGCCCCCGCCAACGCGACTGCCGCCCGGCCCTGCGGCAGGTGGAGCTTCGCCATCACGACCCGCGGGAGGGGATGGTGGAGTTGGCGTTGCACACCACCATCGACGCCGGGGGGTTCGGGCTGCGGCCAGAGCATCTGCGGAGCTGGCTGAGCGAGCATCTTGGGCGATCCCTGCGCCTTGGCTGGATGCGGCGGGAGGCTTTGATCCTGCGACCGTGCTAACGTGATATTGCTTGCTAGGAGGGAGGCGCGCCCCATCTCCTCACAGGCTTTCTTCGCTTCCCGTGTTCTGACGATCCTGTCAGACCAGTCCTCAGGGAAGCCACGCCGCACCAGCCACACAAAGCAATCTTTTGCCAACTTCCGGGGGAATCTTCCTCTGGCCCTTTGCTGAGCGACCTTCGGGGTCACCCTCGGCCGGCAACCCCTTGATTTTGTCTGGTCGGACGGCCAAGACTTCAGGCTTCAAGCAATCTTCTGGCTTTGAGCCCCCGTGAGGTCTTGACCCGGTCCTCATTGGATCATCCGGAGGACCCACTGCACTTTGCCTGCTCGTTCTGACCTCCTGGATCAGGACCTCCCAGAGACAACGACTTTCCATGCCCCAGCAGATCGTGATCGCCGAGCAACTGCGGATCGCCGCGGTTCTCAGTGACGACCGTGTCGATGAGCTGGTGGTGGCCCAGGGCCGCTACCAGATTGGTGATGTGTACCTCGGCACCGTGGAAAACGTGTTGCCGGGCATCGATGCGGCCTTTGTGAACATTGGCGAAAGCGAAAAAAACGGCTTCATCCACATCTCCGACCTCGGTCCCCTTCGCCTGCGCAAGGGCGGCGCCGGCATCACCGAACTGCTCGAACCACGGCAGAAGGTGCTCGTGCAGGTGATGAAGGAGCCCACCGGCAGCAAGGGGCCGCGGCTCACGGGCAATCTGAGCCTTCCCGGCCGTTTCCTCGTGCTCCAGCCCCACGGCCAGGGGGTGAACATCTCCAGGCGAATCAGCAGCGAGGCCGAACGCAATCGCCTTCGGGCTCTGGGCGTGTTGATCAAGCCGCCTGGATCGGGCCTGTTGATCCGCACGGAGGCGGAAGGGGTGAGTGAAGACCTGCTCATTGATGATCTCGAAACGCTTCTGCGTCAGTGGGAGGCGATCCAGCAAGCGGCGGAAACCGCCGTGCCGCCAGTTCTGCTGAATCGGGATGAGGATTTCATCCACCGCGTCTTGCGCGACTTCTACGGTCCCGAAGTGGTGCGGGTGGTGGTGGATGCCCCCGAGGCCGTGGCCCGGGTGAATGGTTTTCTGGGCGAGGATCAGGCCCAGCTCACGGTGGAATTTCATGAGGAATCCACGGAGCTGCTGGAGCACTTCCGGATCAACGCCGCCATTCGCGATGCCCTGCGCCCCAGGGTCGATCTGCCCTCGGGCGGCTATGTGATCATTCAGCCCACCGAGGCCCTGACGGTCATTGACGTCAATTCCGGGTCCTTCACACGCTCGGCCAATGCCCGGGAAACCGTGTTGTGGACCAACTGCGAGGCCGCCACGGAAATTGCCCGCCAGCTCAAGCTTCGCAACATCGGTGGCGTGGTGATCATCGACTTCATCGACATGGAGTCCCGTCGTGATCAATTGCAGCTGCTGGAGCACTTCACCCAGGCGGTGCGCGACGATTCCGCCCGGCCCCAGATCGCGCAACTCACCGAGCTGGGACTTGTGGAGCTCACCCGCAAGCGCCAGGGTCAGAACATCTATGAGTTGTTCGGTCGCGTTTGCCCCAGCTGCGGGGGGCTGGGCCATGTGGCTGTGCTGCCCGGCAAGGACACCCTCCAACCCTTGGCCAGCCTGCCGGGGGTGGTGCGCACCGTTCCCTCCAGCCGGCCCGATGCCCCCGCCGCCGCCCCCTCGGAGGCCTCCGGCGGTCGCCGGCGGCGGGGCGGTCGCGGAGGCCGAGGCGGCGAGAGCGGTGAGGTGGCCCTGGTGCCCGCCCCCAACGGATCCCTCTCCCCAGCGGAGGCGCCGGACACCGGGCGGCCCGAGCCGGAGGCGGGCGGTCGCCGGCAGGATCTCGATTTTGTCGCCGTTCCGATGGATGCCGCGCAGGAGGAGGTTTATGGCTGGATGGGATTGAATCCGGCCCTCCTGCTGGATCCTCCCCCCAGCGGCGAAAACCTTGTCATGCGGGTGGTGCGGCCAGGCTGCGATCCGGAGGCTGTGTTGGAGGAAGCGCGCCAGCAGGCCAGTGCCGCCGGTTCCCGGCGGCGGCGGCGGGGAGGGCGCGGCGGCGAGGGGCGCGCCTCGGCCAGTGACCTGGCCTCAGGGGCTGCGGAGGGGGAGGGAGACAGCGAGGATCGGCTCCCCCCTGTGCCCCTGGCCATCCCGGCCGACATCGTCACCGTGGAGGTGCCCGTCCGCCACCGCCTCAACGCCGGCACTGGGGCCCTTGAGGCCGCCACGCCCAGCGCGGAACCACCCGGCGCCGAGGCCCCGGAAGACGGCGGTGAAGACCAGAACGCGGATCCACGCCGCCGGCGCCGTCGCTCCTCCGCCACGGTGTGATCCCCAACGCCTCGGGGGAAGAAGGTCTGGCCGGTGTGGATGAGGTGGGTCGGGGGTGCCTCTTCGGTCCAGTGTTCGCCGCGGCAGTGATCCTCCCGCCTGAGGGGGAGGCGACCCTTGTGGCGGCTGGTCTCACCGACAGCAAGGCCCTCAGCTCCCGCCAGCGCGCCACGCTGGTGCCCCTGATCCGGCAGCGGGCTGTCGCCTGGGCCATCGGGCAGGCCAGCCCTGGCGAGATCGACCGCCTGGGCATCCGTGGCGCCACAGAACAGGCCATGCTGCGCGCGCTCCAGCGCCTCGACAGGCCCGTTCCGTTGGTGATCGTGGATGGCATCCTTCCCCTGCGCCTGTGGACCGGGCCGCAACGCACCCTGAAGGGTGGGGATCGACTCTGCCCCGCCATCGCCGCCGCCAGCGTCCTGGCGAAAGAGGAACGCGATGCCCTGATCCGACGCCTGGCCGTGCGCTTTCCTGGCTATGGCCTGGAGCGCCATGTGGGCTATGGCACGGCGCTCCATCGCCAGGCTCTGAGGAGGCTCGGCCCCACAGCCCTGCATCGCCGCTCCTTCCTTCGCCGCACCCTTTCCCCTTGAGCTCCTGGCCTCAGGACGGGCACCGATGGCCGCACCAGTGCTGAAAGTCGAGGAGCAATTGCTGGCGCACCCGAGTGCGCATGCCCAGCAGGATGCTGCGCAACACGGAGCGACCAGTGGCCTCCAGCACCCGAGGCGGCACGAGCTTCAGCAGGGGGGGCTGGCTCACGGTCACCGCCAGGGTGGCTTCCCCCTCCAGGCCCTGGTCGGAGGCCTCCAGCCACGACCGCAGGCCGAGGCGAAAGTCGTCCACCAGCCCCAGACCCTCCAGCTGGCAATCCACCGCCTCCAGCTCCAGCCGGTTGTTGCGGTGGTGGGCCTGCAGCTCGACCACCGGTTGGATCTGCAGCTGGAACACCTGCACCCGTCTCACCCGGTAGCGGTAGTGGCCCGGGCCGAGGGGAACGAGCTGGGCCGGGTCGAGGAGAGAGGCCACCACCCGATCCTCCTCCTTGAGGTAGGCGGGCAAGTGGGCAGCGCACGCCTGAATCGGGAGGATGAGCTGCTGGCTGGAGCTGAAGGCCAGGGGCATGGCCAGGGGAAGCCGGCAGGCCATGATCCTATCCATCCCCCTTGCTCCAACCATGCGTCTCGCCTATCTGGGCCCAACCGGCACCTATGGGGAACAGGCCGCGCGGCGGTTGGCGGCGCTGGAAGCCATGGAGGCGGAGCTGGCCCCCCAGCCGGGGATCCGTGCCGTGATCCAGTCCCTTGCCAGTGGTGCCTGCGACGCCGCCGTGGTGCCGGTGGAAAACTCCGTGGAGGGTGGCGTGAGCACCTGCATGGATGCCCTCTGGGAGCATCCGGAGCTGGCGGTGCGCCGCGCCTTGGTGTTGCCCATCCGCCACGCCCTGCTTGGCAGCGGTCCCCTGGAGGGCATCAGCGAAGTGCTCTCCCATCCCCAGGCCCTGGCCCAGTGTGGCCTTTGGCTGGGGGCCCACCTCCCCGCCGCTCTGCAGCTGCCCACCAGCTCCACCGCCGAGGCGGCCCGTCTGGTCAAGGGCAGCCGTTTCCGCGCCGCCATCGCCTCCCGAGAGGCCGCCCGCGACCATGGATTGGAGGTGTTGGCCTATCCGATCAATGATGTGCCTGGCAACTGCACCCGCTTTCTGTTGCTGCAGCGCAGCCCGCGGCAGGAGACAGGCCCCCTGGCGAGCCTGGCATTCTCCCTGCGCTCCAACCAACCGGGGGCCCTGCTGCAGGCGCTGGTGTGTTTCGCGGCCCATGGCCTGAACATGAGCCGCATCGAATCGCGACCCTCCAAGCGGGAGATGGGGGAATACATCTTTTTCGTGGATCTCCTCTTGCCGCCCCGGGGCGCCGAACCCCTGGCTCAAGCCCTGGACCAGCTGCGCCCCCTCTGCGAGCACCTGGCCCTCTTCGGCACCTATCCCCTCGACATTCTCTCGGCGGATGAGGGGGTGGAGCTGGCGAGCCCCTGAACCTCGGCAGCCTTGCGGCCGCGGAACACGCCGAATCGCATCAGGCCGTGGCGGAAGGCCCAATCCATCAGCAGCAGCGTGGGGGTCTCTCGCAGGCCCTGCAGCACAGCCGCGGGGCCCAGGCCGAGGATGGCGCCCGGCCGTCGCAGTCCCTCCAGGATCGACTCTCGCCAGGAGGGAACGGTGGCTTCCGTCCAGTCGGCGGTTTCCACATTCAAGCCATGGTTCCAGGGGCTGCCGTGCAGGTTGGCGGCAAGGGAGGCGATGCTGGCGAATTCGGGGTGGGCCCATTGCTGCAGGAGTTGGCGCATCACCCGGGTTTCCAGAGGGCTGAAGGCGCCATCGGCGGGGTCGCGGCGGTTCCAGTCGGCGATCGCCAGGCGGCCCCCCGGCCGCAGCACCCGCAGGAGTTCGTCGACGTAACGCTGTTTGTCGGGCATGTGGGGAGAAGCCTCCACACTCCAGACGGCATCAAAGGTTGCGTTCGGAAGGTCGAGGGCGAGGGCGTCCATGACCGCGAAGCGGCAGTGAGGCGCCAGGGGCGCGGGCGTGAGGGCGCGGGCGCGGGCGATTTGGGCTGGGCTGATGCTGATGGCCAACACATCCAGCCCGTAGTCGCGCGCCAGGATCCGAGCACTGCCGCCGATGCCGCAGCCCACATCCAGCACCGTGCTGCCGGGAGGGAGCTGATCGAGGCCGCTCCAGCGCACCAGCTCGTGGACGAAGTCAACTTTGGCCTGGCGGAAGTCGCGCCCTCTGGCGGGGGTGCCGTAATGGCCCAGGTGCACATGGTCTCCCCAGAGCCGCTCCAAGAGGGCGTCATTGGTCCAGCGGTCGTAGGCCTCTGCCACGCTCTGGGTGCCCCGAAAGCGCCGGGCCGAGCGGAGCCAGATGGCCATCCCAAGGATCAGGCCAGCCAACAGCAACAGCGGCAGGGCCACCAGCCAGGCCGGGTGGAGAGCAAGCAGGGCGCTCACCCGTTCGCCTCGTTTCTGTCGGAGGAGGAGAAGGTGTCCTTGAGAACGGTGCGCGCGGCCAACTGGCGCCGGGTCTGATCCAGCAGGTTGAGCTCTTCCCGCAGGCGATCGCCAGTGTCGGTGATTTCCAGCAGGGCCTGTTGATGATCCGCCACGGGGCCGCCCAGGTGCGAGCCGATCCAATACGACAGTTCCCGCGGCAGATCAGGCAGGTCGTTGGGGAGAATGGTGGTTTTGCCGACGAGTTTTCCTGTCAGCTCGACCACATCGCGCAGGGCCTGGGTCACGTCTTGGGTGAGTTGTTCCAATTCATCGGCGGTGTTGGAAACGTCGTCTTCCACCCAGCTGACCATGGCGACACGATAGGGCGTTTCGCGCAGGATCTTCAGCACGCGAAAGCGTTGCTGCCCCATGGTCACGATGTTGCTGCGGTCGTCTTCCAGACCCTGGCAATGGAGAATTTCGGCACAGCAACCAATGGATGCCATTCGCTTCTGCTGCGGATCCCAACGCACCACGCCGAAGCGCCGATCTTCCGCCATCACGGTGCGCAACATCATGCGATAGCGGGGCTCAAAGATGTGCAATGGAAGCACCTCCTGAGGGAAGAGCACCACATCCGGCAGGGGGAACAATGGCAGCTCCCGGACGGCAAGATCCGTCATAAGCCGTACCGGCCATAAGGAGCAGGGGCTTCTGTGGAACCAGAGCCCCTGGGCAGTGGAAGGGAAAAGGGCACCATTTCAGGGATTCGTTGCGTTCGATCCTAGAAAGCTCTGGCTGCCTTTGTGCCTCAGGTCAGAGCTTGACCTCAATGTCGACACCACTGGGGAGGTCGAGCTTCATCAAGGCATCGATGGTTTTAGAGCTTGGGCTGTAGATATCAATGATGCGGCGATGGGTGCGGGTTTCAAAGTGCTCGCGGGAGTCTTTGTCCACGTGGGGAGAACGCAAGACACAATAGATTTTCCGCTTTGTTGGCAACGGAATGGGGCCAATTGCTGTGGCAGCGGTATGGTCTGCTGTTTCGATGATCTTGTCACAGGAGAGATCAAGCATCCGGCGATCAAAGGCCTTCAGGCGGATGCGGATTTTCTGTTGCGGGAGGGTGGTGGAAGTCATGGGGCAAAGGGGGCCGGGGCCGAGGAGAAGAGGTGGATTGTCGAGGTTCTATCGGAGAGGGGAAGCCCGAGGGGAAGGGGACTCCCTTGGAATCCCCTTCCCCCCGAGCCGAGGTCATCTCCTCATTCCACGATCTTGGAGACCACGCCAGCGCCGATGGTGCGTCCGCCTTCGCGGATGGCGAAGCGCATGCCCTGCTCAATCGCCACCGGGCAGATCAGTTCAACACTCATCTTGATGCGGTCGCCCGGCATCACCATTTCCGCGTCGGAACCGTCATCGGCGGTGAAGGCGGTGATCTGTCCGGTCACGTCCGTGGTGCGGATGTAGAACTGGGGCCGGTAGTTGGGGAAGAAGGGAGTGTGACGACCACCCTCTTCCTTCTTGAGGACATACACCTCGCCCTCGAACTTGGTGTGGGGCTTGATGGAGTTGGGCTTCACCAGCACCATGCCACGCTCGATGTCTTCTTTCTGGATGCCACGCAGCAGCAGACCCACGTTGTCACCCGCCATGCCCTCATCGAGGAGCTTGCGGAACATCTCCACGCCGGTGACGGTGGTTTCGCGGGTGTCTTTGAGGCCCACGATCTGCACGGTTTCGCCAACTTTCACCTTGCCACGCTCAATCCGGCCCGTGGCCACGGTGCCGCGACCAGTGATGGAGAAGACGTCTTCCACAGCCATCAGGAAGGGCTTGTCGATTTCCCGCTCGGGCTCGGGGATCGCCGAATCCACCGCATCCATCAGCTCATCAACTTTGGCTTCCCACTCCGCATTGCCTTCCAGGGCCTTGAGGCCGGACACCTGGATGACAGGAATGTCATCGCCAGGGAAGTCGTAGCTGCTGAGCAGCTCACGCACTTCGAGTTCCACCAGTTCGAGGATTTCTTCGTCGTCCACCATGTCGCACTTGTTGAGCGCCACCACCAGGGCGGGCACACCCACTTGCTTGGCCAGAAGGATGTGTTCCTTGGTTTGGGCCATGGGACCATCGGTGGCCGCAACCACCAGGATGGCTCCATCCATCTGGGCAGCCCCAGTGATCATGTTCTTGACGTAGTCCGCGTGGCCCGGGCAGTCAACGTGGGCGTAGTGACGCTTGTCGGTCTCGTATTCCACGTGGGCCGTGTTGATCGTGATGCCGCGCTCACGCTCTTCGGGGGCGCCGTCAATCTGGTCATAGGCCTGGGCCTTGGCCATGCCTTTTTTGGCCAGAACACTGGTGATAGCAGCCGTAAGGGTGGTCTTGCCGTGGTCAACGTGGCCGATGGTGCCGATGTTGACGTGAGGCTTTTTCCTCTCAAACTTCTCGCGAGCCATGGTGAAGAATCGGGGGGGTAGGGTTTGGGTTGATGGGGGTGAAGATCAGGAATTGCCCTGATTCTTGGAAATGATGGCTTCAGCAACGCTGCGAGGAACTTCCTCGTAATGGCTGAATTCCATCGAGAAAATACCCCGACCCTGGGTCATGGATCGGAGCTGGGTGGCATAGCCGAACATCTCGGCCAGAGGCACTTTGGCCTGGACCTTGGACTGCCCATCATCGACGGATTGTCCTTCGACCTGGCCACGGCGGGAGGAGAGATCGCCGATGATTGAGCCGAGGTAATCCTCGGGAATCTCAACCTCCACCTTCATCATCGGCTCAAGAAGAACTGGTTTGCACTTCTTGACGCCGTCCTTGAAGGCCAGGGAGCCGGCAATCTTGAACGCCATCTCCGAAGAGTCGACGTCGTGATAGGAACCATCCACCATGGTGACTTTGATGTCAATCATGGGGTAACCGGCGATCACGCCCGACTCACAGGTTTCCTTCATGCCCTGTTCCGCAGGGCCGATATATTCCTTCGGCACCACACCACCGACAATTTTATTCACAAATTCAAAGCCGGAGCCGGGCTCGCCAGGTTCCATTTCGATCACCACGTGGCCATATTGGCCTTTGCCACCGGTCTGGCGGGCAAACTTGCCTTCCCCTTTGGAGCTTGCTCGGATGGTTTCCCGGTAGGACACCTGAGGAGCGCCGATGTTGGCCTCCACCTTGAATTCGCGCAGCATCCGATCCACCAGGATCTCCAGATGGAGTTCGCCCATGCCGGCGATGACCGTCTGGTTGGTTTCGGGATCTGTGGAGACGCGGAAGGTGGGGTCTTCATCGGAGAGAGACTGCAGGGCTTTGCCCAGCTTTTCCATGTCGCCTTTTGTCTTCGGCTCGACGGCCACGGAAATGACAGGCTCGGGAATGAAGAGGGATTCCAGAATGATCGGATCGTTTTCCACGCAGAGCGTGTCGCCCGTGGTGGTGTCCTTCAGGCCGAGCACGGCTCCCAAATCGCCTGCGCGGAGTTCATCCACTTCCTCACGCTCATCAGCCTTGAGCAGAATCAAGCGGGAGATGCGCTCCTTCTTGCCCTTCGTGGAATTCAAGGCATAGCTGCCTTTCTGCAGCACGCCGCTGTACATGCGCACGAAGGTGAGTTTGCCGTAGGGATCCGCCATCACCTTGAAGGCAAGGGCACTGAAAGGAGCCTCGTCCTCACAGGGACGGCTCGATTCGCTGCCATCGGGCAGGACGCCCTGGATCGGTGGAATGTCGACCGGCGCGGGCAGGTAGTCGACAACCGCATCCAGAACAAGTTGCACACCCTTGTTCTTGAAGGCCGACCCGCACAACATCGGGACCATGCCGTGGTGCACGACGCCATTGCGGATGCCCGTGATCAACTGCTCTTCGCTGAGCTCTCCATTTTCCAGGAAGGCTTCGAGAAGCTCTTCATCCGTTTCCGCCACGGATTCCATCAGCTTCATCCGCCATTCTTCCACCAAATCGGCAAGATCGGCAGGAATCTCCTCTTCCAGGATGTCGGTGCCGAGATCATTGGTGTAGATGATCGCTTTGTTGCGCACCAGATCAATGATGCCCTTCAATTCTCCTTCCGCACCGATCGGCAGCTGGATGGGCACGGCGTTGGCCTTGAGACGATCTTTGATCTGCTCATAAACTTTCAGAAAGTTAGCCCCCGTGCGGTCCATTTTATTGACAAACACAATCCGGGGGACGTTATAGCGATCAGCCTGTCGCCAAACGGTTTCCGACTGTGGTTGCACGCCACCGACGGCACAGAAGACAGCCACCACCCCGTCCAGCACCCGCATGGAACGTTCCACTTCAATGGTGAAGTCGACGTGTCCCGGGGTGTCAATGATGTTGATGCGGTGATCTTTCCAGCTGGTGGAGATGGCGGCCGCTGTGATCGTGATGCCGCGCTCACGCTCCTGCTCCATCCAATCGGTGACGGCGGCTCCGTCGTGAACCTCGCCCATCTTGTGCACAACGCCGGAATAGAACAAAATTCTTTCCGTTGTTGTGGTTTTGCCCGCGTCAATATGCGCGGCGATGCCGATATTTCTGACGCGATCCAGGGGGTAGGCGCGGGCCACGGGGTCGTCTCCGGGGGGATGGGCAGGAAAAAACGGGCGATACTCTACAGAGTGGTGGCTTCCATCGAACCGGATCCGCCCTTGATCTCCGGTTCAGGCTGAGGGGCTCAGTAGCGGTAGTGCGCGAAAGCCTTGTTGGCTTCTGCCATTTTGTGAGTTTCCTCACGCTTGCGCACTGCGCTGCCGGACTCGTTGGCCGCATCCATCAGTTCGCCGGCCAGCTTCTGCGACATGCTGCGACCGTTGCGCGAACGGGAGAAGTTGACCAGCCAGCGGAGGGCCATGGCCGTGCCCCGCTCCTGCCTCACTTCCATCGGCACCTGATAAGTGGCCCCACCAACCCGGCGCGCACGCACCTCCACGAGGGGAGTGGCGTTGCGCACGGCGGTTTCGAAGAGCTCCAGCGGGTCGCCGCCCGTGCGCTCGTTGATCAGGGTGAACGCATCGGACAGGATGCGCATGGCCGTGGACTTCTTGCCGTGCTTCATGAGCCTGGCCACCATCATCGAGGCCAGTCGGCTGTTGAACTGGGAATCAGGGAGGACAGGACGCTTTTCAGCGGCGTTTCGGCGGGACATGGAAGGGAGTCAGGGCTGCGAGGGGAACAGAGAGAACTGGATCAGGCCTTGGGAGTCTTGGCGCCGTATTTGGAGCGGGCCTGTTTCCGATCCTTCACGCCCGCTGTGTCCAACGTGCCGCGGATGATGTGGTAACGCACCCCCGGCAGGTCTTTGACCCGACCACCCCGGATCAGCACCACGGAGTGTTCCTGCAGGTTGTGGCCGATCCCGGGGATGTAGGCCGTGACTTCAAAGCCGGAAGTCAGCCGCACCCGGGCCACCTTGCGCAGCGCTGAGTTGGGCTTCTTGGGCGTGGATGTATAGACGCGGGTGCACACCCCGCGCCGCTCGGGGCAGGCGCGAAGGGCGGGGGACTTGGTCTTGCGCGTGAGGCGCTGCCGCTCGGTGCGGATCAGCTGCTGGATGGTGGGCATCGATGGCCGAAGGACTGCTCTGGGGATCGTGGTCGGACGGCCGACCGCTGATGTCAATCCAAAACCTTACTTCCCCGTGGTCCAACCCCCCTTCAACGGGGTGAAGGCGGCGCCGCAGGCGCAGGGACGGATCCCTTCGGCGGCCCGCATCACAAAGCCGGCTCCACTCAGATCCCCTCGATGGTCAAGCTGGAGCCCGGCCAGAAGCTCGTGTTGCTGGCGTGGGGCATAGAGCGTGACCCCATCGGCCCGGGCCACCGGATGGCCCGCCAAATGGCCCGCCCGCAGACGGATCACCCATTGCTCGCAGGTGCCGGGCAGCAGCTCGATGTGCATCATCCCCGGCGTGCCGGCCACGGCCGCCTGGCGGCAGAGCTCCGCGGCGGCGGCTGGCGTCAGACGAAGACTCTGGCCCCTGGGCACGGCGGGCGACAACGCAACCCCCGCAGTCTGGCAGCAGAACCCATGGCCCCTCGGGATCGCCCCTCAGGAGCCTGCCGGCCCGCCGGAAGCCGGGGTCGGCGGCGCGATCGCTCCACGGCCCGCCGGGGCGGATCGGGGCACCAACCCCAACCCGTTGTGCACGGCCGACACCACGCCGCGCCCCTTCACGGTGTGCTGGCCGCCCATGATCAATCCGGTGGAGCTGCCGCCATCGAGGTTGAGGGCATCCCGCAACCCGGCCGTGCGCAGGATCTGAGCCGTCTCCAGGAGGGTGGGTCCCTCATCGTCCAGCCCCTGGAGGGTGAGCAGCCACAGCTGCCGCCCATCGCTGCCGATCACCGTGCGCGGCGCTCCCTGGCGGAGGAAGGCCGAGGAGAACCCTTCCGCCACCCCGTCCAAAACGATCCGCCCGTCCTGAAGCAGGAGCGGCCCGCCGCCCACCACATTGCTCGCCTGGCCCAGGTCGCTGCTCGGCTGGCTGTTGAGCCGCAGGGAGGTTCCCTCGCCCCAGGGGAGGGGGGCTCCCCCTCGGGCCACCAGGAGCTCCTCGCCCGCTCGCAAGGGCACCCCCGCCACCAGCGAGCCGGGGTCAACCCGGCGCTGCACGACGCCGTCCCGCAAGACCACGGCCTGCTCCGTGCCGCTGAGGGCGCGGTACTCGGAGCCCCACTCCGGGGTGTAGCGGGCCAGCCCGGAGCGCACGTAGCCGCTGTTGACCACCCAGACCGGCCAGGTCCGGCCGCTGCCATCGCTCACCCATTCCCGCAGCTCCAGCCGCCCGAACCGCGGCAGAGCGGAGGGTTCCCAGGCCACGACCCCCCGATTCAGGATCGGCCCGGACAACCAGCGGCCCTGATCCCGCAGGGCGCCGAGGGGCAGGCGACGCACCCGGTTGAAAAAGCCTCCGTTGACGGCCACCAGGGCGTCATGGCGCCGGGCGAGCAGGGGGAGGGTGGTCAGGCCCTCCATGCTGGCGCCGCGGCTGAGGGCGCGCAGCTCCAGGGTGCTGTTGAAAGGATCGATGCGCACGCTGTTGAGGCGCAGCCGTCGCCCGCCGGACACCACCGTGTCCTGCCTCCACTGGACCTCCGAGCCAAGCAGGGCCCGAAGCCGCGGATCGAGGCCGTTGCCCGTCGTGGCGGCGCGAGGCGCAGGAGCGGAGGCGTCCGTCGCGGCCAGATCCAGCACCACCCGGGCGGGCGTTCCGAGGGTGAAGACCCGCAGCGGTGCCGTGGCGGTCCGCAGCGCCCACCCCTCCCCCTCGGGCTGGCCATTCAGACCCAGGCGCCGCAGGTCGTCCGCCCTCGCGGCGGGCACCTGCGCCCCCAACCAGACCCGACCCTCCCCCCCCCGCAGCACGGCCGGACCGCGGAGCTCCAGCACCACCCGGCGGGTTCCCGGGGCGGAGGCGCTGACGCGCACCTGTCGCAGCAGGGGAACGGGCACCCGGAGCTGGAGTTCGCCGCGCTCGATGCGGGCGGCCAGTCCGTCCGCATCCAGGAAGGGCCCCGCATCAATCGCCACTTCGTCGGCCAGGGAGATCTGCTCCCCCACCGGCACCCGCCGTCGGCGCCCGAACCACTCCAGCTCCAGGGTGCCGTCCGGGCGGGAGCGGCGTTGAACGCCGAGTTGCTCCTGGAGCACCTCCCGGGGCAGCCAGAGCTGGCTGGGCCTCCCGTCAACGCTTCCCACCCAGCGCCAGGCCGCCTGCTGGGGCTGGCCATTGACCCGGACGATCCGCCCCTCTTGTCGCCCCTCCGCTCCAGACATGGGAAGGGACGGAGCGCCGGCCGCGGGGTCTGGAGGGCCGTCGCTGGCGGGTGGCGGGGGCGGCGGGGGCGGCTGCGGAGGCCATGGGCCGGCGGAGAGGGCCAGCGGCCAGCTGAGCAGCAGGGCGCTGAGGAGGCCGACTCCCAGGGATGGCTTGGGGATGGTTCGCGTCTTTCGCATGCGGTACCGCTCCCTCCGGCTCACATCCCGAAAGGTAGACCCGGTGAACGGCGCCTGAATGCCGCTCCCTAGGATCCTTCACTGAAGACCTTTGATCGGGCTCCGTCCCCCGATGCGGCAGGCCACCCTGCTGGCAGCGGCAGCCCTCCCCAGCCGATGCCCCTTTCCTCTCCCGCCAACCGCTCCGAAGCCCCCCGGCCCCAGAGCGACAGCTTCTCCCCGGAGGCGCTGACGGGCGAGAAGGATGCCTGCGGCGTGGGCTTCATCGCCCATCTGGAGGGCGACCCCAGCCATTGGATCCTGCGCCAGGCCCTGCGGGGCCTTTGCTGCATGGAGCACCGCGGAGGATGCGGGGGCGACGCCGATTCCGGCGACGGAGCCGGCCTGCTGACCGCCATCCCCTGGGAGTTTCTGGAGGAGATCTGGCCTGCTGCGGCCGCCGTCAGCTCCGAGCGCGTGCGGGGGCTGGCGATGGTGTTCCTTCCTCGCGACGAGGATCGGCGCCGCGTGGCGCGGGAGATCTGCGAGCGGGAGGCGCAACGGCTCGGCCTGCGCGGCCACGGCTGGCGTTCCGTGCCGGTGAATGAGGACGCTCTGGGGCCCCTGGCCCGCCAGAACGCTCCCGTGATCGAGCAATGGCTGCTGGAAGCGCCCGAGGCCGCCAACGCCGTGGCTGCGGATGTGGATGCGGTGGAAGCCCTGCTCTTCCGGCTGCGGCGCCGGGCGGTGGATCAGGCGCGGGAGGTTTGGGGCAGCGGCACCACCGACCTGTATTTCGCCTCCATCAGCGCCCGCACAGTCGTCTACAAGGGCATGGTGCGCTCGGAGGTGCTGGATCGCTTCTACGGCGACTTGCGGGATCCGCGCTTCCGCGTGAACTTCGCCGTCTACCACCGCCGCTTCAGCACCAACACCCTGCCCCGCTGGCCCCTGGCCCAGCCCATGCGGCTGCTCGGCCACAATGGCGAGATCAACACTCTGCTGGGCAACATCAACTGGGCCAGCGCGGCCGAGGCCAACCTGGAGGTGGTGTGGGGAGAAGCCGCGGCTGATCTGCGCCCGCTGGTGAACGCGGCCTTCAGCGATTCCGCCAACCTCGACGCCACCCTGGAGCTGATGGTGCGCAGCGGCCGTCCGATCACCGACAGCCTGCTCACCCTGGTGCCCGAGGCCTGTCAGGGCCAACCCGAGCTGGACGCCCGCCCCGCCATCCGCGCCTTCTACGAGTTCAACGCCTGCCAGCAGGAACCCTGGGATGGTCCGGCCCTGCTGGTGTTCAGCGATGGTCGTGTGGTGGGGGCCACCCTGGATCGCAATGGCCTGCGGCCCGCCCGCTATTGCATCACCCGCGATGGCTTCGTCGTGATGGGGTCGGAGACCGGGGTGGTGGAGCTGGAGGAATCCCGCATCCTGGAGAAGGGGCGGCTGGGGCCGGGCCAGATGCTGGCCGTGGATCTGGTGCAGCGACGCCTGCTGCGCAACTGGGATGTGAAGGCGGAGGCGGCGGAGCGCCATCCCTATGGCGAATGGCTCGCGGAACATCGCCGCACCCTCGCGCCGGCCCCCTGGCGGGAGGAGCGCCAATGGGGCGAGCTCGACCTGCTCCAGTTGCAGACCGCCTCTGGCTTCACCGCCGAGGACATGGAGCTGGTGATCGAGGAGATGGCGGGCCAGGGCAAGGAGCCCACCTACTGCATGGGGGATGACATCCCCCTGGCGGTGCTCTCCAACCGGCCCCACCTGCTTTACGACTACTTCAAGCAGCGCTTCGCCCAGGTCACCAATCCCCCGATCGATCCCCTGCGGGAACGGCTGGTGATGAGTCTGGAGATGCATCTGGGTCGCCGCGGGTCCGCCCTGCGCCCGGATCCCGCCGGGGCGGCCGTGCTGCGGCTGGAAACTCCGGTGCTCAACGAGGCCGAGCTGGCCGCTTTGGGCGAGCAAGGATTGGCAGTGGCCATCCTGTCCACCCTGATGCCCGTGGCGGAGGGACCCGGGGGCTTGAAAACAGCCCTGGATCGGCTCACCTTCGAGGCGGAGGCCGCCCTGCGGGGCGGCCATCAGATCCTGGTGCTCTCCGATCGGTTGGGGGGAGGCATCAGCGCCCTGTTCGCCACCATCCCCCCCCTGCTGGCCGTGGGGGCGGTGCACCACCACCTGCTGCGGCAGGGCCTGCGCCTGCAGGCTTCCATCGTGGTCGATACGGCCCAGTGCTGGAGCACCCACCATCTGGCCTGCTTGATCGGCTATGGCGCCAGCGCGGTGTGCCCCTGGCTCGCCTGGGAAACCACGCGCCATTGGCTGGCCCATCCAAAAACCCGGGCGTTGATCGAACGGGGCAAAATCCCCGCGCTCACCATGGAGGCGGCCCAACGGAACGTGCGCAAGGCGATGGAGGACGGCCTGCGCAAGATTCTTTCCAAGATCGGCATTTCCCTGCTGGCCAGCTATCACGGTGCCCAGATCTTCGAAGCCATCGGCATTGGTGCCGACCTGATTCAGTTGGCGTTCAAGGGCACCACCAGCCGCATCGCCGGCCTGAGCCTGCCCGACCTGGCGAGCGAAACCCTCGCGTTTCACAGCAAGGCGTTCCCGGAGCTGAACCGCTCCAAGCTGGAGTTCATGGGCTTCGTGCAATACCGCACCGGCGGCGAATTCCACATGAACAGCCCGGAGATGGCCAAGGTGTTGCACGCCGCCGTGGCCGCCGGCCCCGGCTACGACCATTTCGCCACCTACAAGCAGCTGCTGGAGGGCCGTCCCCTGACCGCCCTGCGCGATCTGGTGGAGCTCGCCCCCGCCCCCACCCCCTTGCCCCTGGAGCGGGTGGAGAGCGTGGAGAGCCTCTGCGCCCGCTTCTGCACCGGCGGCATGAGCCTCGGGGCCCTGAGCCGGGAGGCCCACGAAGTGTTGGCCGTGGCGATGAACCGCATCGGCGGCAAGAGCAACAGCGGCGAAGGGGGGGAGGATCCCGTTCGCTTTGTCACCCTCAGCGATGTGGATGGCGATGGCCGTTCCCCCACCCTGCCCAGCCTGCGGGGCCTGCGGAACGGCGACACCGCCTGCTCCGCGATCAAGCAGATCGCCTCGGGGCGTTTCGGGGTCACCGCCGAATACCTGCGCAGCGGCCGACAGCTGGAGATCAAGGTGGCCCAGGGGGCCAAGCCGGGCGAGGGCGGTCAGCTGCCGGGCCCGAAGGTGGATGCCTACATCGCTGGCCTGCGGCACAGCAAACCTGGCGTGGCTCTCATCTCGCCTCCGCCGCACCATGACATCTATTCCATCGAGGATCTGGCCCAGCTGATCTTCGACCTGCACCAGGTGCATCCAGCCGCCAAGGTGTCCGTGAAGCTGGTGGCGGAAATCGGGATCGGCACCATCGCGGCGGGCGTGGCCAAGGCCAACGCTGACGTGATTCAGATCTCCGGCCACGACGGCGGCACGGGCGCCTCGCCCTTGAGTTCGATCAAGCACGCCGGCAGCCCCTGGGAGCTGGGGTTGACGGAGGTGCACCGCTCCCTGCTGGAGAACGGCCTGCGGGATCGGGTGTTGCTGCGGGTGGATGGCGGCCTGAAGACCGGCTGGGATGTGGTGGTGGCGGCGCTGTTGGGGGCCGAGGAGTTTGGCTTCGGCTCTGTGGCGATGATCGCCGAGGGCTGCATCATGGCTCGGGTGTGCCACACCAACAACTGCCCGGTGGGGGTCGCCACCCAGAAGGAGGCCCTGCGCAAGCGGTTCACCGGCTTGCCGGAGCACGTGGTCAACTTCTTCCTGTTCGTCGCCGAGGAGGTGCGGCAGCTGTTGAGCGTGCTCGGAGTGGAGCGTCTCGATGAGCTGATTGGCCGCAACGACCTGCTGCGTCAGCGCGGGGTGGCCCTGACCAAAACCAGCTCCCTGGATCTCTCCTCCCTGCTTGGGCCCTTCCCCCGCGCGGAGGATCGCTCCTGGCTCGCCCACGATCCCTTGGCCCATGGCAATGGGCCGATCCTCGAAGACCAGCTCCTGGCCGATCCCGTCGTGATCGAGGTGATCGAGGGCCATGGGCGCTTGGAGCGCAGCCTGGCGATCGTCAACACCGACCGCAGCGTCGGCACCCGCCTTGCGGGCGAGATCGCCGGCCTCCACGGCGACGCGGGCTTTGCCGGGGAGATCCACCTGACCCTCACCGGCGCGGCCGGCCAGAGCCTGGGCGCCTTCCTTCTGCGGGGCATGCATCTGCGCTTGGTGGGCGAGGCGAACGACTACGTCGGCAAGGGCATGAACGGGGGCTCCCTGACCCTGGTGCCCCCGCCGGGTCGCACCGATCCCGGCGACCAGGTGATCCTGGGCAACACCTGCCTCTACGGCGCCACGGGTGGGGAGCTTTATGCCAGGGGTCGAGCGGGGGAGCGCTTCGCCGTGCGCAACAGCGGCGCCCGAACCGTGGTGGAAGGCGCGGGCGACCACTGCTGTGAGTACATGACCGGTGGGGTGGTGGTGGTGCTCGGACCCACGGGCCGCAATGTGGCTGCCGGCATGACCGGTGGGGTGGCCTTTCTTCTCGATGAGGACGACACGGTGTCGCGCTTCCTCAACCCCGACACGGTGACCCTCCATCCCCTCACGACGCCGGAACAGGAGGCCCTCCTCCTGCCGCTCCTGCGGGAGCACCAGCGGCGAACCGACAGCTCCCGGGCCGCCAACATCCTGGACGACTGGCCCCTCTGGAAGAGTCGCTTCAAAGTGTTGGTGCCCGCGAGCGAGCTGGCCACCGTGGGCCTGGCCCAGCGGGAATCGGTGGTGGCCTGAGGGTCCCTGCCTTCCCCCCGCCAAGCCCGGCTCGGGTTCAGCGGGGGTGGTCGCGCATCAGGCGGCGCACCTCGCCGGCGTGGTAGCTGCTGCGCGTGAGCGGAGTGCTGACCACCTGCAGGAAGCCGAGGGCCTCTTCCCCATGGCGGCGAAAGGCCGCGAACTCCTCGGGGGTGACGAAGCGCCGCACGGGCAGATGCTTGGGCCCCGGCGAGAGGTATTGGCCGATGGTGACGATGTCCACCCCGTGGCGGCGCAGATCCGCCATCACGGCGAGGACGTCCCCGTCCCCCTCCCCCAGACCCACCATCAGGCCGGATTTGACATAGGTGCGCGGCCAGCCCTCCCGCACCCGTCGCAGCAGGCTCAGGGAGCGGGTGTAGTCGCCCTGGGGTCGCACCTGGCGATAAAGGCCCGGCACGGTCTCGATGTTGTGGTTGAGCACCTCGGGGGCCGCGGCCATCACCCGAGCCAGGGCTTCCGCATCCCCGCAGAAATCCGGAATGAGCAGCTCGATCGTCGTCAGGGGCGAGCGCTGACGCACCTGCTCGATGCAGGCCACAAATTGGGCGGCGCCCCCATCCGCCAGATCATCGCGGTTGACGGAGGTGATCACCACATGGGACAGGCGGAGCCGTTGCACGGCCTCGGCCAGCCGCTGGGGCTCCGTGGGATCAAGGGCGCGCACGCTGCGGTCGAAGTCGATGTCGCAGTAGGGACAAGCCCGGGTGCACCCCGGACCCATGATCAGAAAGGTGGCCGTGCCGCCGGCGAAACACTCGCCGATGTTGGGGCAACTGGCCTCCTCGCAGACCGTGTTGAGATGCAGATCCCGGAGAAGATCAGCGACCGCGCCGATGTGCTCCCGTTGGGGGGCCTTCACCCGCAGCCACTCCGGCTTGCCAGCGGGAGCGGGACCCGGCAGCGATGGGTGGAGGGAGGTCAAGGGGCGGTGGGGCGCGGTGCGGACAAGAGAAGAAGCTAAGCCATGCGCGACGGCGAGGCCATCTCGTAGGATTGAACCAACGGGATGTAGCGCAGCTTGGTAGCGCACTTCGTTCGGGACGAAGGGGCCGCAGGTTCGAATCCTGTCATCCCGATTTTTCACCCCTCTTCCTGACTGGCAGACCGCTGGCACGGAAGGTTTGAACCCAGTCAGGACATGGCTATCTGAACGCTGTGGTTTCCCTTTGGCCCGGGCGCCTTGCTCTGGTGCCCTCCCCGACGTCCAATCTTCAGAGGCTCACGTAGGCGCCACCCTGTTCGGCCAGCCATGTCTTGCGTTGCGCGTAGTCCGGGAGCACTCGCCCAACGAGCTGCCAGAACAGAGGGGTGTGGTTCGCCTCGATCAGGTGTGCCAGTTCGTGGACGATCACGTAGTCGATCATGCTTGGTGGCAGCAGGATCGTGGCCCAGTGGAAGTTGAGGGTGCCGGCCCTGCCGCACGAGCCCCAGCGGTAGCCGAGGTCGCGGATCTCGATGCCCCGGGACTCGACCTCGACCCTGGGGGTCCAGGCTCTGACCCGCTTCTGCAGCCAGGGCCTGGCTCGCTCTGAGTACCAGCCGATGAAGGTTTCTCGACCCCGGGCGACAAGGTCATTCCTGAGTTGGAAGCGGCCGTTGGCCAGCTTCAGAGGAGCCTCCTGGCCCTCCACCAGGAGCAGCCGGTATCTGCGACCCAGGTAGGGGAACCCCTCACCGGAGATGAACTCCTTTCCGCCCGCGGGCTGCTGCTTGGCCTCCTTCTCGGCGAGCTTGCGGTAGAGCCAGAACTTCTTCTCCCGAACGAAGGCGGCCATCGAGACCTCGTTGGCGTTCGTGGGGGCGGCGATCACCAGCTCACCACCGCGATCGACGATCAGCTCCAGGGTGTGGCGCCGCGGGCTGCGCTTCACCGCGAAGCTCAGCTCATCGACCTGCAGGACCTGAGTCATGGGGAGAGCCGGTGGTGGTTTGACTTGGCCAGCTCCAACAGGCGATCGGCGACAGCCTCCAGCCTGGTGAAGGGAAGCAAGTCCGCGGAGTCGAGGACCTGGACGATCCAGCTCCGCAGCCCTTCTCGGGCCTGGGTCCGGTGCGGATCCCAAAAGCCGACGATGCGGATCTCCTGCTGGATGTGGTCCACGATCTCGACGGTGAGAGTGCGGAGGCGATCCAACTCGGCCCCCTCCTCGTCCTCGACGTCGCCGGCGATCTCCTGCTGGAGGAGATCGAAGAACGGGGCCTGGGTCTCAGGGTCGAGGCCAGTGGTGTTGTCCTTCTGGCGACCCTGGAGGACCTCCTCGATCAACCCTTCCAGCGCCTTGACCATCTCCTCCCAGCGGCCCTCAAGGTCCTTGAGGATCTCGTTGAGGCGGTCGCTGAGGCGTCCGTAGAAGGTTGGGTCTTCGTGACGTTTCTTCCGCAGGTGGGCGCGAGTGGCGTGCTCCATCTCGCTGGCCTTGGCCCGGGGCGAGCGCTCTCCTTGAACGTGCTTGGGGAAGTCGACGGAGGTGATCTCGATCGGCGGAATCTTCGGGTCGATGCCCAGGGAGATCACGTGCTCGTCGATCAGACGGCGGACTTTCTCGCCCACCTCCTTGCCGATCAGCAGCTCGTCGCCGCGGTAGCGGTTGCGGGCCCGGGCCTGGATGTAGGTCAGGGTCTTGGCGTCGTTGGCGTAGGGCAGGCCCTCGGGGCGAGGGAGCACCAGATCGAGGGTGGTGAGGAACCGCTTGAGGTCCACGTGGAATTCGGCCCGAAGCTTCTCGTCACGCAGGAGGTCCACGCAGCCCTCGGCGTCGGAGAGGTCCTCAATGCCACGAGAGAGGAAAATGTCGATGCATCGCCGATGCTGGTCGCGGAGCTTCGGGATCTCGTCCTTGAGGCTCGGGAGGGCACCGGCGATGTCCTGGGGGCTGTAGGCCTTGAGGGCCTCGGTGAGGTGGTTCGCCACGCCGTGGTAGTCGACCACGATCCCGCTGGTCTTGGACACACCGCCCTGCACGTCGGTGCGGTTGACCCGGGCGATGGCCTGGAGCAGCTCAGCCTCCTTGATGGACCGATCCAGGTACATGGCCTGCTCCACCGGGGCATCAAAGCCGGTGAGCAGCATCGACTTGACGATCAGGAAGGCGAGCGGGTCGGCTCCGGGCTGGTCGTGGGTGTTGGGCCCAGCAGCGAACAGCGGCTTTTTGAAGCGAGCGATCCGGGCGTCGACCTTGGAGCGGGTCGACCATTCGCCCGCGGGGTCCACCGTGTCGTTGTGTTCACCGGAGATCACGGGGGCGAACTCCAGGGCACGGATGGTGGGCAAAAAGAGATGGGCGCGGATCAGGAAGGCCTTCCGGCGATCGAGCTGGGCCAGCTGTTCATCGGTGAGATCGAGCAGGTTGGGGTGAAGGGCGTCCAGCTCCCGCACCAGTTCCGCCTGGGCGGCCCGGAAGGCGTCGTGGTAGCGGAGGGTGGCCCGCCGGCTCACGGCAACCACCTGGGCCTTGAAGCCATTGGGGAGGATGTTCTCCACATAGTGGCGGAGCATGTCCCTGGCCTTGGCGGCGATCAGCGCCTCGGCCTCCATCACGTGGCCCTTGGTGGCGTACTTGCGCTTGATCGCCTCCAACTCCTCGGGGGTGCGGCCGATCGACATGTCCTCGAACACTTGGTCGAGTTCACCACCTCCATCCACGGCCGATCCCGTGGTGCGCCCCTCGTAGAGGATCGGCACCGTTGCCCCATCGGCCTCCGACTCGCGGATGGTGTAGCGATCAATGAACTCCCCGAAGATCGCCGTCGTGCGTTTCTGGGCCCGCATGAGGATGGGCGTGCCCGTGAAGCCGATCTTGGCGCAGTTCGGCAGGGCGTTCATCAAGTTGGCGTGGGCCGTGTTGGTGTGGCTCCTGTGGGCCTCGTCCACCAGCACGAGGATGGTCTCGCTGTCGTTCAGCACGGGCAGGGGCTGAACCCGTGGGGGCGGGCCTGGGGGCTCACCAGCGGTCCCGGCTTCCTCCCTCTCATCACCGTCATCGGAGTCATCGGCCGCGTTGCCATCGACCACCTGGCCCCGGTACTTCTGGATCATGGCGAACACCAGATCCTTGCCAGGCTTGCGCAAGACCTCCTGGAGCACATCGGCCGCCGAGATGGTACGAGCACCGCGGACCTCACTCCTGACACGTGTCAGAACTTCGCCCGTGAGCTGGGCGGTTTCCGCGAGCTGCTTCTCCAGGTCTCGCCGGTCGGTAACAGCCACCACCTTGAAGCTGCGCAGTTCGGGGATCGAGCGAATCTTGCGGATCAGGAACACCATCGTGAGGCTTTTCCCACTGCCCTGGGTGTGCCAGATGATCCCGCCACGCCTGTCGTATTCACCGTCCCGGGGGCGGGTCTTGCCGGTGAGCAGGCGCTGGGTGGCGAGCTGCACGGCGCGGAACTGCTGGTAGCGGCAGACCGCCTTGATCGTGCGCCCGCCAACCTCCATGAACAGGGTGAAGTGGCGGACGATGTCGAGCAGGGTGGCCGGCTGAAGCATCCCGGCGATGAGTGTCTCCTGCTCGCTGAGCTGCTCGACGGTCTTGCCGAGGGACTCGGCCACCCGGGCCATGGGGGTGGGGCTGGTGTCCTTCCAGGCCAGGTAATGGCAGGCGAGGGCGGTGAATGTGCCGACGCGGGCCTGTTCGAAGCAGGTGGCGATCTGGAACTGGGCGTAGTGGAACAGCTCCTCGTTGCCCTCGTCCCCATCCACGATCCCCAGGCCCCGGCGGCGGTTCCCGTAGCGCTGGAGCTGGTCGATCGCCTTTTCCAGGGGTGCGGTGGTTGTGGGGCTCTTGGCTTCCACCACCACCAGCGGGATGCCATTCACGAAAAGCACGAGGTCCGGGATGATCGTGCGGTCGGCCCGGCCGGCGGGGCACTGCAGGGCGAACTGGTTGACCGCGCGGAAGGTGTTGTTCTCGGGGTGGTCCCAGTCGATGAAGGACACCGTCCGGCCCCGGCCCTGGTCCCAGCCCTCGACACCATCCACCACGGTGCCCTTGAGGATCAGCTCGGTGGCGGCCTGGTTGGCCTCTGTGAGCCGGGCGCTGCCGAGCCGCTGGAGGGCGTTGACGGCCTGGGTGAGGCGGCCCTCATCGAGCCAGGGCTGGCCGGCGGGGTCAAGGTTGATGCGGCGCAGGGCGGCCCTGAGGTCGCTGGTGAGCAGCACGTCGCGGAAGCTTTCACGGCCGGTGGCGGAAGGGAAGTCACGGTTGCCGGTGGTGACCTTCCACCCGCCCATGGCGCTGAGCTGGTCGAGGAACGGCCGTTCCACCAACTCGAACTCGGGACCGCTGCTCATGGAATTCGATGCGGATGGCGATTAGAGAGCGGGCAGCCGTCGGGCCAGATCGTTGGGAACGCTGAACTCCTCCCTGCGGCCCTGGCGCATGGGCAGGAGGAGATCCTGGGCGGCCAGTTTCTGGAGATCGGTGCGGGCCGTCTGGTTGCTGACGCCATGGCTGGCCTGATGCGAGCCAACGGTATAGCGGAATCCCGGATGCCGCAGGGCATGGCGCAGCAGCGCCATCTGGCGGTGGTTCAGCCCTTCCAGCCCCTGCAGCCGACGCTTCAGTGTGGAAATCTCCTGGGCTTTGCGCTCCAGGTAGCGGTGCAGGCTGGCGATGGCCTGCTGGATCACCTTCACCTGGGCCAGCAGGAAGTAGGTGAGGTCGTTGTCGTCGGTTTCCGTGTGGAGGAAGGAGAGCTCGTACTGGCCGCGGGCCTTGTGGATGATCGAGGAGATGGAGATGAACTCAAACAACCCATACTTCTGATGCAGCATCGTCCAGTAGAAGAGGGCCCTGGCGGTTCGGCCATTGCCATCCACGAAGGGGTGGTCGTAGGCCAGCCAGAAATGGAGGGTGATGGCACGCACCACAGGATGCAGGAACTCTTCGGGGGTGCTGCCATTGGCGAAGGCGCACATCCGCTCCATCCGCTCGGGAAGCTGCTCGGCAGGGGGCGGGACGTGAAACACTGTGCCGTAGAGATCCTCCACCACCACCTCCACGCCTGGCTCCCGGAGGCGGCCGGCGGCATCGGCAGCGTCCAGGGCCTCCAGGGTCACCATGCGATGGAGTTCCTGCACCAGCGCAGGGGTGAGCGGCTCCTCCCGGAGCTCGCGGATCCGCTGCATGGTGCGGTAGTTGTTGAGGATCATGCGCTCGGAGCGATCCTGGGGCGGCCTGCCCGAGCGGATCATGTCCTTGGCCACATCCCTGGTGGTGGCCGCTCCCTCCATCTGGCTGGAGGTGATGGCCTCCTCCATCAAGGTGCTGATCAGGTGACGGTCGCGGGTGTGGGGGTTGGTGATGGCCTCGGGAGCCAACACGTTGCCGCCGGCCGTCATGTCGATGTCATGCAGCCCCTTCAGGAGGAGAGACGGCTGACAGAAGGTGAACGGCCTGCCGTTGGTGCCGAGCAGCGGGAGTGGCGTGCCCCGCCGCGTCAGCTTCTGAACCAGCCACCACTGCCGGGTGGTGAGGCCTTCCGGCGGGGGCCTGTGGCGCAGCTCGTCCCAGTGCAGGTAGGTGGAGGCCCCCTGCTGCTCGCGCATGAGATCCTCCAGCGCCAGGAGATCGGAGACCCCGCCGGCCTCCTGCAGCAGCGCCTCGATCGCCGGCGGGGCCTGGGGCTTGCGGGTCGGCAACTCCTAGGGATCTCCTAATTCATTCCAAGCTAGGAGATGGTGCTTTGAGGCAAGGGCTTGCGCCATGGCCTGACAGCCGGGGGACGTTCATGGTGTGTCCTCCTCTTGGGTGCGATAAGCCTGGCCGGGATGATGCTTGCTGGCGTGCCTGGGCTCAAGCCTGCCGGATTCCAGCAGCCGCGGGAGGTAGTGGTTGGAGACGCGGGCCAAGGAACGCTGGATCGCCCCGGCGATCTCCTGAGCGGTGAGAAATCTGTCGCGGCAGAGCGCCAGGATGGCCTGATCCACCAGCTCTGGGTCCGCCTTGCGGCTGCGTTGGAGCTCCAAAACCACGGCTGGTAAGGTCCGCTCGGAGGTTCCATCGTTTGCGGCCGAGGTTCCACCGTTTGGCGGCAAGGTTCCATCGTTTGCAGCGGAGGTTCCATCGTTTGGCAGCAAGGTTCCATCGTTTGCTTCGGATCCCGTGGGCGCTGGGAACAGGGGGAGCAATGCGGCACCAGAAATTCGGTAGACCGTGGCCCGGGTCTTCCCCTCCGACTCCAGCAGCCGGAGCCGCCCGAGTTCGGCCAGTTTGGCGGTGATGTCGCGGGGGTGGGCGGCGCTCAGTTCCCGGATGCGGGAGTGGGTGGTGCTGCCCTCGGCCTCGGCGGTCACGAGGATCGTGCGCCCCAGTTCGTCCTGTCGCGTGAAGGCGTCTCCGAAGCGCTCCACCAAGGCCGCGACGGACCGATCGGGCAGGAGGCTTTCGGTGGCGAGCTGCAGGTGGGTGGTGCTGCGCTCCACGTCGTCCCAGATCCGTGGGGCTCGCCAGTGCTGTTCCCTCCAGGCCTGAAGCATGGTGGGCCCGCCGGAGCCCTCCTTCTCCCCCAGGCGAAGCAGAGTGAACAGGTGCAGCAGCGTCTGGTTGCGGGGCACGCTCTGGCCGCCCAGCCAGAGCTGCTGTGGGGTGATCAGCAGCAAGCCAGGGTTGACGAACGCGAAGCCGCTGCGTTGCTTGATGATGCGAATACCGGTGTTGCCCAGCAGATCCGCGTGGACCAGGGCATTCACCAGCGCTTCGCGCACGGCCTCATGGACGGGGCCTTCGGACGAGCGGAACTGTCCCTCCTCCAGGGCAAAGGGAACCTTCAGCCCGTCATAGAGCTTGGTGATTACCCGAAGGTAGAATTGAAACAGGTTGGCGTTCCAGGTGCCATCAGGGGCCAGGTGATCCACCCAGCGCCGCTTGTCCGTGGGATCACTGGGCAGCTCCTTGTAGCTGACGTGCCAGCCGGGGAGATGCTCCACCAGCGAAGTCTCCCGCCCCAGCATCACCAGACCCGCGAGGGTGGGGCGCAAGACGCCCTGGGCTCCACGCTCGATCCGCGCTGCACGGATGGAGACGAGAAACGCCTCATCGCTCTGGGCAAGGAAGGGATGATCCGGCCGGCGCGCCGCGAAGAACTCACGGAAGCGGCGCACGCTTTCAGGATCCAGGTCGGCGAGGGTGAAGCCGGAGACGACTTCGCTGTCACGGTCGGGGATGCTGTCGGCCACCATCCGCCGCACATGGTCCGGGTGAGCCTTGCGATCGCCCTCGTGCACGCGCAGGAAGGTGCCGCTTTCGAGTGTGCCGTTGATGTGAACGGGGCGCTGGTGTCGCGAGGCCTTCGGGATCTGCAGGAGCAGCAGGCCCCTGCCATCCACCTCCACCCGCTGAACGGCTTCCCTGGTGAGCACGTTTGCGCTCACCTTCTGAGGGTTTTGGAGTTGGTTCCAGAGGTCGGTCTCGACCCGGTCGATCTCCGGAATGCCGATGAGGTCGAGGCTTCGGTTCTTGCGTTCCTTGGCTCCCAAAAGGATCACACCTCCTTCGGTGTTGGCCATGGCGCTGTAGGTCTCCCAGAGCGACTTGGGCAGGGCTCCTTTGCCATCAGTTCCGGCGGCCTGCTTGGCTTCGAAGTCCCAGCCCTCGCGGAAGGCCTCCAACTCTTCACGGGTCATTGTTTCCGCCCCCCGTTCCTGATCAGAACCCGTCATGGAGCACATGGCCCTCGGTGCGGGCGGCATGTTCGACAGTGCCCGGCACCTGGGATCGCTCCTCGTAGCGAGCCTGGCTGGTGACGATCAGATCCACGGGCATCAGGATGCCCCGCAGGTCCTTCTGGAGCCTCACGGTCTCGCCGTAGCGGCTACTGAACTCGGGCTCCACCACCAGCAGGTCGAGGTCCTTGGCGGCAGCCATATCGCCATTGGCGGCCGAGCCGACGGCGATCAGGCGGAGCCGGGAGGCGGCCGCCACGAGCCGGGCCACCACCTCGCTGACCTTCTCGGGCGTCACGGCCCAGGGATGCCCGGTGGTGGTTCTTCTCAGCATTGGCCGGACTATCGGGAGAGTATTGATGGGCTCAGGGTAGATTTCGCCTGATGGAGGTGCTTGTATGGACATCGCGAAGCATTGCGATTCTGCAAACATGACATGCTGCTTCTCCGAACGTCTATGTGGCAACCATCACCTGGCCAGTCAGGAGGTCGTCAATGAGTCCACGCTTGAGCGTCGAGAGCTTGACGAAGTGAGCCTCTTCTTTGGAAATCTGGGTGTCAATCGTGGTAAGCGCTGTGCCGATTCGATGCTGCTCGGATAGGTCTGGTCGAGGAAAGAGGAACAGCTCTCGGATTACGCTTGGGTGAGCCTTCGTCTGATAGTCAAAGCGAATGGAGGCGTGATGGAGGGCCATGATGGAGTAAAGAAAGCGATAGTCCCATTGGTCTTGCCGGAGAATTCTCGGATATCCACAAACATTGGTTACTGAAAACCTGTGGTGAGGGCGATAAAATGGCTTCCTCCAGCCGTCGACGGACCAAGTTATCAATTCCTCTTCAAACATATACACACCATACCTTCCGAACTCGCCGTATCCCTTGCCGGCCTCCGGGAGCAGCGCCTCCATCGCCGGCGGGGCCTGGGGCTTGCGGGTGGGCAATTCCTGGTGATCTCCTAATTCATTCCAGATTAGGAGGTCTGGAGGGCTGGGCGAGGATCCATCGCTGGTAGGCGAGCTTCCATCGTTTCCGTCTGAGGTTCCACTGTTTGCTGCGCAAGACCCCTGCCAGCCGCTCCAAGGAGGCCGGCTTGACCTCAAACGCTCACATCTGGAGAAGGGCTTCCAGGAGAAGGTGCGTTATGGCGGAGGTTGGTGGCCGTCATGGCCCGGATACCCAAGCAGCACATACCGGCGATTAGATCGCACCGTCACGATCCTGAATCGCAAGGGCATGGTGTGGTTCTCCACGGCGACTTTAAAAGCCACCACTTCAGGCAAGGAACGATCGACCGTGCCTTTAATCAGCTCACCCGATTCAAGCCTGGCTTCGAACTGGCGTCCATCTGGAAGAATGCCTTGTACTGTGGCCGTAAGGGTTTGCTCCTGCTCGCTGATACTGGCTTCATCAAGTGCATCAAGAATGTGCTGCACTTCCTGGGGATTGTTGAGGCGTATATCGTGGCCCTCAAATTCCGCCGCGAAAAGTGCCTGATGATCCGCGAGCACCTTGGCGAAGCCTCGCACCTTGGCCGCGGCACGTGGGTGGATTTCCGCCACAAGATCGGAAATCGTTCTCTCATCTGAGGTGGCTGCCCGCCGGATCAATTCGAAGGTGGTAAGGATGGCTTCGGCGTAGGGATCCGGTGGCTCGGGCAGGTTGAGTGTGAGTTGCTGGCCGCTTGGATCAGCGCTTTCTGGGGGCGGCAGTTCCAGCTCAAAACCAAAGGAGCCAACGGCGGTGTCCACGATCCGCAGTGTGCGTTGCCGGCTGCCGGGTAGGCGGCCGCTGCTCTTGAGGTCATCGGTCGTGAGGCTCGCCGCCACGGTGTCGGTGGCGGCGACGAACGCCTTGAGCGCCTCAGAGGCGAAAGTGGCATCAATGGATTGGCTGCCCTCCACCGGATCGCCACGGAAGGTGATGGGCAGAGAGCGAGCTTGAGGCTCGCTGAGTACCTGCTGCAACCGCTCCCTGGCTTCGTGCAGGCGATGCTCGAACCCTGCTCGCTCGATCACGCGCTCTTCGGAAAGATCCGCCAGAAGGCCCTCCAGGGTGGCGATTTCCGATTGGAGGAACTGGTGCTCGCGCAGGCTCATGGGGTGTCACCCCCTGGATCGGTTGCCCCATCAGCTTGCTCCAGCCAGGCCCTCGCGTCCGCATCGTTGGACGCCAGCGGCACCGCCACGAACCCCTTCCAGCGGTTGTCGCCGCGCCGGTGCGACCAGAGCGAAGACCAATAGGCCAGCTTCTGAGCGTATTCAATCGTCAGAGGAACGTCTGTGGGCACCAAATAATGATCCACCTTGAAGCGCAGCTTGGAGCGCTGTGGATCGACCAGGTCTTGAAAGTCTCGACGGAGATTCATCTGTGCAGCGGCGTCACCGAGAGAGATGAAGGTGACTACGTCCACGTCGTTGGGCGCACGATTTTGCTGCCCTTCCACGTCTTCTGTGAAGCTGCCATTGATCCACTGAAAGCCCTCCTGCTTTCCTGCGGAAGCAAGTTCAGATCGAAGCTCCAGCAAGCCCCGCAGAATGGATCGCCTTGCAGGGCTGCCGCCAAAATGTTGGCAGAAGTTCAGGAGATCGACTCGGTAGGGAGACCGTTCCCCCGAGGCGCCGTCCTGGCCAGGCCTGACGGGAGGCACCACGCCGTGGATGTTGAAGGCTGGGAGGAGTGGAAGGGTCATTCAGCCTCCTCCGGCTTCACCCGCACTCGGCCGGTGAGGAGGTCGTCCATGAGACCCTGCTTGAGGCTGCGTAGCTTGCTGATGACGACTTGCTCTTCGTTCACTTTGATATGGATGACATCGAAGCGATCTACAATTGCTAGTTGCTCGACTAGGGGAGGTAAAGGTACTGGTAACGGCGCGAGGTCGGGCTGCGAAATCGTGGTCATCGTTGTCTGCTTTGCCCGTGACATCAGGAATCTGCGAGCGAACATCGACTGAGACCAGAGGGCAAGAAAAGCTGGGTTGACTTTAATTGGATTGGGGCGAATCCGCATGAGGTGACACTCGTACACTGCGTCGTCTGCATGACCTCTAAGCAAATTGCAGTGGGCTATCCCTGCTAAGTTCAATGAGCTTCTGGTGAAGAATAAGTCGCCACAAAGTGCAGCAAACTGGCGCTTCTCCGCTGGTTTAGCATCGAATAACTCGCAATGCCTCAAGTCAACACCGAAGCCCTCGTACAGGTCGGAAACATTGACAAGTGGAATTCCGGTGCCGACCCGTTGAGGCTCCTTGAAGACTCCGTTGGCAATGCCACCAATTGCTAGCGATTCCATGGATTGAACCTCCCACCCCCTCGGAATCCTCCCCAGCGGCGAATCCTTGAACTGTTCCGGATGCCGCTCCGGATCCCGCAGCTCGCCGTTCTCATCTATCCCTCGGGTCAGCAGATCGTGGAGCAGACCCTGCTTCATCTGCTGGAGCTTGACGATCACCTGCTCGGTCTTGCGGATGGCCTCGTCGAGGGTGTCCAGGATCTCGGCGATGCGGCGTTGCTCGGGAAGCGGTGGAGAAGGGAGTGGTATCTCCTGCACCTGAGCCAGACTGATCTGGGGGTATGCCAGACCAGTGAGGTCCTTCATCAGGCGGGATTGCTGACGAGGGCTGTGAAGCGCCCAGAATGCATAGCTAGGATCCACTAGATCTGTCTTTACTAGGCGAATCCGAGCTATGTGCTGGTTGATGTTGGCCTCTGGGGCCGATTCCGGGTAACGGCATACACGGCCAATGTTGCCCGTAATCGTCATGAGCAGATCGCCACCAAGAACTGATGAGCGCGCCATCATGGCATGCGCTTTGGGAGGGATTGCCCCCATCATTAAAGTGACAAACTCTCCATCTTGCACGCACTCACTCCGCATGAACGGAACAGCTCCCTTATTGTCAACCGATTCCCATGCGAAGCCGTAAGTTGTTGGCGTCGCTCCTTTCGTGATGTGAGCGGCTATATCCTGAAGTCGTCTATACGACCAGTCTTCGGGTATCCCGTCAGGCAGCACGCCGTCCAGATCACACTGCATAACCCAACTCCCTCAGAAACCCATCAAGTCGCGCCTGCGCCCAGCCCCGCTCCCCCTCAATCTCCCGCAGCGTCACCCGGTACTTCTCCCACCAGCTCTCCACCACCGCCACCAGCTTCTGCCGGCGGGCCACCACCCGCCGTTCCAGTTCCTGCTGCAGATCGTCCCGCAAGATGGCCAACACCAGCGCCTCGGCCTGCTCGGGGCTCAGCTCAGCCTGGGCCTCCTCCAGGCGGTCCTCAAACCCTCGGATCAGGGCCTTGAGCTTCGCCTTCTCCGCCGAGAGATCCTTTTTCAGCGCCCTGATCTCCGACTCGGAAAGCCCCTCCTCCTCATCCGCTTCCCCCTCGCCGTCTTCCTCATCGCCGCTGGCGGTGGCGGCCTTGATCGTGCCGTCCAGCTCCGCCACCCGGCCCTCGGCTTCGGCGATCTCGCCCAGGAACTGCGGCAGCAGCTTCTTCACCAGCTTGTGATCCAGGGGCGTGCCCTTGCCGCCGCCCTCCTCCAGGGCCGTGAGGATCGTGGTGACCCAGCTCTCCACCACGCCTCCAAAGCCGCCGGCCACCAGGCCCTTGAGATCGAACACCACCTCGCCCCACCAGGTGGCCACGGCGCCCGCCACCTGGAACCGATCCAGCAGCGCCAGGGGAGCCAGGGCCTCCACGAATGAGGCCAGCAGGTGGGCCCGCAGGTCCATCAGCGCTTTGGTCTCCGGCAGGGCCTGGATCTGCCCCTTCTGGGCCACCCACCAACCACTGAAGACCTCGGCCAGCGCCTGCTCCCGAGCCTGCACGCCCGCATCCGCCTCCACCGCTGCCTTGAGATCAGCTTTGCTGCTCAGGTCTGGCCGGAAATCGAAATAGCGCTCATCCCGCTCCATCAGCAACACGCCCGGGTCGAAGCCATGGGCGGCGAACAGCTCCGCCTGGGCCGCCACCTCGGCCTTGGGTACGCCGCCCAGCAGGTGGGCCCGCACGTCCTGGGGCTCGGGCGGCGGGGCGTTGTCGGCGTAGCGGCGGATGTTCAGGTTCCAGTCGTTCGCCTCCAGCTCCTCCTTCGTCACCACGGCCGCGAAGCCGGGGATGGCCTCAACGTTCTGAAAGGCGCTGACGATCTTCTCGATGTGCTCAGGCTCCAAATAGTTCTGGGCCCGGCCCTCGCGATACTCGGCGTCGGCGTTGATGAACAGCACCTTGCCCTGCCGCTCCGGCGGCTTGCTGCCCTTG
>JBKDTB010000111.1:0-12896 GCA_046340515.1 Cyanobacteriota bacterium | reverse complement strand
CCCGAGGCCACCATTTATGGCTTCGGCCCTGGGGGGATACGGGAGATGGCCTATGAGGAGACGGAGCATGTGCAAGTGACGCGGAATTTTTTGCAGAATCCTCGGCGGATGATGGAGGTGTTGTTTGCGGAGTAGGTGGGGTTGATGGAAGAAAGGCCAGGAGCAAGATTCTTCTTTCTTGATTGTTTCCAGTGCGGCTTTTAGGTGATCGATCAGTGAATTTTCGCTCAATTCGGCTGAATATCGTTGCGGAAGGTCGCGTCCAGCGCTGGTTGCAATGACCATCCTCGCCAGGGGTGGTGTAAGTGCGACGGCTAGAGACGGCCGCAGGCCATTCGCGAAAGGGATGGAATCCACCCCGCGGCAACACCATCGCAAGACACGCTGGACCACTAGTGAACTTTTGTTAAGATTGGGCAATGAAAATCGACTAGCATAGCTATGTTCTGCCCAAAATATAAGTTGCATGAAATCGCATCTCGTCATCAAGCTTTCCAGGGCTGCGCCGCTGCCGCGGGGGCCGATCCCTCACTGGCAACCATTCATCCGGGACAAGTCGCATTCCGTTGAGGTGTTTGAGCACCGATTTGATGATGAAATGCATCAACACGGTCTCCGCTTCTGGGTGACGCAAGAATACTCATCGGCCGGTCATGGTTGGTCTGACGATGAGATAAAAGCTGGTTTCGATCGCATCTTTCGCATCATCCTGCAAGGTGATGCTGGCTTGCCGCCTTGGCTGATCTCTCGCATTCGGCTGAACCCGTCCTTTGAGTCCGTCCACGCCATTGAGGTCGGCGATGCGCCCCAGCCGGTTCGCTCGGCTTCACTGAATCAGATTCCGGCAGACCGATCCAGGGAACGGATTGGACAACGAGCGGCCCACCTCTTCGGAGAGGGTGATCCCAGGGTCAAGGTGGCCATCCTGGACACGGGCGTGGACAGCGCTCATCCCGAGTTGGCGCATGCCATTGAAGCCCAAGCGGATTTCGTCAACCTCGACGGTCTGGACACCACCGGTTTTATCGGGGACATCAGCGGTTATGACCAGGCTGCGGATGACGAGGTCGGTCACGGCACCCATGTGGCCGGAATCATCGCAGCCCGTGGCGACAAGATCCCCAAAGGAGTTGCACCCGCTTGCCGAATCATTGCCGTGCGCACGCTTGCAGCCATGCGGGATGGTGGACAGCTCGTCGGGGCGGGTATTGTTGATAATATCAATGTTGCCATTAAATGGGCTGTTGATGCCGGCGCGGATGTGATCAATGCCAGCCTTGGCATACGCCATGCCGGTGGGGGCCTCCCCCATGAGGAGGTCATTGCCTATGCCTTGTCGCGGGGTGTCACCGTCGTTGCTGCCAGTGGTAATGATGGCACCTCGGAAAAGTATTATCCAGGTGCCCTGGCGGGCGTGATCGCTGTTGGTGCCGCAGATCACGACCGGGAGGTGGCTCCATTCAGCTCCTATGGGGCAGATGTTTCCCTGATTGCCCCAGGCACATCCATCATCAGTACAGACGTTCATCATGGCTACAAGATCGCTGATGGCACCTCGCAAGCATCGCCATTTGTCGCTGGCGCTTGCGCCCTGTTGCGTGCCCAGGCCCTGGCTCGCGGCTCAAGGCTCACCGACGCTGACGTCAAGGAGCTGCTGGTGCGCACTTGCGATCAGCCACGGGGACCCCGTCGGACTCCACGACGGGGGTATGGTCATCTGAATCTCGCTGATGCCTGTCGGCTCCTCGATCATGGCCTGCGCGCGTCAGGGAACCCCCGGTCGCGTAGCGATGGGCTGCTCCCACTCGGGCAAACTGCTTGAATGAATCTTCAGGTACCTTCCATGGCCAATTCCCTTCGATTTAACGGATCCGCCGGGTTCCAGTTCAGTCGCCCCACCGTTGGCAGGATCGGCACAGCGGATGATCTACACCCCAATGTTCTTGCTGCGCTCGACACTCTGGCGGCGCGACTTGAGGATGGCTTCCGTGCCCCACCCCTCAAAGCCAGGCTTGAGCTTGAGGAACTGGAGGCCATAGCCCAATCCAAGGAACATGCGGCACAGGATGCCCAAAGCAGGGCCGATCAAGATTCCAGATCCCTTGCGGAAGCAGTTGCAGATCAGCAAATAGCTGAGCGGGAGCTGGAACGAACGTCAACACCGGATGCAGAAGCAGAGTTTGAAGCAGATGGTCAGCCTGATGTCGAGCAACAGAACCCAAGACAAGCCAAGACAAAGACAAAACCCAATGGGCCTGCTGGTGCTCATCAACCTGAGTTCCAGAAGGCGAACGCGGATGCGATTGCAGCACTTGAGCAGGCGATCAAGAAGGTGAAACTGTATAAAGAACAGGCAGAGAAAAGCAGTCGGGCTGCTCTTCATGCCTCTGAAGAGGCGAAGATCGCCAGAAACAGAGCCCAGGATTTGCGCATGAGATCGCATCAGTCCAGGCAACGTTTGCATGATGTTTTATCGTTACCAATCTACGATGCGGATCAAAATATTAAAACATTATTGTCCACCCCCAAGCCCGATGAGAATGGTGTCAGTCTAGGCGAAATAATCGACTCTTTTGGTGATACTGAGGAATGGTATGCTGTTCGTCAAATGATTGCCCAAAGATCACGTCAGTTACCGTTTAATCAGCAAGCCCTCCTGGCACGTAGTGAAGTCGTTGACTATATGTTTTCTCGTGCCAGATATGCCCTGGGTTTCACGGAAGTCGAGGGAATTTATAACTCTATTGTTGACCCGAGTCGTGGCGGCAAGTTCCTCTACGATTTTGTCACCAGCTACGCCCTGGAGCGGATGCGCCAAGCCGAGAGATTGGATATCTCGCGGGCCTCCAAGGCGAAGATGTTGAATCGCCTGCAGGATAAGGTTGTCTTGCTTCGACGTGACTCACTCGAAGCAGTGATGAAGTCATTGGCGGCTGAGTTTCTTTATGGTGATAAAGAACTTGCGTTAGTGCTTGAGGCCGAAGAAAAGCTTGGCATAGACATACCGGACAGCCTTCAACTTGCGTTGGTAGACTATATCCGCAGGACCAACGCCAACGGGGAGCAGATTAATCTTGGCAACGCCCCGTTCTTCCTTTCGATAGCTCTTGCCAAGCTGCAGCATGAAGAGGTTGTCCCCCGGTCATCGGCAATCAATGCCCAGGTTGGAACGGAAGACTACCAAGTGGATTATTATGAAGATTTAATCACAACTCCTGAATATGATCGTGCCAGCGTTGAAGCGGCTGCACAAATGTATCTGACCATGGTCTGGGGCGACATGTTGGGCATTTTCCAGACTGTCGATCGTATTGCGATGCAGGCTCCAATTGCTGGCTTGGGGCCGATCCTGTTGGAGATTCGTTCACGCCAGCTTTCTGATGATCTGCGCATGTATGTGCTTGATGAGGAGTATCAAGATCGAAAGACGGGCCGGATCAGCCGCAGGATTTCCCCCACAGAGAGACAGATGTTTTATCGGCAGCTGTTTGGCATGGGAGAAGCTCAGGTTGTAGCAGATGAGCAGGTCAATCCGGATTTCCAGCGTTACTGGTCTGTGCTAATGATGGAAGTGGTGAAGTACATCGGCAAGGTTGAAGAAAATGGCGAGAACTATCGATCAATCTCCTCTTCCAAGGTCTACCAAGCGATTGAGGACCTGCAATACAATTTGTCCGCCTACTGCACCGGCCTGCCCAAGATCGCCGCGCCAAGCATGTATGCCGAACTTGATTTCGTCATCCAGCGCATCCTCAATAGCGATGATGTCAAGCAACAGCTTGGCCGTCGTGGAGCGCCTTCCTTCTGGAAAGTCATTGAGCAAGTGCGTGGCATGCAAGATTTCACCCCTCTGCGCAACAAAGGAATCTTTGGCCACAAGATCATCTCCACCATTGCTCGTGCAACGCCCTCCCTTCTCGAAGACCAGCCTGCCTTCGAGGAATTCATCGCCAACGTTGAGGCCTTCATCGTTGCCGAGGATCAACTGGCGGAAGCGGGTGCGGGTGGTGCCACGCCTGGATTTCAAATCCCCGGTTTTTTTGGCAATGATACTGGCGGATTCCTCCCCACGGATGGCGGCGCCATTCCAGGCATGAATGGCACCTTCCCAGGGATGCCTCGTGGCATGCTCGGCGCTCCTGCTGGTGGTCGCGCTTCTGTTGCCGCGCCGGGATCCAACAGAAGTGGCGCATCAGCAGACGATTGGAATTTCTAAGCCACGACTTACAGCCACCACAACAACCCAGTCCACTGACAGGAGCCATCAATGTCTGATTCCACTCTCGGTCCCGACATCCAGCAACAGGCCCGCGAGGCGGCACGGAATCAACTTGCCCGTAGCGCTATGTTCCGAGCCATGACGGTGGACGAGCAGAGAGATGTCTATCACAGCATTGTCGATGAGAATTATCAGCGTTTAGCCCGACAGCAGGGGCTTGCCACAGCGATGGTGGAAGACTTCAATGGATACAACCCTGGTTTTGAAGAAAGCGTTAACTCCTTTGAAGATCTCGTCGCTTCCGTTGACTTTGCTTCCTTCTCGTCGGATCTTCTCAAGGCTGTCTTTGATGCCAATATCTCCGTTCAAAAGCGCCAAACCGATGATTTTATTCGGTTGATGCGGGAGGCGACAAAATCCACCGCTGATTTTCTGAAGAAAGTTAGTGATGACGATGCATTCGCCTATCTGGTTGAAAAGCCGAACAGCCAGTTCAACCTCATCATGGAACAAAACCCCGATGGTGGTTCCAAGCTGGCGCTGACCACTCCCGAGGGAGAGCCTGTGGATATGGAGGACAATAAGGTTAAAGCGGCGATCATTGATGCCAAGATCGCCATGGCCAAGGAACATCGTGCTGCGCTACGCGAGGTTTTGCTGATGGGTGTAACCCGTCTGATTGTTGATAAGGGCGAAGTTGAAGCGGCCGTTGAATTCAAAATCACAGCAACGCGTGACAGTCGCAAGACTCACCAGGATCAGAACATCAACACCGTGAATGCCAATCTTTCTTACGGTGGCGGGTTAATGGGTGCCATTTTTGGTGGTCCATCGGGGGGCATGAGCATTTCCAACACCAATATTCAGGTCAATACGTCCAGTCAAACGGCTCAAGATGAATTGTTTGCCAAGTTGCAGGGCAGAGTGAAGATCCAGTTTTCGAGTGACTACTTCAAGCTGGATAACTTTGCCAATATGTATGCAGATGGCGGCGTTGCGGCCTTCGCTCCGCAACCGCAGGGAGGTGTTCCCTCCCTGCCAGCCGGTGGTGCGGCGCCCGCTCGCGGAGGGTAAGGGCATGTCGCCATGGCACTCGCCGTTCTCACCATTGAATCGACGTCAGCCGACGCGGTTGAAGCCATCGCCTCCATCGGCTCGAACAATGTCTTTGAGTATCTGGTGGGTCGCCACGAGGGGACAACAGTGGGTTCCCGCTGGGGTGATGAGGAGCTGTCCGAGGTGTCTCATCGTTCTGGCCTGCAAGCCGCACCCAAAGGCTTTGACCCCTTCTCGCGCCAATTCCGCTTCACCGTGCCCCTGGCCCTCTTTGATCGCCACCATCCCCACCTGCAGCTCATCAGTTATAGCGATCGGGGGCGGAATTGCCCGGCACGCTCTCGGATCCTCAGGGTGGCCCCAGTGATGGCTGCCTCCTACCCCCTGGCTCTCTCCCCCCGGCCGCTGACCAGCGAGCCAGCTCGCTCCGTGCGGCGGGTGCCCCTGTCCTTTCAAGAGTCCGCCCTCAGCAGGGCTCAATTCGTCGATGGGTTGCTTCAGGTGCTCCAGGCGGTCGCCCCCACCCTGATCCAAGCGTTGCCCCAGTTGATCGGATCCGGTGCCAGTGGCACGTCCAGTGGTGGGGGCGGATCAGGGGCTCCCAACGGCCTGAGCACGGATCTGTTGGTTCAGTTGCTTCGCCAACTGGTTGCCGCCCTCCCCGCCGCTGCTGGGAGTCCCCCCCCCACCCCGGCTCCCTCCCCCCCGCCCCTGGCGGCAGCCGCAACCCTGAGGAGGGCTGCGATGTTCGCAGGCGGTCCCTTGCGCCATCCCCTCGGTCGGGCTCTGCAACAGCGACGCTATGCAACCGCTCTTCAGGCTCCCCGCGTGCCCTTTGGCCGCGCGATGGACGGCGGCCTGCTCTCCGGCCCGATGCTGGCGACGCTTCTCGCTCCCCTACTCAGTCAAGCCCCCCAGTTGCTGGGAGTCTTGGCAGACAAACCCTTGGACTTCCTGGCCACACTCCTCCGCAACGAGGCGCAGAACGATCTTCAAAGGGAGGCGAACCAGCAAGCCTTCATCCGTCATCTCCTGGCGGAAACCAACCGCTCATTGCTCTTGGATCAGTTGGTCCAGCGCATGGGTCGCGACGGCGCCGCTTCGCTGTTGCCTTTGTTGACGCAGAGTCAGTCACTGCGTGCCCAGCCCAAGGTTGAGGCCTCCCAGGCCTTCACCTTGAAGTTTGTGATGGGGCAACCGATTGAAATGGGCGCCAAGCTGAAGGCGGTTTTTGCTTCCACAGGCCAGGGGATTGATCTGCGCATTCTTCTGCAGCCGACGACCGGCAACGTTCCCCAAACACCTCTGCCGAAGGCCCAGGCTGAGCTGGTGGTCACCGATCCGCAAAGCGGGGACTGTCTCTTGACCAGGGCCTACCGCCTCACGGAGATCCATGCCGGTGAGCCAGTGCCCCTGCATCTGGAGGACGAGCTGCTCTCCAGACTTCCGCGCCATCGTGACCTCCAGGTCACCGTCAAGCTGCGCTGGCCAGCCGCCCAGGGCCGGGTCCTGGGCGTGAGGGGACACCATGCCATCTGCCTGGCCGATTCCGGTCCGCTTTTTGGTGGCTTCGGTGCATCCCGCGACCGTGTGTTCCACCTCGCTGATCCGAGCACCTTCCGGTCGTTCTGGAACAGGATCTGGGAGGGATCGACGCCTACGGGCACCCAGCGAAGCCGCTGGGAGATCGATGTGCTCTGCCGGTATTACGTGCGGGTGATTGGCTCGACGGAGACCAATGGCCGCATGGAAACACGCATCGCAACGGCAGGTAACGGAACCACCTCGGCCGAGGGCGAAATTACCGGTAAAATGCGTGCGGGGATGGAATTCAGCATCGACATGCTCAACCAGGTGCTCGCCGAGCAATCCAGCCCCCTGTCGGCAATGGAGTTGACGGCTTTGAGGCAGGCTGATCTGCGGGGAGAGATGGATATGGAGGCAACAACACGCCTGCGGCTGCGGGGCAAGGATGCGCAAATTGGAGCCATCTGGGTGTTTCCCAGCCTGATGTTACGCGACATTCATTTCCTTGAACCTGTTGCGCGGGATCCCCACGGGCAGGTGACAGAAGTAAAGCGCAGCACGCGCACCTTCCCCATGCCAGACCGCCTTCATTTTCTGATGTTGAGGTCCAAATCATGAGTGAACCAGATCCATTCTCTGATCTGCCATCACCATCTCCCTCCATCGAGGCTGGCGGCATCCAGCCCAGTGCACTAGACCTTGAAGGCCTTGCAGTGCATTTTGAAGGCTATGAGCTGGAGCCACTGATCACTGTTTCCTTGAAGCCGGTGGATCTGGTCTTGCCAATGGATGGCTTGGACAACCCTGGAGGACGACCATGAGCTGGAATGAAGGAATTGACGAGGCCTATGTAAGTTTCGTTGATCAACTCGTCGCATTTGGGAACATCCCTGGAGTCTTCGAGGATCCCCATCATGTTCAGCGCCTTCGCGTGCGTCGCATCGAGGTGGAAACACCCATTGAGCTTGACTTGAGGAGCTCTGATGGCAGTGTCAATGCCCTGGGAGGTGCACCTCCCCTCTACCGGGTGGAAACCACGATCATGCCGGTCTTTCATACTCTGCGCTTGACATTGGTTCCTGCGGTTGATCTCAACCCCGTCGAGGAACCGTTGCCATGACAAATGAAACCTGGCAACTGGAATCCTTTGTTGATTCATTGATCGTTGAATTGGATCGAGCCCGTGAAACGCTGGCCGTCAAGTCTGTGAATCGCCCCCTGTCCTATGCGGTCAAGGATCTTTCTCTCGATCTTCAGATCTTTCCCACCTACGAAGGCAGCAATGTGCGTTTCCGAACGGCGGAGCCGGGGCAAGCGGGTTATTCCACCATCACGCTTCAGCTCGCCTCGATCACCGATCAACAGATCAGGGCAACGACCAAGCCTCCGCCGGCACGTGACGAGGTTCCCATTGAACAGGCGCCCATTGACCCCGACACCGTGCAACGTCTTCGCCGGCTAGGGGTGCGCTCCGTGGATGACATCGAAAAGCTGGAGGAACGCAATGTGGATCTGCAAAGCGCCACCGGAGGGGCAGTCGACTACACCAAGCTGGCGAACATGATTCGCCAGGCGCGACGCGGAAAAACTCCTCCCACTGTGCGCAGTGCATCGGTGGAACCCACTGTTCGTGGCCCTGTGCTGCGGGTGTCTGGTCGCAATCTAAGCATCTCGAAAGAGCATGAACCAGTGGCGATTGTCAATAATCGTCTTGCCTCTGTGTTGAGTTATGGGCCTGATCTGATTGAAATTCTAGTTGATCAAGCGGTGCCCACACAAACCACGTCTGAGGTCATCCTGACCTTTGACCCCTATTGCATTGCTCGCTTCAACATCGACAATCCCGAGCCGACCGATGCCTAGATCATCCCGTTCTCGCCTCCATCCCCTTTTTGGCCATCCCAGCCTGATGCAGTCCGCCCTTGTGCAATCACGACTGCGGACAGCCCAGGCCCAGGGACTGAGGGATGTCATCGTGCGCAGTTTCGATGATGGCCATGATTTGCGTTCTCTCCCGACCACCTCCGCTGCCTTGCAGACGACGCCCAGCCAGTACGACGTTCTGGTTAGCAACCCCGATCTGGATCTCTCCAGGTATGAACAGCTCTCCGCGTCTGCCAGCTCTCCCTCTCCAGCCCTTGCTGGGGGAGAGGATTGCGATGTGACCATCGCGAATCCCAACTTCAATCCTGCCCTCTATGGGGCGATGGCCGAGCCCGACGTTGGGTCGGGCCACGAGCCGCTGAGCCGACCCGCTCCTCCCGCGGTTGCGGCCCAGGTCGTCCCCCCCCGGCCCACCCGTCTCACCCCGGCAAGAGCCCAGGCGCAGCCGGCTCCCGTGCCCGGGGAACGCCCCCAACCCCTTCCCAGCCCACGCACCAATCCCTTCACGGCGAGGCAGTTGGACCAGTTGGTGACCGATGCGGATTTTCGGGCCGACCTGGACGCGATCCTCAATCACACCGCCGCGGATCCAAGCCCCCTCCGGGCTGAAGCTGGTGCCGCCACGGCCCCAGCCCGCGGCAGTGCCCGTGCCGCTTCCGCGGATTCCCCTCCGGCCAAGCCCATGCCGGTCAAACCAAATGAGCACGACATTTTTGACAAAATTGCCGAAAACATGCGGTTTGCCACCGCCTACGACTTGCCATCAGTCAGCCTGAGCCGCCGCTTTGACAGTTTTGATCGGGAGCAGGCCAGGCGAACGTCCACACCGCAGCCGCGTGCCCAATCCAACCAGACAAGGACGACTGCGGCTGAGGTGGTGGCCAATCCTCCTTCCGCCAGTGTTCAGCCCCCGTTGCAGGCGCGGCCCCAGCAGCCACCACCCACGCAAACCCTTCGCCCCCACACGGAAGCGGAACTGGTGGTGACCTATGGCGATCCCCGGCCGGATCCCCAGGCCTGGATGGCGCAACATGTGGTGCCTGTCCCCATCCCCCAACTGATCGGAGTTCCCGGGCCCGATGGAAGCCCCTTCGATGGCACTGTTCCCTTTCACCGCTTGGGGATGGAGGCTCTTCGAGACCTCTTCAGCGCCTGGCAACAGGCTGGCTTGATGGGCAAGGTGTTGCGTTTTGCTGGTGCCCATGGGCGTCGCTCACCCCATGGCTCGGGGGTGGATGCCCACGGCTGGGCGATTGCTTTTGACATCAGGGCCAACTGGGAGCCCCAAGGGGATGGCCCCGGACAGGGCGAGGGTGCGCTGGCCGAGTTTGTGGGATTGGCCAACCAGCATGGCTTTGTGTGGGGCGGGCATGACCCGCATGACCAGTCTGCCTTGCACTTTGAATTGGGTCATCAACTATGAGCACCCACACGACAATTCATTCCATCGTAGGAGGCCCCTAATGAGCAACCGATTTGTTGATAAGAAAGCCTATCTGGATGGCCTGACGGCATCGATGTCCAGAACTCGCGTCAGCAGCCTCACGCAGGCCGCCGCCCATGGATTTGGGGATCCCAACATCGCATCCCGCAATCGGTTTGGTTTTTCAGGGCCCCTCTCCACTGATCAGCGGGCCTTGGTGGTGTTAATGGAAAACGGCGGAATCGATCTGGGTGTGGGCAGCCTGATCGATCAACTCCTGTCCGCCGTGCCGGGTGCAAGTGTGATTCCTCGATCGGCCCGTGATGCGCTTGTTCGATATGTTGATGAACGGATCAGGAGTGCCACCGACAGTTTGCTTGAAAATGCAGAGTTGGTGATAAATCGTTATGCCTCGGCCTCTCCGGATCCCTACGGCACGGTTCAGATTCTTCGAAACGGCAGCGCCCTCTATGGATCGCTGAAAGATACCCTCATCCAGCTAACTGAGGCCCAGAAGGTCATTGACCTCTATGTGCTAACCCATGGCTCGGCTGACTCCATCGCTTTGGAGGGTTCGGAACGCATTAATGGCCACAAGATTCGTGAAATCAAGACGGTCTTCAATGGCGGACGACCAATTCGGCTTCGTTCTGTCTACATGATGAATTGCGTTGGCTCCAGCCTGAATCAGGACTGGATTGATATCGGTGCCAAGGTGTCTGCCGGCTCGATCCGTAATAACTATATTCCGGAGCCAACCATGTATTTCTTCTTTACCAATTGGAAGCAGGGAAAGTCGTTCAACGATTCTCTGGTGGATGCTTACCAGCGCACGATCTCCGCCATTGAAGCGATCATCACCACCGGTTTACGTGTGGCGGTTCCGGGTTCCAATCTGATCCCTGGCTTTAACGCGCTTGTGGAGTCGATCGCTGACATTGAAAACCGTGACTTCATTCAGGACAGTGCCCCGGTGGTGACCGGGGATGGAACGGTCAATATTCGCTCTGATGCCCTGAGTTTCAGCCATTCCGCTTCCTCCCGATCCTTTGCCTACGTGCCCATGGGCCGTGGCCGAGATGGTGTCGTGTTGCCCCGCTCGCTGCAGGCACCGCCGTCGACCACACCGCAAAGCGCTTCGCCACAGGCGATTGACTTCATCAAGTCGTTTGAAGCTTTTCGTGGTGAACTTTACAATGATCCGGCTGGTCATTGCAGCATTGGTTATAGCCACCTGGTTCATCGCGGACCTTGTGATGGACGTGCCGCTGAAACAGAATTCAACAGCGGCATCACAGAGGCGCGGGCGACGAACATGCTTCGCGCCCATCTCTCGACCGTGGAGAGAGTTGTCAATGAGTCTGTGACTGTGAATCTCACGCAGAATCAATTTGATGCCCTGGTCAGCTTTACTTACAACGTTGGCAGCGGTCGCCGAGGCACCGCATCTGAGCCCGGCACTGGTTTTCTTGGTTCCACCCTTCTCAGTCGCCTGAATGCGGGCGACTACAGCGCCGTCCCCCCGGAAATGGCGCGCTGGAACAGGGCCGGAGGCCGAGTGTTGCCTGGCCTGACCCGCCGGCGTGTCGCCGAAGGGCGCATGTTTTCATCTGGAGAGTATGCGACTGGTCAAAGCACCGTGCGGGAGTTTGCGTATGGGGGATCCGGTAATGCCATGGATCACAGCTCCCTGGAGATGAGCGGCTCGCGTTTTGCCATTCAGCAAACTCCTCCGGCTGCCGCCGCTGCCATCGGAATCGCAGACGCCATTCAGATTGGTCTGGGTGCCGCGGCCATCGTGCAGTCCCAAGTTTCCGCTTCATCCGGCAGCTTCAACCTGACCTATGTGCAGGCCCAGCGTTTACTGACCAATGAGGCCCGCCAGGCCATGCCAGGGGCTCAACAACCGCCCTCACGTTATTCCTCCATGTTAATGGATGTTGGTTGTGGACGACCAGGCCTTGCCAATGCGATCATCACGATCACATGGCAAGGCAATTCCTATGGGGAGATCGGCACGCCAGTGATCCAGCGCGATCTCAGAGGGTCGACGGAATGGACCAGGTCTAGTTTCAACTGCACGATCATCAAGTTGGATCGCATTCCGGCCCCGGGGAGCGATCCTCGAACCTGGCCCTTGGTGTTTAGTTACACTGGCGATTATGACCCACTCGGGAATGGCCACTTCGAGTTCAATGGTGAATTTGAGATCAATGCCTTCGGTGGTTTGAAATTCAACTCCCATAATGTGGTCTCCCGTACCCTTGCAGACTTTGCCATGATTGGTGCCCCGGAAAACTATGTTGCCCGGGGCAGCAATGTGGTTGTTGATACGCCAGAAATTCCCGCCGATCAATTGGCTTATCTACGACGCACATTGCCGTGATGCCTTTCCGGCAAGTCACAAAGACCCTGCAAGCTGCCACACCCGTTTCCCTCCAGTAAGCCCTTGTCGGACTGGTCTGAGATGAATCAGCGGGAATTGTTCATGGGGGTCCCGAGGATCGAACTCGGCTTAGGCGAATTATGAGTTCGCTGCATTCACCAGATTGCTAGACCCCCGTGCACCGCGGTTTGGAAGGCGCCTCAGCGCGGATCCAAGCCGGCTTCAGGATAGGGGAGGGCGGAGGGATAGGTGCCGCTACCGCCTTCGCTGCGGATGCTCGTCGTGTATGGAGAGGCCAGGTCGGCGGTGCGGCGGGGCACCAGCTGCACTTGTTGATCCATGAGGTAGCGCATGGTGTTTTCCACCGCGCTGCCATCCCAGACGATCGCCTGATCGGGAAA
>JBKDTB010000110.1:0-19596 GCA_046340515.1 Cyanobacteriota bacterium | reverse complement strand
CCTGCTCCAGCCGCTCCCTTGCCGGCACGGGCCAGTGTTGCGCAGCTGCAGGTGATGGAGCAAGGCGGCAGCGTTGGCAACGGCAATCTGATCCCGGGAGCTTTCCTGCAGGCCCAGAACCGAAGGCATTCCGTGTTGTCGTTGCCCAACCGGAGGATGGTGAGGGTGGCCCGAGCATCCATGCGGTAGGCAGGGTTGCCTCCAAGACCACAGCCCAGCTTCTGGAACATCCTGAAGGCCTCCTTCTGGCTGATCCCGGGCAATCGCGACTATCGCTTCGCGGAAGCGGAGCGCTTCAGACAGCCAGTTCCAACGTTTCCACAGGCCTCACTCCAGTCCTCTCCGCCTCAACCTCCAGCCAGAGGGAGATCCGTTCGCGGATCTGGGCGAGGGCTTCTTTGCGGCTGTCGCCCCGGGAGTGGCCGCCAGGGAGGTCAAGACAGCTCACCGACCAGCCCCCATCGGTCTGCAACAAACGAATCCCGCACGACACACTGAACTCCTGCACATGTCGGGACGCCAGCCACCCCAAGCCGCCAACCCCAGCCCGCCCCGCCGCTCGCCATACCCGTCCCAACACCCCGTTCCAGGGACGGAGGGTTTTGGCTTTCCCATGCCTCATTCTCTCTGGAGATCCATTGGTGTCACTGGAATCTGGCCAGTCTTGATGGCCTGGGTGGTGAGGGCGGCGGCAGGGTTTTGCGCGACAGGCTCCCAGACCGCTTTTGGAATCCCGGGAGGGCATGTGCTGATCAGAGGCTGTCTCTGCCCGAGTTGCAGGAGGGAATCAAGCTGCTGTCAAGGGTTCAGTAGAGCAAATCTACGCCGCCTGCCGTCCCCCCTCTGATCGGGTACCTTGGGGACTCCCGTCCATCGTTATTCAGGAGGAAAGGCTGCATCCATGGAAAGGCTCATCCATGCGGTCCAGATGATTGGAGTTGGAAGGGCCAGACACAAGCTGCTCACCCGCGCTTTGATCACCGCATTGAGTCCTTCTGTGATCTGCGCTTCGAGCCTGGTGGCAGCAGGAACTGAGCCAATCCATGATTCGCCGCGAACAGATTGTGTGCTGATCGATAACGACTACGACATCGATGACATGATGGCCATTCCGCTTGTCATCGGCAATAGACACGTTGCGGCCATCGTGCAGACCGAGGGGTATTCCTTGCCAGGCCCCGCAGCCGCAGCGCTCGATGCTCTGTTGCACGGTGCCTCCCAGCCGGCCCCGCAGCAACCGATGAAGATCCTGGTCGGTGGATCACAGGTTCACGGTCCTGGTCAGATCGGACCCGGGTTGCCCTTTGTGCGGGAGATGATGCGCCGTTCCAACGGGCTTCTCACCTCCGCACCTGCACCATGGGAATCTCAGCCCGCCTATCCCGAACTCGTGCGGCAAGCGTTGTCAGGTTGCCGGGACGTCTCCGTGCTGTTGACGGGGCCATTCACCTCCTTTATTCACTATCTGCCTTTGATTCGAGATCGTGTCAAGCAGGTGGTTTTTACTGGAAAGATCATTGGCCAAGATGGTCGCGTCTCAGCCAAAGGATCGTTCAATTGCAGTTATGATCTTTCCGCCTGCCGCACCGCAGTGCAGATGCTTTCAGATCTGAACAGCCTATCGGTGGTGGTTCCCGACTTGGCGGGCTGCGGCCCCTCTCTCAACCCACCACCTCATTGTTATGTGCCCAATCAGGCCATGGTGATTGGCCAAACCGGCCCCGATGGCCGAACGACCGGCGGGTTGCTCGCCGTCGGGCTCCCGGGGCGACTGCGACGTGCCCTGGTGAATGACACCCCCTGCCCCCCTCCTTACGATGATCGGAGATCAAGGGAGCATCCTTGCAGCTCTCTCTCCACCTGGTTGGCACCCGCGGTTTTCCGGGAAACCCATACCCACCTTCTGCTCTGGGATCTCGTCACAGCCCTGGCCCTGATCGATGTCAATCAATTCGCGCTCCAAAGAGATCCTGGCGATGCCGCTTTTGACATCCAGGAACTGCAGCCGAAGCTAGTGAACGGATCACACCAGCAAACGGTGGAGGCTCTTCGCCGTCTCTGGACCACCAAAACCAATAATGCCGCCCTGCTGCCGCCCCATTCACTTCAGTGAAAGCCACTGAAGATCAGTCCTTCCGGGCGAGCCCAGCCCCCACCGAAAATCGACTGCTGAATCGCGCGCCAGTCTCACCGGAGGCCACCGCCACGGCCATTCAGGAACGGCTCAGTCAAAAAGGCTTCCGTGCCTTCTGACTGGCTGGGCATGCCATTCCAGGGGTTCCTACGCCGCCCTGATGTCGGCCGTGGGGCTGGGCAGCTTCGCAGGCTCCCTGATGGGGATGGGCCTGCTCAATTGCTTGCGGGTTGGCGTGCTGCTGGCCGGCGCCTGCGGCACCTTGGCGATGATCCGGCCACACACCGGGCCAGTCGGCTTCTCAGTCCCGAGAGGGCTCCCAGCGGCTGGACTCGCGGCCATCCGGGGCCTGGGTGGCCGGCAAGTGGCCGGTCTTCACCCAGATCGTGCAGCCCACCTCGCTCCAGGGCCGATGGACGCTGCCCGGCGGATGGCGCAGCCAGCCGCCCTGCGGATGGGTGCCGTGCTCGTCCTGGAAGACACCCTCAAGCACGAAGATCTCCTCGCCGCCGCCATGGCGGTGGGGATGGAACACCGTGCCCGGTGCCCAGCGCACCAGCGCCACGTGCTCGGAGCCGAAGCCATGCAGTGGCATCACCTCCAGGCCCTGCACCAGCCCGGGCAGCCAGCTCTGGCTGCGGGTGTCAATCACCAGGCGCTGCTGATCCCGGGGATGCATCTGGTGCAGCTTCACCAGGATCGTGCAGCCTGTTTCGCTGAACGGGGCATGGCTGGACCCCACCGGATTGCGCAGGTAGGTGCCGGCCGGGTAGGCGCCCTGTTCATCGGAGAAGGTGCCCTCCAGCACCAGGATCTCCTCGCCGCCGCCATGGCAGTGGCGCTCGAAGCGGCTGCCCGGCGCATAGCGCACCAGCGAGGTGGCGCGGGCGACCTCCGCGCCGACGCGATCGAGCATCCGCCGCTCCACGCCCTCCATCGGCGAGGGTGTCCAGGGGAGCGCCGCGGTGTCGAGCGCCACGCTGCGGCTGAGATCGGCGTGAAGGTCCATGCCTTTCCTGTTCTGAGAGCTCTGCGGTGGCTGTCATCGTTCTAGCGTCTACAAACAAGAACCCGTTTTGACCTGGCTCGATCGGAGCACGACTTGGTGTGGTTTGTCTCTGGCAGGCGCCAGGTGATCAGCCACGTTTCGCCTCCGGGGTGCCTGGATTGGCGGACGGCTGCATCAGCAGGGCAAACTGAAAACCTGCTCCGCCACGATCCGCGAGAACAGCTGTTGATCACCACGGGCTTTCGCCTCCGCCGCTCCGCCCGTCTGGGCCCGCTGCGCGTTCACTGCGCCAACGGCGGGTTGAGCTCGATGTCCATTGGAGGTCGTGGCGCTTCGTTCCATGTCCCGGTGAATCGCAGGGGCGGCCCCCGCACCACCGCGGGGCTGCCGGGCCCAGCGCCGCATCCGGGCTGCGGGACGTGCTCGCCTGGCTGCCACGCGCGGCTGGCTCGCCAGACAGGGCAAGGGCAGGTGTCCGCAGGGCGGGTTCCCCGTATCCGACCGCACCTGAAGAATGGCTCCAGCTGGCCAAGGATGGAGCCGGAAAGGAGGAGATACCCCCCATGCGAGAGGTCGTGTTCCGCCTGGAGGTTGAACGCCCCGGCCACCTGGAAGCCCGGGCCGTAGGCGCAGCCTTCTCCGCAGGAGTAACCCTGCCCATTCGCCTCACCGCCCCCACTCTTGAGGAGCTGCAACACGAGGCTCGCGAAGCCCTGATCGCGCAGATGGGGCCGGCCCATGGCACGGTGCGCGCGCGGATCCGCCGCGGCGCTGGTGCTGCCGTCAGCAGCATCCGCCCGCTGGGCCGCCCTGCAGCCCTCTCCCGTTGAGCCGGGATGCCTCAGCCCACCAGCCAGGGCCCTGACAGCCTTGATCGCGCTGGCCGCCGCACTGGCTCCCTGCGTGGAGGTCTGCCTCGTGAGGCGCCCCCACCACCACGAAGGCGATCCCCGGGTCGGTGGCTCCAGGGTTGAGGGTTCACCCCACATCGATCGAAAGCCCCGCTGACAAGCCCTCGGGTACGTCGCGGATGGGGGTCAGCGCCGCTGGGCCTCAGCCCCCATCGTTTCTTTCTCCGGCAAAGGGATCGCGGAGAGGGCGAGACCCACGGCGATCAGCCGCCAACCACTCCCCCAACTTGGTCCAACGCTGCCGGCCCCGATGGTTCTTGACAGCCATCGCCAGGGCCTTCTTCTGGCCCACCAGCACCACGAGCTGTTTGCCGCGGGTCAGTCCCGTGTAGACCAGATTGCGCTGGAGCATGGTGTAGTGCTGGGTGAGCAAGGGGATCACGACAGCGGGGTATTCGCTGCCCTGGCTCTTGTGGATGGTGCAAGCAAAGGCAGGCACGAGGTTGTCGAGTTCTCCCCAGCCATAGACCACAGACCGGGCATCAAACAGCACGGTGAGTTCACTGTTGTCGGGGTCAAGAGAATCAATGATGCCCAGATCACCGTTGAACACCTCTTTCTCGTAGTCATTGGCCACCTGCATCACCTTGTCGCCCGGCGCGAAGCGCCAACCAAACCGCTCCACCTGTTCGAATGGATCGGGATTGAGCAGCTGCTGCAATTCCACGTTCAGAGCGCGGCTGCCGCAGCCGCCACGGGCCATCGGGCAGAGCACCTGCACCTGCTGGATGGGATCGAGGCCAAAGCGGGCCGGGATGCGCTCGCCCACCAACTTGCGGATCAGGGCCAGGGCCTGCTCGGGCGACTCGGCCGGGACGAAGAAAAAATCGCTGGCCCCATCCGCTGGCGCGCGCAAATCGGGGAGGGATCCGGCGTTGATGGCGTGGGCGCTGGTGATGATCCGGCTGGAGGCCGCCTGGCGGAACACTTCGGTCAGGCGCGTCACAGGGATCACGCCGCTGCTGATCACATCGGCCAGCACCTGCCCGGGACCCACCGATGGAAGCTGGTCCACATCACCCACCAGCAGCAGGGCCGCCTCGGCGGGCAGGGCCGCCAGCAGGGAGGCCATCAGGGGCACGTCCACCATCGAGGTCTCATCCACCACGAGCAGATCGCACGCCAGTGGCAGCTCGGGACCCCGGCGAAAGCCATGGGCCTGCGGATCGAACTCCAGCAAGCGGTGAATTGTTTTCGCCTCCAGGCCGGTGGTTTCGCCCATGCGCTTGGCCGCCCGGCCGGTGGGGGCGCAGAGCTGGATGCGCAGGCGTCGGGCCGCGAGGATGCGCAGGATGGCGTTGATCAAGGTGGTCTTGCCCACCCCCGGCCCGCCCGTGATCACAAGCACCTTGCTGGCCAGCGCCAAGGCGACGGCCTCCCGCTGGGTGGCGGCCAGGGTCAGGCCAAGCCGCTGCTCCACCCAGGGGATGGCCACCGCCGGATCAATCGCTCCGCGCTCGCCCCGGGCCCAGGGCGGCTCGCCCTCCTGCAGCTCCAGCAGGGCCCGGGCGATCTGGCGCTCCGCCTTGTGCAACGTCGCCAGGAACACGGCGGGTTGGGGCTCCCCTTGGGCACCCTCCCGGCTTTGGGCGGGCAGCTGATCGGCCACCAGGGTGCGCTCGGCCAGTTCCAGGTCCAGCGCCGTCTGGATCACCCCCGGCTCCAGGGGGCCGCGGGTGCCCTCTGGTCCTTCCACCGCCAGCAGTTCCCCCGCCAGCTGGAGCAGTGCCGCGGTGGGCAGGCCGCAGTGGCCCTCCGAGCTGGCCTCCAGCAGGGCGTGGTTGACGCCAGCCCGCAGGCGGATCATGGCGGTGGGCGCGATGCCCAGCCGGGCGGCGATGGCATCGGCGGTGCGAAAGCCGATGCCGCGGATGTCGCGGGCGAGGCGGTAGGGGTTGTCCGCCATCACCTGCACGGCGTCGTTGCCATAGGTCTTGAAGATGCGCACGGCCCGGGCGGTGCCGACGCCATGGCTGTGCAGGAACACCATGATGTCCCGCACCACCTTCTGATCGGCCCAGGCCCGGGCGATGCGGCCGGCCCGCACCTCCCCGATGCCGGGCACCTCCCGCAGGCGCTCGGGTGCCTGCTCGATCACCTCAAACACCTCGGCCCCGAAGGCGCCCACCAGCTTGCTGGCATAGATGGGGCCGATGCCGCGGATCATGCCGGAGCCCAGGTATTTCTCGATGCCCTCGGCGGTGGTCGGGGGGGAGGAGCGCAGGAAGGCGGCCTTGAATTGCTGGCCGTGTTCCCGATCGTTCACCCAGATGCCGCTCAGGGTCACCCACTCGCCGGCGCTGATCTCCGCCGCATGCCCCACCACCGTCACCAGCTCCCGGTGACCGCGAGCCTTGATGCGCAGCACGCAGAAGCCATTGGCGGGATTGTGAAAGGTGACGCGCTCGATCGAGCCGGCCAACACTTCGGTGCCGGGCGTTTGCGGGCCCTGCGACCCGCCGGCTGGTCTCTGACGAGAGGGCATCGGCTCAGTTTGGATCCACGCCCGCGGAACCACGGTGGTTTCCAAGGGGAACAGGCAGGGTCGCGGATGACAAGCCGTGCCGAGCAGGGCAGCGAACTCCAGCGCGATCCGTTGCCGCAGGCCATGGCGGGTCAGATCAGGGATCCGCTCCCCTTCCAAGCCAGCCACAACCAGCCGCCAGCGAGCCTGTGGACCCGCTGTTCCCATCGACAAACAGACCCCTTTATGGAGCTTGTGATTGGTGTAAATTACTTTTATTCTTCCGCGTAGCGGTTTCGTCCAGTCCCGGCATGGCTCGCGAATCGATCCTCATGGACATGAGGCAAAAAATCTTCGCCATTCTTACGGAGGCCGAGTTTTTTCTCAAAGTAGCCATCAGTTGCACCCTGGTTCAGCAGGTCTTCTTCCGGGTCTTGGGATCAGAACCCCTGAGTTTCATGCATCAGGCCATTCTGCTTTGGCTGACAGGTTCCCTCTCGTTTTATGGTTTTGGATTTGGGATTGAACGTCTGATCAAAGGCAATCCAGCGCTCACGGAGAAGTTGCGGGCGAGGGAAGCGTCGGTGAAGAAACAAGTCTTCCCAGCCTTTACGCTGAAAGGTATCGTATTGGGGGAAATCAAATCGTTGACAACCGCCTGCATTATTCTCTACCTTGCGCCGGAAGTTCAGAGGGGCAATGATTTATGGGACAATCTCCTCTGGTTTTTGCTGAGCATCGTTGTCGCCGACTTCTGTTTTTATGTATGTCATTGGCTGTTGCATCGAAAGCCCCTGTTGAGATTCCATCTGAAACACCATGAATTTCAGGACACCTCAAGTTTCGTTGCCGGCCACAAAGGCTGGCTGGAGTCGATCATCACAACCATCACAGACTTGCTGCCAATTTTCATATTTGGCTACGATATCAGCCAGCTCATCGCCTGGATTTTGGTTGGAACCGCCTACAATCTTGAGGGTCATAGCTCACTCTCGCTCTTCTTTATTCCCTCAGATTTCCACGACCTGCATCACACAGACTTCCGTGGCAACTATGGAATTCAGGGGTTGTGGGACAAAGTGTTCAGAACATTAAATGCACCCAAGTATCAACAACGCATCGTCTTCCCAGCGGCTTACCTGAATCCTGATTCGTAACGACTCGCCGGGGGCCTCCGTCAAGCCTTGGTTCCGGGTTCCACGCCCCTTTTGCGGCCCCTCAAGGACCTGGCGACTCGCAAGCCTTTCCATCGCCGTCTCCGTCCAGGTTGCTGTGCCCCTGCCGCAGCAGGTCCCGGGCCCGGTCATGGGAGCCGATCTCTCGGCAGCGCCAGCGCCGGCCACCCGGCGGAGCGCCATCGGGGATCAGCAGGGCGCGCTGATCCCGGCGGAACACCCACGGGCGGGTGATTCCGCCCTCCACCCGCCACACCCCGTGGCGATGGCGGCTGGCGCGATGCTCCGCCTCCAGGTAGTCCTTGGCCCCACAGCCGTGGAGATGGCGGCGGTCGACAAACGCCTGGCCGTCTTCCACCATCACGAGGTTGATGTTGATGTCGCTGATCAGCTCCGCCACGGTGCGGCCATAGCGGTCCTGGCCTTGGGGGAGGATCATGACCTTCCGGCCCCTGGGCAGTCGCTGCGCCAGATAGGTTTTTGATTGCAAGCCCCAGGGGCTCTGGGCTGTCTCCGGGGCGTCGATGCAGGCCAGCCGGATGATGGTCGTGTGATCCCCCGCGCGCACCCGCAGGGTGTCCCCATCCCCCACCGAAAGGACCGTGGCCTGGAAGCTGGCTGCAGCCTCCGCCATGGCAGGCCGACCGGCCACACGCAACAACCCGGCCGTCAACGCGAGGGCGAACAGAGTCGGCAACCGCTTGCGCCGAGGCATCAGGGAGACCAACGCGTCCAGACTTCAGCTTGACACTGGCCTGCCACCCCCGCGCTGCCGCGCTTTTTCTTTCGCCGCCGTTTCAAGACGAACAGCTGTAATGAGACACGCCACCGGCGTTGAAGAATTCCTGAGGTTTCAGGCGGTCGCAGGTGGCCGCCAGTTCCGTGGACAGCTCGTCGTAGGGATGGAGGAACAACTCTTGCAACTCCTGGATCCGACGGGTTTCCCCCAGCTCAGCCTGTTGATAAGCCGGTGCGATCAGCCACTCCCTCCAGGTCACGTTGGGGTTGACGCGTCGCATCGCCTCGGCTTTCACGAGGGGGTCTTCGCCTGCTGTGACGCGGGCTCGCCAGCGTTGCAGCCAACTGTCCCATGCCGCGTCGTTTTCCTCCGAGCCGGGCAGGTAGAAGCTCTCTTTCAAGGGTGAAAGTTGCTTGGGAATGAGAGAGAGCCTGCGGAAGAAGATCGTGTAATCCACCTTGGTGCGAACCATCCGCTCCAGCAGCTCCGGCACCAGAGCCGCGTCGTAGTCATCCAAACCGAGCTTCCTGGCCCACATCGCCTCGATCTCTCGGGTCATCACTTCGGCGAAGCCCTCCCGGATCTGATCCAGCCTGGCCAGGGCCTCCCCGTTGTCGGTGAGGAGCAAGCGGAGGGCTGCCCAGAACATTTGATAGTTGGCTTCGGCCGCAACCGGTTGGTTGAAGAAGGAGAAATGCTCGCCGCCACCGGTCCAGGGCTGAAATCGGGGGTCGAACAGTTCGCAGAATCCGAAGGGGCCGTAGTCGAGGGTGAAGCCCCCGGCGGCGCAGTTGTCGCTGTTGAAATTGCCCTGGCAGTAGCCCACGCGCAGCCAGTGGGCCACAAGGGCTGTGAGCCGTTGGCGGAACAAGCGGGCCAGCTCCACCACCTGGTCGCTGAACGCCAGACGGGGATCAATCTCCGGTCGGTAGTTCCGCTCGATCAGGTGCTCCACGATCATGCGCAACTCATTCAGCGCCTTCGGATGGGCCCCGGAGCGAGCGCGACGGGCGAACAGCTCCAACTGGCCAACCCGCAGAAACGATGGCGCCACCCGTGTGGTGATCGCGGCTGGCGTGTTCACCAGGATGTCGGGATCGAACGACCTGGAGTTCGGGGAGTACCAAGGCCGGCGCACGGTTTCCGACCTGGACACGTAGAGCGTCAACGACCGCGTGGTGGGCACCCCCAGGGCCTGCATGAACTCCTGCGCCAGAAACTCGCGCACGCTGGAGCGGAGCACAGCGCGACCGTCGGCGCCGCGGCAGTAGGGCGTTGGGCCACCACCTTTGAGCTGCATCTCCCAGCGGCGGCCGTTGAACAGACCTTCGAACACGGAAATGGCTCGGCCATCGCCATAGCCGTTTCCCGTTCCAAAGGGGCATTGCTGGATGTATTCCGTGCCGTAGATCGACAGGGCATAGCCGGTCGCCCAGCCAAAGGGTCGCATCGGTGGGCTCGCCACGCGGATGTCGCCGGAAAAGAGACGGCGGAACTGGTCGTCATGGGCCAGCCCATCGTCGAGACCCAGTTCGTGGAAGAGTGTTCCGCTGTGGGTGATGTATCGGGGGGAAGGAAGCGGAGTGGGCGTCACTGGCACGTAATGCCCGGAGAACACCTGACGGGGCCGGTGATCGCGGCCATCCTCGGTGGCCTGCGGATCCTCATGGAGGGAATCCAGGAGCGAATAGTCGGCCCGTTGCACAAATTCAGCGAAGCTTGTCGTTCTGGTCATCGATCCGGTGGGTTCTGGGCATGGCGGGGCTTGCCCCGGGCGCTTGCCGCATCATCGCGACCCATCCTCCCGCCGCCCTCTCCACCGGTCCAAAGGCCGCCAGGCTGCCTCAGGCCATGCCCGGCCGGCGGCCCGGCGGCGTTGGCCATGGGGGACCTGCCGACCTGCCGACCTGGAGACGCCCAGCCTTGGCTCCTGTCCAACCGCCTCAACCCCTGGCGTCCGTCGCCGACGACCTCCATCGCCCATGGCCCAACCGTGCCCCGCCCGCCCGCCTCCCATCGCTCCACCGCAGCTCGTCGGAACCAAGGGTGCGTGCGTCGGCCGGACATCGGGCCTGACAACAGGGGGCCGGTCGAGGGGACAAGAGCCCAAACCTGTTGTGCCGCAGGACTTCTCAGCGATGGGGGCAGGGGGACTTGAACCCCCACAGTCTTGCGACCTGCGGATTTTAAGTCCGCTGCGTCTACCGATTCCGCCATGCCCCCGGGAGTCCATCCTAGATTCAAGCGGCGTTTCGATGTCCTGCCGTGGCCCTGCCAGGGTTTTTGAATCAGGTCTCCAGTGACACCCTTCTTGTTCTTGCCGCCTACGGCGCCCTCGGAGGTCTCTACCTGGTCGTGGCACCCTTGGCCCTGATCTGGTGGCTGCAGAAGCGCTGGACCGTGATGGGCAAGATCGAGCGCACCATGGTCTACGGCCTGGTGTTCCTTTTCTTTCCGGGAATGATCGTGTTTGCGCCCTTCATCAACCTTCGCATGGCCGGCCAGGGCGAGGTGCGCGGGTGACCCGGGGCCAGGCTTTTCTGCTCGGCCTGGGGGTCTTGGCCCTGGGCGGCGTCGGTTGGTGGGGCTTTCGGTTCAGTGGGCTGGAGGGCTTCACCCCTGGCCTGGCGGCCTCCGCCCTGCTCACCCTGCTGGTGATCGCCTGGACCGGCACCTATCTCTTCCGGGTGGTGAGTGGAAAGATGACCTACATGGAGCAGCGCCGCCGCTACCGCGCGATCTACGACGCCCGCACGGACGCCGAGCTTCTGGCCCGCTTTGATGCCTTGAGTTCCGAAGAGCAGGAGCGTCTGCTGCGGGAGGTGGGCCAGCTGGGCGGCAGCGAGGAAGGCTCCGCTGGCAGCGAAGCCGCACCCCCGGCGACCCCATAGGCTCAATGCCATGAGCCTTGCCCCCAGCCCCTCGGCCCTCGCGAGCCCATCCAGCGCCATCCGCCGGCGCTTCGAAGCCCTCCAACAGCAGGGCCGCTGTGCCCTGATGCCCTTCCTGATGGCGGGCGATCCCGACTTGGCCACCACCGCCGCCACCCTGCTGGCCCTCCAAGACAACGGCGCCGACTTGATCGAGCTGGGCATTCCCTACAGCGATCCCTTGGCGGATGGGCCGGTGATTCAGGCCGCCGCCTCCCGCGCCCTGGCGGCCCGCACCACGCCCGCGGCCGTCTTGGCCCTGTTGGCTTCCCTGCAGGATCGGCTCACGATCCCGGTGATCCTCTTCACCTACAGCAATCCCCTCCTCAATCGCGGCATGGGAGCCTTTTGCCAGCAGGCCGCCGAGGCGGGAGCCTCCGGGCTGGTGGTGCCCGACCTGCCCTTGGAGGAAGCCGAGAAGCTCTCCCCCATCGCCGCCAGCGTTGGCCTGGATCTTGTGCTGTTGGTGGCGCCCACCACCCCGCCGGAGCGCATGGTCCGCATCCACGCCGCCAGCCGGGGCTTCACCTACCTGGTGAGCGTCACCGGTGTGACGGGGGTGCGCACGGCCCTGGAAGGACGGGTGGAGCCCCTCGTGCAGGCGCTGAAGCGGCAAGGAGGCTGCCCGGTGGCTGTCGGGTTCGGGATTTCCAGCCCGGACCACGCCCGCCAGGTGCGGGCTTGGGGGGCGGATGGCGCCATCGTGGGCAGTGCCCTGGTGAAGGCGATGGCCGAGGCCCGCACGGCGGGAGAGGACGTGCCCGCCGCCGCAGGCCGCTTTTGCGCCACCCTGCGGCAGGGTCTGGACCAGCCTTGAACCCTGCCTGCGATCCAGGACCGTCAGAACCACGGGATGCCACGGGCGCGTGCCCGGGCTTTCTTTCCAGCCGTTCCTTCGAGCACCACCACCACCATCCCGGCCGCCCCCCTCATCCTCTGCTGCGGCGCCGCAGTCCAGCGCCAAGCCGCTCCAGCGCCTCGGCCAACGGCGGACCCTCGAGCATGCCGTAGCTCACGCGCAGCACAGCGGCTCCAGGAATGTCCAGCCCAAAGGCGCGGCCGCTCACCGTTGCCACCCCATCGGCCAACACCAACTCCTCCATCAGCCGGTCACTGTCCGGAGGATCGCCCACCCTCCGGCCCTCCACCACCAACAGGCCATAAAAGGCCCCCTCCGGCGCGGCCCACAGCCGCACGGGCAGGCCCTCCCCCTCCCACAGCGCCACCGCCGCCAGCATCTGGTCCCTCCGTGGCGCCAGGGTGGCCACCCGCTCCCGAACCCAGGCCGGATCCGTGGCCAGGGCCGCCGTCGCCGCCCGTTGGCCAATCAGGGTCGGGCAGATCTGCAGCGTGTCGAGCACTTTCGCCAATGCCGGCCCCAGTCCCTCGGGCACGGTGGCCCAGCCCATCCGCCAGCCCGCCATGCCATGGCTCTTGGAGAGGGAGTGGAGCGTGGCGGTGTGGGCCGCCGCGCCCCTCAGGCTGCCGGGGCTGAAGTGGCGATTCTCTCCATACACAAAGGGCCCATAGGCCTCATCGCTGATGTGCAGCAGGCCCCGCTCCGCGCAGAGATGGTTGATCGCCCGCAGAACCGCTTCGGGGATCACCACGCCACTGGGATTGTTGGGGGAAATGGTGACGATGGCGCGGCTGCGCGGGGTGATTGCGGCGGCGATCACCTCCGGGTCCGGCCAGGGGCCAGCCTCCACCCCCACGGGCACCCCGCCCGCCAACCGCACCGCCATCGCGTGGTTGAAGTAGGAGGGCAGGGGCAGGATCACCTCACTGCCCGGATCGCAGATCACCTGTGCCAGGGCCGCGAAAGCCATGTTGCTGCCCATGGTGGTCAGCAGCAGAGCCCCCTCCAGATCCAGGCCGTGGGTGCGGGTGAGGAAGCGAGACAGGGTGTCGAGCAGCTCCGGTTCGCCCCAAATGGCCCCATAACGATGCAGGCCGCTCCCGGGCGCGTCCAGCGCCTCCCGCACGGCCTGAAGCACCGCCTCGGGGGGGGCCCAGTTGACCATCCCCTGGGCCAGCGACAAGGTGTCCGGCCGGAGGCGCACCAGTTCCCTCAGGCGCGGAATCACCGGATCAAGCACGGCCTCCAGGCGAGCGGCCGGACCAGGCGCACAACCCATGGGAAGCGAACGGCAGGCCCTACCTTGACGCCTGTCGACACCATCCGCGATGAAATTTGTCCTTTGGGGCACCTACTGCAGCGATGCCCTTCAGAAGCGCGCACCCTATCGGGAGGAACACCTGGAGGGCCTCCGTCGCCAGAAGGAGCAGGGAGTTCTGCTCACCATCGGTCCCACGGAGGGCTGCACACACGTTTTCGGCCTCTATGAGGCCGCCAGCCTGGCGGAGGTGGACACCCTGGTGAAGGGGGATGTCTATTGGCGGCAGGGAATCTGGACGGCAGTGGAGGTGCATCCCTGGATCCAGGCCTTCTGACCGCCTCGGTCGCTGGCGGGCCCAGCTGCGGAGACGTGGTCACAAAAAAAGGGAGCGGCATGCCGCTCCCCGATCCAAAGACAGGCCGGAGCCTGTTCACCAGAGGCCGCGAATCGGAGCCGGAGCCGGAGCGGGCTCGGGCATGGGCTCGGGCATGGGAGCGGGAGCCGGCTCGGGGGCGGGAGCGGGCTGTTCCACGATCACCACCGGGGGGGCACCGAAGCGATAGCGGAAGCCCAGTTTGGCGCCCGTGTTGTTGTAGGAGCTGTAGTCGAAGTAGTCGGCCTGGAAACCGGAGGCGCCGGAGTAGGTTCCTTCGACGTAGATGTCGGTGTTCCAGTTCATCACATAGGCGACACCAAGCTTGGCCTGCCAACCAAAGAGACCTTGGTTGTCGCTGCCGAAGCGAACGTTATCGATGGTGTAGCTGGGGGTGCTGAGGTTGGTATAACCGATGCCACCACCGATGTAGGGCACCCAGGAGCCGAAGGGAATGTCCAGATAAACACTGGCCAAAACGTCATTCTTGTTGACGTTGCCGGAACCATTGAAGGTTTCGATGTTGTTGAAGTGCACCTTGTGCAAGCTGGCGCGGCTGAACCCGTAGGTGAGTTCGGTGCGGAGGGCACCGAAGTCATAGCCCACGCCACCATCCACGGAGAATCCGCCGGTCAGGTTGGCGTTGCCATTGAAGTTGTAATCGTCCAGGTTGTCATGGAAGTCCCAGTTGCCGGGCCAGGCACCGCCTGCGCCGACGGTGACGTACCAACCGGTGCCTTGTCCAGACTCCTTGCCGACCTCACCAATGAGGGGAATGTAGGTCTGGGCGATCTGATCGTCCTTCAGAGTCTGACTGATCTGCAGGGGAGCCTGGTCAGTGGGCTGGAGTTGTTCGGCGCTGGATTCGGGAGCGGCGAAGGAAGGAGCCCCCAGGAAAGCTCCTCCGGCGAGGGCCAGTCCGGCGCCACGCAGAAGGGCAATGCGAATGATTGACATTGAAGTTGGTTCTCACACCAACTTGTTTCTAGGGAGGGCTGCAGCCAATCGAACCTCACCCATAGACAGCATTGGTGGTGGCACAGCTTGAAAAGCCTTGCCATGACTGGCTTGTGGAGACATCAAGAATTATTGGATGGCTTGTGTTGTCTTTTGCTCAGATTTCGGCCAGTCCGCCAGGGCCTGGTTCCAGACCCACGCCCCGACCGCCTCGGCTCCCCCCGGTCCCAGCACCTCCCCGTAGCCCGCCATCTGCCCCTGACCCCTGGCGGCCACTGACGCCAGGGCCTCCGGCCCCTCCAGGCCCGCCCGTCGCAACGCGGCCAGCTTCAGGGTCTTGCCCCGGCGGATCACATTGCCGCCATTCCAATGGCAGCCCGCGCAGTGCTGGGCAAACAGGGTGGCTCCCTTCTCCCCCGGGGGGGCATCGACCAGCCCGAGAACCGGCCGCGGCCAGAGGATCCACCAGCCCAGCAGCAAGGCCAGGGCCACCATCCCCCAACGCCCCAGCCGCTCGATGGGTTGAAGGGCCATCCGCCGCTCCCGTCCACTGCGCACATTCAAGCAAGGACCCCATGGGCTCCAGGGGAGGCCTGCGTTGGAGAATCAGGCCTCAGGTCATCCACCCCTTGATCGTGCGTCCTCTGGAACCGGCGGATTGGCCCCAGGTGGTGGAGGTCTACGAGGATGCGGTGCGAACCCTCGCGGCTGCCCACTATCGCCCGGAGCAGATCCAGGCCTGGGCCCGCCATCCCCTCCAGAACTTGTCCTTCTCGGAGGCTCTGATCCGGGGCCATGGCGTGGTGGCCTGTCCACCCGACCGGCTTGACAGTGTGGAGGCTTTCGCCCTGCTGGATCCCGGCGATCGCCTGAGCCTGCTCTACTGCCGCGGTCGATCCAGCCGCCAGGGCCTGGCCACTCGGCTGGTGCGAACGCTGGAGGCGCGGGCGCGGGCCGAGGGCCACAGCCGCCTGCGCACGGAGGCGAGCCGCCTCTCCCGCCCTCTGCTGGAACGGTTGGGATGGAGGGTGGATGGGGAAGAAGCGATCCTGTTTGCCGGCGAACCCTTTGTGCGCTGGCGCATGAGCACCAGGCTGGTCTGATCAGACCCCCCTCCCCTCCGACCCTCCCTTCCTTCAACGCCTCCCGCCATGGCCGCCTCTGATCTGGAACGCTTTCTGGAGAAGATTCGCCAGCTCAACGCCTTCGTGGCCCTCAGCGAGCGGGATCCATCGCTTCGCCAGGCCCTGATCGATTGCGGTCACCACAACGAGGTGGTGGCCCTGGCCCAGAGCCGCGGCTTTGAGATCGGTCGGCGCTGGGGGGAGCCAGCGCCCAAGGAGGGGGGGGCGGCCTCATCCCTGCTGACCGGCCCCTGGCCCGCTTCAGGCCAGGAGCGTGTCACTGTGTTGCTGCAAACGCCGCACCTGCGGCTGGAGAGGATCCATTCCTGCGCGGCGAGCAGCCCGCCAGACTTCTGGTACGACCAGAAGGAACATGAGTGGGTGTGCCTGCTGCAGGGCCAGGCCACCCTGCAATTCGCCGATGAGGATGGGCCGCGCCAGCTCCAGGTCGGGGAGAGCCTGCTGATCAGGGCCGGACGTCGCCATCGGGTGCTGGCGACGGATCCTCCTCCGGGAACACTCTGGTTGGCGTTGTTCTGGGGGCAAGATCCCGGGGGCTGAGGCCCCGGATCAATCCGTAGGCCCCCGCCAGGCAGATCACGCAGATCCCCAGGGCCACCACGAGCTGGGGCTTGGAGGCCTCCGCCCCCGGCAACACGATCAGCTTTCTGGCCACCGCGGTGATCGCCGTCAGGAGCACGAGCTGAATCTGCACGGCGTGGCGCTTCAGGTAGGCCGTGAGGTTTTGAAGCAGCTCCAAGGCGATCAGAATGTTCAGCAGCTCGCCGAAATAGGTGATCAGAGCGTCTTCCTCCCCCAAGGGCTGGCCTCCGAGGACACTTTCCGCCAACCGCTTCAGCAACTCGAAACTGGCCAGCAGAATGAGAACCACGAGCAGCAGGCTCAACACCTTGGCGATCAGCTGCTCGAATTGATCAATCCCCTTCAGAAAGCGCCGTTCCGAGAGCCAATCCCCCTGCTCCGTGGTCATGGCTCAATTCCGGAACGGCGAGAAAATGGGCTTGGCGGGGGTGTTGCCGGGGGGATTCACCAGCTCGGTGTCGCAGGTGATGGTGCCATCCTTGGCGGTGACGCAGTTTTTGGGTTTGACTTCCGTTGTCGGACCCACCTGACTTCCGGACTTGAGGATGAAGGATTCCACCTGAGCCGAGGCTCGCGGGACGACCGCCAGGACACAACCCAGGCTGAGGAGCCCGAGCAGACGGAGGCGAAGGGGTGGGTGCATGGAATGGAGACTGATCATGGGAGCATGTTGCCTCAGTCGGCCTGCTCCCGCGGGGTGTGTGGGCTCGGGCTGGAATCCTCCTCCGCCCCGCCGCGGATCTGATCGAGCAACAGGTCCAGCTGATCCATCGGAACGGCCAACCCCGGAGCGGGAAGTGTGGCATCCGGCGAAGGATCGCTCTCTTCGCTCCGCCAGAGGGTTTCGATCTGGCAGAGATGCTCGGCGAGCCCCCCCAGCCCCTGCTGGGCGTGGATCTGTTGCAGCGCGTCCAGAAGCACGGGCATGCGGATGGACGAGGCCCTCAGGGCACGTCTCAGATCCGCCTGGGTGCGCCCGGTGTGTCGCAGCCAGTCCTTGAGAAAGAGTTGGAGATCCTCCAACTGCTGGGAGGTGAGCGCGGTGGAGGACTCCATCGAAGCGATCAGGCTTTGGGGAACCAGAGATCCAGTTTGCGCTGAGCCCGTTCCCGAATCTGGGGGGTGATGTGACGCGAACAGAGGCCGAGCAGCGCCGTCAAAGCCACCATGTCATCGCCGAAGCCCGCGGCGGGGATGAAATCCGGAATCAGATCGGTGGGCAGCACCAGGTAGGTGAGAGCTGCGAAAACCGTCAAGCGGGCCTGGGCCGGCGTGCTGCCATCCAAGAGCAACTCCAGGCATTCCAGGGCGGGTCGGGCGATGGTGCGGCCCGCCCGGAACAGAAGGCGGGAGAGAAGGCTCTGATCCACCGCCGTCTCTTGGACGACGTCCGGCTCGAGAACGGTCTGGCTGGCTTCCGAGCCTGCGGCCGTGGTCGCGGCGGACATGGCAGTCTCCAGGGGATGGTGCGCCGCGGGGGGCGTCAATGGGGCCATTCTGGGGGGTCATCCCTGGCCTCTTCCGAGTGTGGAAGGCCCCCTGAACAGAACGGTCTTTCCCCCAAAGCCAAAGTCACTCCACCCCGAGGCCCCGCTCGATGCCCGCCCGCCGCAACTTGCGCAGGGCCCGCTGCACCACCTGACGGCAATACTCCCGGCTGCACTGCAGCTGCCGCGCCACATCCGCCAGGGTGCGCCATTCGTGGGTTCCATCCAGACCGAAGCGCAGCAACACCACGGTCTTTTCCTTGGGGGTGAGATTGGCGGTCTCCAGCAGGGTCCACACCGACGCGGTGCGCTCCGCCTGCTCGGCCCGCTCCATGGGGGCCGGCTCCGGGCTGGGAAGCACATCCACCAGTTCGGAGGGATCCGTTTTGGAGCGCACGGCCCCCTGGAGGCTCACGGTGACGCTGCGCAGTTCACAGGCCAGCAGCTCTTCCACTTCCTGCTTCGGCATCGTCAGCGCCTCGGCCAGTTCAGCGGCGGAGGGAGGATGGCCATTGGCCTGGAGGTGGCGGGCCTTGGCCGCCCGCAGACGGGTCAGCTTTTCGTTGACGTTGACCGGGATGCGGATGGTGCGGCTCTGGGTGGAGAGGGCCCGATTCAATCCCTGACGGATCCACCAGTAGGCGTAGGTGCTGAAGCGATGCCCGCGGGTTGGGTCATATTTTTCCACCGCCCTTGTCAGGCCGATGGTGCCTTCCTGGATGAGGTCGAGGAGATCCAGCCCTTTGCCTTGATAGCGCTTGGCCAGATTGACGACCAGCCGCAGATTGGCGGTGATCATCTGTTGTTTGGCCCGCTCGCCCAGCCGCATGATCCGACGCTCGAAATCATCATAGACGCACTGGGGTCCCTGGCCTCCGGCAAGGACACAACGCTCTTGCAGACCCATCATGGCCTGCACCTTTCGACCCAGGGTGAGTTCTTGCTCAGGGGTGAGAAGTTGATGGCGGCCGATCTCGCCGAGGAAGGCGCTCAGAGAACTGGCCATCGGTCAATAAAACACGGGTTTGAACTAGGCATAACCACGCTCAGCGGTTGGTCTCTCGGAGCAACGGAAAGACTTCAGTATTCATTGTTTTTTTCGTAGTCAGCTTTTCTTCTACATTTCTCCGCTTTCCCTCCATGCTCGGCCTGCTCCCCGTCCGCGCTCGGCCTGCCCCCTGTCCGGCCTCGGCCGCCGAGGGGTTCGGTCGCTAGCGTTCCTGCGTCATCCCCTTCTCCATGGCTGCCCTCTCGCCCCTCCCCCAGGTGTTCACCAGCGCGGCGGTGGCCTACACCCACTACCTGAGCTTCATGGTCTGCTTCGCCGCACTCGTCCTGGATCGGCGCCTAATCCGCCCCAATCCCGAGCGTTCCGAGGCGGTGTTGATGGGGCTCACGGATGGGGTGTACGGGATCGAGGCCCTTGCCCTTCTGGGAAGCGGCATCCTGCGGGTCTTGCACTTCGGCCAGGGCACCAGCTACTACACCGACAATCCCCTGTTCTGGTGGAAGGTTGGCCTCTACCTCAGCGTGGGCGCCCTCTCCCTCTATCCCACCATCACCTACATCC
>JBKDTB010000109.1:0-5256 GCA_046340515.1 Cyanobacteriota bacterium | reverse complement strand
TGAGGCCTGCTCGTGGAGCTTCTCGATGGCTGCGGGCACCGGCTGAAAGGCGCTGCTGGTCTCTTGCTGAGCGGCCTGCGGCGCCTGGGCTCCTACCGGAACGGGCGTGAATGTCCCAAACAGTGCCCACCCCACAGCCATGGCGGCCAGGTGCCTGGAGCTGGGGGTCCAGCGGCTGCGGAGGGGGCGACGCGAAGAGGACACACTGCTTTGCGAATGACTCTTAGTGTAGACAGTCATCACCTCTGGCGATGCTCTTTCACACCAAGTGCATGAGATCTCCCCGGTCAAAAGGCACTTGGCCGGCAGAAGAGGCCATATTCTTGGAAATGAGTCTCGGTTAGATACTCATTTCTCTATGGTGTCATTATGGGCCGTGACCATCTTGATGATGTCATGATTTCCTGATGCTCAGTGCACTTGCGGATGTGGTTGATTCCGCTCTTTCATGGCCAGATCTGATCACCCACTTTCGCTTTCCATGGCCAACTGCAAAGCCGTCGACGGATCTGAGCTGATCGTTCGAAGCCATTGATTTCTTGCAAGGGCCGATGTTCATTCCCCTCGAAATGAACCAGTGCCATCTGTAAGGGGTCTCAGTGGCTTCTCAGATGGTGCACAAGGACGCCATGTTCTCTGCGGTCAGCTCAAACCGCGGCTGGAGAAGCCGCACTGGAGTGTATTTTTTGTCGACAGGAGTGACATGAGCGACAGGAGTGACAGAAGTGAAAGGAGTGTCAAGAGCGTGGGACAAGCCGCCAAGCTTGGGCTCGGGTCAGCCATCCGCTTGCCCCGCTGAAGGCTTCACGCCCCCAACCTCACCTTCCCCATACCCCCCACCCCCCGGCGTGGCAATCCGCAGCAGATCTCCCGCCCCCATCTCCACCTGGGCGCAGCCAGGCAGGGGGTTCCAAACACCACCGGACCCCGCCCGCAGGATCGCGTTTTCTCCCGTCTGGCCAGGGTGCCCCCCGGCGAGGCCGAAGGGCGGCACCCGTCGCGAGCCCGAAAGCAGGCAGACCGTCTGCGGGGCCAGGAAGCGCAGCCAGCGCTCCACACCGTTTCCACCCTGCCAGCGGCCCGCGCCGCCGCTGCCTCGGCGGATGGCGAAGCGTTCCACGCGCACGGGGAAGCGTTCCTCAAGAATCTCCACATCGGTGAGGCGGGAGTTGGTCATGTGGGTCTGCACGGCGCTGGCGCCTTCAAAGCCGGAGCCATCGCGATCGCGGCCCGCGCCGGCGCCGCCGCAGATGGTTTCGTAATACTGCCGCTCGCCATCGCCGAAGCTGAGGTTGTTCATCGTGCCCTGACTGGCCGCCAGGACGCCCAGGGCGCCGTAGAGCGCATTGGCGACGGCCTGTGATGTTTCGACGTTGCCGGCCACCACGGCGGCGGGGGGATCGGGCCAGAGGAGGGAGCCTCGGGGCACCACCAGGTCAATGGGGTCGAAACAACCGGCATTCATGGGCAGGGGTTCCGCCACCAAGGTGCGAAACACATACATCACCGCTGCCTTGGTGATCGCCAATGGCGCGTTGAGGTTGCCGTTCTGTTGCGGTGAGGTGCCGCTGAAATCAACGCGCACGCGATGGCGCGATGGATCGACGCGCACGGCGACGACGATGCGGGCGCCATTGTCGAGATCGACCGTGTGGGCACCATCGCGCAAGCGGGCGATCACGCCGCGCACCGCCGCCGCCGCCTGCCGTTGCCCATGGGCCATGTAGGCCAGCACCTCCTCTTGCCCCTCCTCCGCCAGCAACCGGCCCAACTCCTGCCCGCCCAACTGATTCGCCGCCACCTGGGCCCGCAGATCGGCCAGAAAACGCCGGGGATGGCGCACCGGCCAGGCTCCCGCCGCGCAGCGCTCCAGCCAGGCCGCCTCGTCCCAGCGCCCCTCCACCAGCAGGGGCACGTTGTCGAGCAGCAGACCCTCCTCCTCGATGTGGCGGCTGAAGGCCGGCATGGAGCCCGGTGTCAGCCCGCCGACGTCGGCATGGTGGCCTCGGTTGGCGACAAAGGCGACGGGGTTTGCCTCGCCATCGACGAACACCGGCGAGATCACGGTCACGTCTGGCAGGTGGGTGCCGCCATTGAAGGGGTTGTTGCTGACGATCCCATCGCCCCGCCGCAACGGCTCCCGCTCGCCCCGGGCGATGGCCGCCAGCAGGGCAACGACGCTTTCGCCCATCGACCCCAGATGGACCGGGATGTGGGGGGCGTTCGCCACCAGTCGCCCCTGGCGATCAAAGACGGCGCAGGAGAAGTCGAGCCGCTCGCGGATGTTCACCGACCGGCTGCTCTGCCGCAGCCGCACGCCCATCTGCTCGGCAATGGCGGTGAAGCGATGGTTGTAAAGCTCCAGCCGCACCGGATCGGGTGCCTCGCGACGGGAGTCGGCGGCGGGTTCGGAGGAGGTGAGGGTCTGGATCGGGGCCTGATCGGCTTCCGGCTCCATCCACTCCAGCGCCAACTCCCCGCCCGGCAGCACCCGCGCCTCCCAGCCCGGCTCCAGCACCAGGGTGCCCGTGTCCTCCATCACCACGGCCGGGCCCGTGAGGCGTTGGCCCGCCCGCAGTCGGCTCCGCTGCCACAACGGCACCGATGGCCAGAGGGGCCGCGCCGTCTGGCCTGGCGGCGTGCGGGGATCGGGCAGACAGAGGGGAACGTGGGTCTGGGGGGCGGGGGATCCATGCCTCTCCCGCATCCGCTCCGGCGGCGGCGGCTCCTCCAACGGCTGCCGCAGACCCCACTCCTCTGTTGAAGAATTGGTGTCCTCTGAGCCACTTGCCTCCGCTGAGTAGAGCGCCTCCGCTGAGGAGAGCGCCCCCGCTGAGGAGAGCCCCGCCGCGTTCCCCACGCTCACCACCACCCGCTCCACCACCAACTCCTCCTCCCCCGGCCGATGCCCAAAGCGGCGCTCATGCCGCGCCGCGAAGCTCTCTCGAAGCCCCGCGATCCAGTCCCGATCCCTTCCCCCTGCCTCCAGCACCGGGCTTCCCTCCACCTCCAACACCTCCTCGCTGGCGGCGGTGCGCAGGTCGAGACGCACGGCCACGGCTGGCGCCTGACCCGGCGCCAGATCACCCGCCGCCTCCAGCGCCCGGCTGCCCTCCGCCACCAACGCCGCCACTTCGCTCCGCAGCACCTCTCCCAGCTCCGGCGCCAGGGGCTGCCGCAGGCTGCGCTCCAGGTGCAGCTGTTGCGGCGCCAAACCCATCCCCCAGGCGGAGAGCACCCCCGCCAGCGGATGGAGCAACACCCTCCGCACCCCCAGCCGCCGGGCCAGCGCACAGGCGTGCTGCCCCCCGGCGCCGCCATCACAGACAAGCAACGCGCGGCGGATGTCATGGCCCCGTTGGATCGAGATGCGGCGGATCGCCTCCGCCATCCGCTCCACCGCCACCTGCAGCGCCCCCAGGGCCACCTGCTCCGGCTCCAGTCCCAGCCCCTCCCCAAGCTCTTGAAAGCGTTGCTCCACCACTTGCCGATCCGCCGGTTGATCGCCCGTGGCGCCAAACACGGCCGGCAGGGACTCCACGGGCAGGCGGCCCAAGAGGAGGTTGGCGTCGGTGATCGTGGGGGGGCCGCCGCGCCGATAGCAGGCGGGGCCGGGATCGGCGCCCGCCGAGCGGGGACCCACCACCAGCCGTCCCTCCACCGCCCGCAACACCGATCCGCCGCCTGCCGCCACGGTGTGAATCGGCAGGGGATCGGCCAGCAGGGGCAGGCCGGCCACCTCCATGGAGGTTTGGCGCTCCCAGGCCATGGCGCCACGGGCCGGATCGAAGTGGAACACATCCGTGGACGTGCCGCCCATGTCAAACCCCAGCAAGGGGGCCTCCCCCCAGCCCGCCAGCCGCGCCGCCGCCACCGCGCCCACCATCCCGCCGGCCGGGCCGGAGAGGATCGTGTCCTTCGCGCGGAGCAGGGACGGGTGGCGCAGGGCGCCGCTGGAGGTCATCACCCGCAGGCGGGGGCGCTGCGCCGGTTCGGCCCCGAGGGCTGCCTCCACCTGGTCGAGATAGCGCCGCAACACAGGCGCCAGGGCCGCTTCCACCACCGTGGTGGCCGCCCGGGGCAGGAGCCGGGGCTGGCGGCTGAGGTTGTGTGACAGCAGGGCGGGGCCGAAGCCTTGGTCCTCCAACCAGGCGCCCAGCGCCCGTTCATGGGCGGGGTTGCGCCAGCTGTGGGGCAAGGCCACCGCCAGCCGCCGCCCACCCTCCGCCAACGCCGCGCCGATCCGCTCCGCCAGCGCCGCGTCCAGCGCCAGGGGGCGCACCTCCTCCCCATCGGCCCCGAGCCGGCCCTCCACCTCCACCACGCGCACGTTGAGGGGAAGGGGCCGTTCGATGCGCAGGGCGAACAGATCCGGGCGGTGTTGATCGCCAATGCGCAGCAGATCCCCCAAGCCCGCCGCCAGCAGCAGCAACACCGGCTCGCTGGCCTGTTCCAGCAGGGCATTGGTCGCCACCGTGGTGCCCAGGCGCACCTCCTCCACAAGCCCCGGGGGCCAGGTCTCCCTCTCCTCCAGCCCCAACAGTTCCGCCATCGCCCGCACCGCCGGATCCCCCGCCCGCTCCGGTTGCACCGACAGCACCTTCCGCACCAGTGGTGGTCCCGCCGGCGGGCAGGCCACCACATCGGTGAAGGTGCCGCCTCGGTCGATCCAGAATCGCCAGCCCCGTTGCGCCATGGTCTGGACCGCCCCCGGGGCCGCCTCAGCGGTAGTTTTCAAATTGCAGAGGCACTTCCACGTCTTGCTCCTTCAGCAATTGGATCGCCTGCTGCAGGTCATCTTTGCTCTTGCCGGTCACCCGCAGGCTGTCGCCCTGAATGGAAACGGTCACTTTTTTGAGGCTGTCTCGCACCGTTTTGCTCAGCTTTTTCGCCAACTCCTGGCTCAGGCCCTTGCGCAGCTTCACCACCTGTTGCACCCGGTTGCCACCAACGGTTTCGGCCGTTTGGAAATCAAAGATCTTGAGCGAAAGATTCCGCTTTGTGGCCTTCTGACGCAGGATGTCTTCCACGGCCAGCAGGGTCATGTCGCTGGCGGTGGTGATGGTCAGGCTGGTCTCGTCCAGATCGATCTCGGTTTTGGAATCCTTGAGGTCGTAGCGGGTGGAAACGTCGCGCCGGGCCTGATCGACGGCGTTCACCAACTCCTGGCGATCGAAATCACTCACGACGTCGAAGGAGAAGGAATCAGCCATGGTCCAGGGTCTGCGGCGCTTCGCTCCCAACCCTAAAAGGTTT
>JBKDTB010000108.1:0-3571 GCA_046340515.1 Cyanobacteriota bacterium | reverse complement strand
GTGGTCTTGCCGGCGCCGAGGAAGCCGGTGAGCAGCGTGACGGGGACCTGGATGGCCTGCTGGTCCATGGACCACCATCAGCGAGAACGGTTCTCATTCTGCCCGATCGGAGCAGGTCACGGAACCGGCGCAGCCCCCTTGATGAGGCAGAGTGTGTACATGTGCACAACTCGTATCCATGTCCGCGCCTGAGCGCCACTGCACCTCCAGCCGGGAAGGCAAGGTCATGCTCTCCTGCTGGATTTCCGTGGAGCTGCGCCAGGAGCTTGATCGGGCCTGGGCCGAGCAGGGCCTCAGGCCCCATGGCCGCACGCAGAAAGGCATGGAGTCCATGATCAGGGCCTTCCTGACAAGTCATGCAGCCGGAGAGCCGTAAGCCTTTCCGTTTGTATGGCCACGAACGCGTGGCGTCATGTCTTCCAGCAAGCCCCCCTATGAGCAAGCAGAGCCACCAGCCCTCGTTGCTGAACCGAATCGCCCGCGTCCTGCTGTGCCTGGTGTTCGTGAATGCCGTGATCGGCAAGCTGACGGGCTTTGCCGCTGTGGCAGGGCCATCGCCGCCAAGGGACTGCCGCTGGCGCCGCTGCTGCTGGTGGCGGCCATGGCCCTGATGGCGGTGGGCTCAGCCCTGGTGATCAGCGGCTGGAAGGCCCGACTCGGAGCCGTGCTGCTGTTGCTGTTCCTGGTGCCCACCACCCTGCTGTTCCACGGCAATGTGGCCGACACCGGCGAACGAATTCAGCTGTTCAAGAACCTTGCGATCATCGGCGGCCTGCTGCTGGTGGGCGATCAGGACAGCAACTCCTGAAGGGTTCTGCGTGTAGATTTCATTGCGATTCAACGTGGCTGTCCACGAGGCGCCGCTACAGGAAATATCATCGGCCTCAACCACCCTTGATTTCGCTCCTCATCAGCTCTGCCGTGCGACGACGACTGCAGCACTTCGACAAGCTCCGAAATCAGAGGTGATTGAAGTTGGACCCTCAGCCTCAGGCTTCCTGAAGACCTGGAGCGCCAGCTGCGCCGCGAAGCAGGGCTCTACGGTCATCGCAGCTCCCTGCTGATCCGAGAGGCCTTGGACGCCCTGCTCGTTCCGTGAGACGGGCGGCAGCCCTCCCCATGGCGACCGACTTCCTTCCCGCAGAAGACAACACCCTGATGTGCGCGGTGGCTTGTGAACCGCCAGAAGGCGCGAACGGCCAGCCCCCTCGATGGCGATGATCCGCCGCCGCGGCCACAACGCGGGGCTCATCAAAGGCCTTGCTGGTGCCGGGAAAGACGTGCATGAGCACCTGGCGGACCGGGCAGCAGAGGGTGGAGGAGCCCATGGGGAGATGGCGAGGAACACCGATCCCCCGCCCCGCCCCGCCGCCGTCGCCGCCCCAGGTCCGCGGAGTGACTCGCGTGTCAGATGTCAATCAGGTTGATGGCCTTGGCCAGGGCGTAGTCGGCTTTGGCACGCTGCAGCTCCTGCACCAGCGTGGTGGCCGAGAAGAAGCGCGCTGAGCGATCCCGGCCGATCAGACTTCGGCAGAGGCCAGCGGCCAGATGGGTTTTGCCCACACCGCTGGGGCCGAACAGCAGCAGGGCCTGCCGAGATGGCGGAGGCCAGCCGGGCCCGCCAGCTGATCCGCACCACGCTTCACATCGTCAGACCCGCCTCGGGCGCCCAGGGAGACGCGCTTCTGCAGGTCCACCCCGGTGTTGCGGATCTCGAACTTCACCTGCTAGCGCTACCAATCACCTGCTCAGGGGGCACGCCGAAGACCTGTTTGAACGTCTGGTAGACCATGTCGCTGAACGGGTGGTTCGTTGTGGGGTGTTTTGCTGTACTGATCCAGGTCTTCACGATCGAGGCGAATTCATCTTTCGTCATGCCGGCATGGCTTGCCATGATGATTTTATGAATGGCCGGTTCACCGCCTGCGAGAGCTGTGTTGTGATCCGCCTTGAGCGAGGAGGCGAAGGGATCTTGGCTTTGCCATTGCGGATGCTGGGGGCCGAGCAGCTTGAGCCGATCCAGGGCGAAGAAAAGTTGGGCATAGGTCGGCTGCTCGGCCCAGAGGGTGCGGTCGTGATCGAGCCCGCGTGCGAAAGCTTGTCCACGATTGGCTATCACCCCTTGGGTTCGCCGCCGTGATCGGGCTCAGGTGACTGGCCCGATGGTTACGGATCGATCCCGTGCTGCCCTCGTGGCAGCGCAAGGGCTGTACATGAGGGCATCGACGCGTTATTGAACCGACAAAGGCGCAGGCAGCAATGGCGCATTTGCCCTGGCTCAGATCACCACGATGGGGTGAGTGGCGAGGGTGATGTTGTAGTTCTGAAGGAAAACAAGACTGTCGCTGCTGGCATTGAAGCCCGCAAAGCCATCATTCATCACCACAAACGTGCCATTCCAGCCAGCCGCCTGGAAGGCACGAGCGCCGTAGGAAGGCAATTGGCTGGTAAATAGGGCCTGGATGCCGCTCTCGGTTAACCGACCCGCCAGAGTGCCCGAGCTAGAGGTGATCGTACCAGAAGTGAATAGGGCATCCAGCCGATCACCCGCTCGATAATCGGTGATGGTATCGAAGCTAAAGACACCCGCTGGGCCCAGGAGGGATTCGTTGAGATTGGTCCAGGCAAAGACGTCACGGCCATCGCCGCCGGTGAGGGTATCGGTGCCGACTCCTCCATAGAGGGTGTCCCCACCTGCTGCGCCAACCAGGGTGTCGTTGCCCAGGGTTCCAAACAACCGATCATCCCCATCGCCACCATCGACCAGGTCGTCTCCGTCATCGCCCACAAGCAGATCTGCATCCGATTCGCCGGACAGCTGGTCGTTGCCGGCGCCACCCTGAATCACATCAAAGCCGTTGCCGCCCAGCAAGGTGTCGTTGCCAGCGCCGCCAGCAAGTGCGTCATCGCCGTCTTCGCCCCAAAGCCGATCGTGGCCGTCACCCCCCTCCACGACATCACTGCCGGCACCGCCAGTGGCGAGATCATCACCCGAACCGGCATCGACATAATCATTGCCCTCATCGGCCCAGAGGAAGTCATCACCCTCACCGCCATAAATCGAATCGTTGCCGGCGCCAGCGCTGACGCCATCACCACCTGCTTCAGCCAGGATCACGTCATTACCACTACCTCCGTACACACCGTCAACTCCGTCGCCGGACAGGATGAGGTCATCGCCTACATCACCCATGATCTGATCACTACCAGCATCACCAAAGATCGTGTCATTCCCATCGCCTCCATAGAGCGTGTCGTTGCCATCGCCGCCGCCAATCGCATCGTTGCCTTCCTCGCCGATCACCGCGTCATCGCCACTGCCGGCGCGGATGGTGTCCGCGCCAACTCCACCGGAGATGAGATCGCCATCCTCCTGTCCCTCCAGCCAATCGTTGCCAGAGTCTCCATACAGCGTGTCGTTGCCGACACCGCCATAGAGGCTGTCGTTTTCGCTACCGCCAGCCATGGCATCATGACCCTCTTCACCCAAGGCAATATCAATGCCATCACCGGCACTGATGACATCATTACCATCTCCGCCAAACAGAAGATCGTTGTCTGCGTCGCCATA
>JBKDTB010000107.1:0-4806 GCA_046340515.1 Cyanobacteriota bacterium | reverse complement strand
TGGTGGAGCCAGCAGCGCCGTCGTGGGGTGAGTGCGTCGGTCTCATGGGCCACCGACTACGCATCTCCCTTGAAGCCACTTCTGTCTTTGGAGCAGATCGACCTGAAAGTCCTGAAGGCTTTGGTCGAAAGCAGGGAGGTGGGGAGTCGTAACCGGTGGCGGGCTTCGATCGCCGTCGCAGAGTGCATCTGGTGGTTGGGCAAACTCCTCCCGCATGGTGGACGTGCCGGTGCGGCAGCTTGCCCAGGTTGGCGACATCAGCACCACGGAGGCCAACAGGGTGGTGGAGGCGAAGTCGGTGATACCTAGCGGATTCAATGTCAGTTCCTGGGAAGCGAGGTCCCAACATCCTGATCGTGGAGGGCTGGCGTAAGGGGGCTAACACGGTTGATCGCCATCGGCTTGCCCCACGGCGCACCCCATGATCGGGTTAGCGTTCACGGCTTAGCTAGCACCCTCAAAATTCAAGCCTCTTCAATGTGGAAGGTTGTTGAGCTCCTGATGATGGCGTCGGTCAGGGTAAAGTCCTACACGCTTACCAGAAAGATATGACAGAGGCAGTCCATCGTGAGGCCCTGAAGACGCGGAACTCTTTTAACAAGAACTACCGTCCAGAAATTGATGGTCTGAGGGCATTTGCTGTCGTTGCCGTCATCATCAATCACATCAATAAAGATTTGTTGCCCAGCGGATATCTGGGTGTGGATATTTTTTTTGTGATCTCTGGGTATGTGATTACTTCGTCATTGGCAGGAAGGCAGTCCAAGAACTTCCTGGATTTTATGACAGGATTTTATGAGCGCAGAATCAAGCGTCTGGTTCCTGCCCTGGTGGTTTTTGTCCTGATCACCGCAGTGCTGATCTCCTTTTTCAATCCAGATCCTGGTGGTGCCTTGGCACTCGGTTGGAAGTCACTTCTTGGTGTTTCAAACGTAAGTCTCTATCGGACTTCAACGGACTACTTCGCTCAATCAACCGAGTTGAATCCCTTTACGCACACTTGGTCGCTCGGCGTGGAAGAGCAATTTTACCTGCTGTTCCCCTTTCTCATCTGGTTCTCGGGTTTCGGTCGGCAGAGCGCGAACGGTCCACGTAATCTGTTCGTGTTGGTTGGAGCACTGACGCTTGTTTCACTGATCGGATTCATTTACTTGTATCCAAGAAATCAATCTGCGGCCTATTTTTTGATGCCTTTTCGTTTTTGGGAGATGGCGGCAGGATGCTTGCTGTTTATCGGATTTCAAAAGCGGGCAAGGATTGAACAAGTGCTGGAGCAGGTGCCACCACTATTGGTCGTGGCAGCCATGGTCGTTGTGATGTTCCTTCCAGTTTCATTGGCGGTTCCGGCAACCATTGGGATGACGGTGTTGTCAGCCATTTTGATTGCCGCATTAAAAAAAGGAACTGCTGCCTACCGGTTATTCACCTTGGAGAAAGTTGGTTATGTTGGATTGATTTCGTATTCCCTCTACTTGTGGCACTGGTCAGTCCTTTCGATCAGTCGCTGGACGATTGGGATTCACTGGTGGTCTGTGCCGATTCAGATCGTACTGATGGTTTTCATGGCATTCGTTTCATACACGTGGATTGAAACACCGTGTAGAAAGCGAGTGTGGTCACCATTGCGCTGGAAAACCATCGGAATTGGACTCCTACCACCAGTAGGCGCTGCGGCACTGATGATTGGATACATAAAAACGGAACCATTCAGTTTATTCCTCGGCTCACGGCTGCAATTGATCGCGACAGATGTGTCGTCGTTGACGGTTCCATATTCCCTGAAGCTTAAGAACGAGGAATGGACCTGGAAGGGGCAGGCGTGCGTCCTGTCTGATAATTCTGAGGTGGGTAAACTGATTAAAATAGAAGATTGCACGATCGGCAATTTTAAAGATGCAGATCGGAGGATATTGATATTTGGAGACTCGTTCTCTGCTGCGTTTACCCATGCCTTTGATCATTTGGTTGAGGATCTAAACTATGCTGTTACTGTCACGTCATCTTGGGGGGCATCTCCAATCAAAGAGATCCCGAACAACAGCACTTGGAATCAGATCAATGACTACTATTGGACTGCTACAGTTCCGAGGCTGTTGAATCAACTTCGGGCTGGCGATATTGTCTTTCTGATTAATGATATGGAAGGTTTTTCGCCGAAAAAGAAAACGAATGAAACGATCAGGCGTCTGCAGTTGCTGGAGTCAGGTCTTAACCGCTTCTCCAATGAGCTTCGAACGCGGGGGATTTCATTGGCGGTTCTGAATGGAAATCCATTCGCACGTGAGGCCGGTTGTAAACCTGAGTCAGCAGTGAGGCAATGGTATTCTCCGTTTGGACAAAAGAAGTGCGAGCTACCTAATTTGGAAACGACGCTTGAACGACGAAAACAACTCGATGAAGTTCTGAGTCGGGTCTCAACCTCAAGTGGAGTCAAGATCGTGGATCTTCTTGGAGTCTTCTGTCCTCTTGAGGAATGCACGTATTTTGCCAAAGATGGATCAATGCTATATCGCGATGAATGGTCACATCCCTCGGTGGAGGCGGCGAAATTGTCAGGCGATGTCTTTTTCAAGCATTTTGCTAATCACCCAACAAGTCAATAGAACTCTCAAATTTGATTGAACCGTGCCTTCCACCAGCTTTAAGATAGGGGAGATCGAGCTGGCCATGTTGCGTCTCCAAGGAGCTGTTCCTCAGCCCGGTGTCTATCAGGAAAGAAGTCCGCTCGTGGCGCTGGCTTAAGCACTTTTTGAATCTTACTGCCTCTTGATTACCCATAAACCTCCGCGATCCTGAGATCCCTCTCTGTGCGTGGCATGCAGCAGCAGACGGCATTGGCAATGCGCTCGGTCATCGCAGCCATCGCAGAGCGCCTGTTGAAACGGAAGCAGTAGCCGCCCAGGTATCGCCGCTGTTGCGACTCATCCTTCGAGGCTGGGCGAGGATTTGGTTGCGGTTCCCGAGCATCAGGCGGGCATGGCGAGCCGCCACGTCGGTGAGCAGGGGCTGCCATCGGGCCGCAGAGCGGGGCAGGGGGGTGATCACGCTGAACGTGGCGACTGGCAACAGGGCTTGAGACGGCCCCACCCTTGGGCTGAGACCGAGGGTGATGGCGACTAGAGCCTGGTCTGCGTGGGCATCCAGCAGCAGGTAGGTGCTCCAGCGACGCTCGGGGAACTGCTGGTCGTAGGAGGCTGGCAAGGCGTCGCTGAAGATCCGGCGAAGCTCCCTCGCTGAAAAGCTGGTGCCGTTCTGTCGGTAGTGCAGGTCGAACGCGCGAACGGGACTCGCCAGAGTTGTGCCGATCAAACAAGAGGCAGCCAGGCGGCTGAGCAAGGATCTGCAGACGTTCACGACCCGTGCCCGGCTTGCCCGAGATTCAGGACCCGTTGGTGTTCCTCCGAAGAACAGAATCATCAACATTTGAGCTTGCAGGTGGGCTGCGGGATCAAGCCAGGCTCAACAGCCTGGGCCGTCCTGTCGCCGGGGTTGTTGATTGGAAAGCGTCGGACCAGACAGGCCTTCATCATGTCGAATCGATCCTGCCTCTGACAGCCTGGATCAGGTGCACGTGAGGCCAGGTCCATCAATCAAGGACCGTGCCCCCTTCGGAAAGAGCCGAGATGCGGCGACGCAGGTGACGCAGGCGACGGCTCCAGCTCAGCGCAGCCCCCAATCCGAGCATCGGCATGGGACCCGGGACGGCATGCGGTACATACGACAGGCTGAGAAAACGTCCGGAAGCGGATGTTCCATTGGGTCCGATTAACAGCACAGGATCTCGTAGTTCAACGATATTGGGAGGACGGTAGCTCTGAAATTCAGCGAGGGTCTCGGGGCCATGCAGAAACAGATCAGCCAATGAAACGGGGTCTCCAGACGCACTGGTGTCCAACAGGAGCTGACGAGTGGCGTAGACAGGTTCATAGAAATTACTGTTATAAAGATTGAACCACAGGCCACTGACGGGTGAATCCTGTTCGAGCACGCGCGCCCTCAACGTGATGTGCTCGCCGATGCACAGATAGACATCACAAGGTGGGGCCTGGGGATCGGGTGGCTGGTTGGCATCAACCACACGGGAGTAGTTGTAATTTGGATCATCCAAATTAAAGTTGAGACCCGAAAGATCTAATGTGCCCACGCTAGTGGTGTCGAGGGTGAGGCGAAGGGAGATGAAAGGATTATCAAAGCTCCCCATTGTGGTCAACCCACGAACGCCGTTGGCGTTGGTGAGGTCATTCTCGAACACCGTGTTGTCCTTATCGAGAACCGCGCCATTCAAGATGAAATCCACGAAATAGCGGCTGTGCTTGGGCGCCCCGGCGATGCTGCTGCCGTAATCAAGATCAATCAGTCCATGATACTGATAGTTGGTGGCATGGGCCACCTGGCTCGTGCAAATCACCAGGGTCAAAGCAACCAAGGTTCGGGATGCAAGTTTGCCCAGCACATTGAAGGCGCTCCATGATATAGACGGGGTAGACAACTTACTTTGCACGCTCATTGAGACCTTTGTTTTGGCCACGATAAAACATGTGGTGCCGCAATCGCCACATTCTGGATGATGTTTTCGTCAGCATCTTTGAGTAACTTGCGTTTGAACGACATCTGCGGAAGTCGCTTGGCTTCTGTGTTAAGCGTTCTTGGCAATGGCTAAACAAGGACTTGGTCTGAATCGAGGCTCTTATCGTTCCCATCGCAGAGGTGCAGAGTCATGCGGAGTGCATTCAGCCTTGTCCGACCTGCCTCCCCCGCCGAGCGGTCCCGCCGGCACCCTCTCCAGGGGGCAGGGTTGACCACGGT
>JBKDTB010000106.1:0-25475 GCA_046340515.1 Cyanobacteriota bacterium | reverse complement strand
TCCTCCTCCACGGCCCAGGCCGGATAGCCGATCACCGACAGACAGGCGCTGTCCGCCTCCTTGCTGGCGGATTCCCGGGGCAGCAGGCTGCGCAGGGCCCGCCGCAGGCGCACAAGCGCATCCTGGGGACTCATCAGGCGCCAGCTGCCATCCCCATGGGGCCCCAGCAGATCGATCCCCTCGAGGGCTTCCAGGGCCGCCTTCACCATGCCGATCGAGCTGGCGTTGCGCTCCGGCAGGCCGTGGTTGCTCTTGTCGCCCCGTTCCCAGATGCCGTAGTCGGCCACCCGGTAGGCCCGTGCCACGTAGTAGACGAGGTTCTGCACAAAGTCGCGCTCGTGGCTTGTGCGCACCACCACCAGACCAGCCCGGGTGAGCTGGGCCAGCTGCAAGAGAAAGACCGCCGTGGCGTCGAGCTGCAGGTGGCCCCAGCCGTCGTCCGGCACCACCGTCGTGCCGGAGCCGGTGTCGAACTTGGCGTGCAGGGCATCCAGGGGCCGGAGGCTGCGCTTGAAGCGCTCCACCTTCGGCGCCTGGCGCATCATCGCCGCCAGAAGCCCCCGCATCAGCTGCAACACCCGCTCTTCCAGCTCGAAGGCGCGACGGCAGGGTCCGTTCAAGCGCCGGTGGGCGATCGCCAGACCCCAGACGCACTGAATGGAGTAGACGCCATCCCGCACCCAGGCATCGCCGTAGTTGCCATGCACGGTGTTCGCCGTGCTCGCGGGCAGCAGTCCCGTCAGGGGGTGCTGACGACTGAGCACCACCGCGTCGATCTGGCTGTCGAGAAGCTGAAGGAAAGCCAGGGCTTCCGGGCCCGGTGCACGGGCTCCCGCCGTGGCCGGGCGGGGGAGCAGACCCGGTTCCCCCACCGTTGCAACCTCAGCGCCACGCATCCCCACAGATTGGTCCACCCATTCGCAGCCATAGATTCTCCTCCGCGATGCCCCCTCCCATGGCAACAAGCGTCACCAACCAGCTCCGTGCCCATGTGCTGGGACTGCCGGTGAGTGTGTGTGCCGACGTTCTGGCCGCCGCGGTGGATCTCCACGACCACGGCGGCGGCCAGATCGTCACCATCAACGCCGAGATGACGATGGCCGCCCTGGCGAACCCGGCCCTGGAAGCGGCCATCCGCGGCGCAGACCTGGTGATCCCCGACGGGGCCGGCGTGGTCTGGGCCCTGGGCCGGCAGGGGATCCGCGTGCGCCGTGCTCCAGGCATCGAACTGGCGCGCCAGCTCCTGGAGCATGCGGCGGCCGTGGGCTGGCGGGTGGCCCTCGTGGGCTCGAGCCCCCAGGTATTGGAGGGGCTCTGCCCTCGGCTGGCGCGGGAAATCCCCGGCCTGAAGCTCGTGATGGCAATCCATGGCTACGCCGATCCCAGGGCCTGGCCGAGCCTGGAGGAGCAGCTCCTGTCGATGGATCCGGATCTCACCCTCGTGGCCCTCGGGGTGCCACGACAGGAACTGTGGATCCAGGGCCTGCCCCATCCCCTGACGGGTCTCTGGATGGGGGTGGGGGGAAGTTTTGATGTCTGGGCCGGCAACAAAAAACGAGCGCCCCGTTGGATGGGGCGGATTCATCTGGAATGGCTCTACCGCTTGCTCCAGGAACCCACCCGCTGGCGGCGCATGCTGGCGTTGCCGGCCTTCGTGCGGGCCGTGCTCAGCGGAAGCCCACAGAGGCCTGCCACACAAACGCCAGCAGCAGGAAGAAGAGGGGAATGATGGGCAGGATGTCGACCAGGGGAGCGAAGGCCTGATAGGCCTCAGGCAGCTGGGCGAGGACGGGCAGCGGAAGGACCATGCCGGAGAAATCCTTTGCGGTGGCTGGAACCTACCACGTGTGCGCCGCTGGGGAGCCCGGCTCCCAGGGAGCGAAATCCTCTGAAAAACAACCCTCCGTGATCGCCCGGGCCATCGCCCCGGAAAACCGCGACAGGGTGGTGAGGTTGTGAAGGCTCAGCAGGGTGCGGCCGAGCATCTCGTCGCTGCGCACCAGATGGTGCAGGTAGGCGCGGCTGTGGTGGCGGCAGGCCAGGCAGGGGCAGGTCGGATCCAGGGGGGTGTGGTCGTGGCGGAAGCGGGCGTTGCGCAGGTTCCAGCGCTCGCCGCCCACCAAGGCCGTGCCATGGCGCCCCAGGCGCGTGGGCAGCACGCAATCGAAGAGATCAAACCCGTGGGCCACCGCCACCGCCATCTCCCGCAGGCTGCCCACCCCCATCAGATAGCGGGGGCGATCCTCCGGCAGCAGGGGAGCCACCTCCGCCACGATCCGATGCATCTCCTCCACCGGTTCCCCCACGCTCACCCCACCCACGGCGATGCCCGGCAGGTCCATGGAGGCGACCACCCGGGCCGATTCCCGCCGCAGATGGCTGTGGCAACCGCCCTGCACGATGCCGAAGAGGGCCTGGGATCCCCCCTGGTGACAGGCCACGCAGCGCTCCAGCCAGCGGTGGGTGCGGTGGCAGGCCTCGGCCACCATGGCCTCCGAGGCCGGGTAGGGGGGGCATTGGTCAAAGGCCATGGCCACATCCGCCCCCAGATCCCGCTGGATCGCCATGCAGCGCTCCGGCGTCAGGAGGATGGCGGCGCCATCCCGGGGCGACCGGAAGGCCACCCCCTCGTCATCAATGCGATTGATGGCCGCCAGGCTGAACACCTGAAAGCCGCCGGAATCGGTCAGCAGCGGCCCCGACCAGCCCATGAAGCGGTGCAGGCCGCCCCCGTCCGCCACCACCCCCTCGCCGGGCTGGAGGTGGAGATGGAAGGTGTTGGCCAGCACCATCTCGGCGCCCGTTTCCGCCAACTGGGGGATGCTGACGCCCTTCACGGTGGCGGCGGTGCCCACCGGCATGAAACGAGGGGTGTGCACCGTCCCGCGGGGCGTCTGGAAGTGGCCGGTGCGGGCGCGCGTGCGGGGGCAGCGGGCCGTGACGCGGAAGAGAAACGCCTGGGCTGACACCGATCCTCCCCGCGCCATCCGACCCTACGCGCCCGGCTTCCTCGACGCCACGGGGCCATGGCAGGGTGGACGGGGTCCGTCACCGCCGCCACGCCCTCCTTTCCTCCCGCCTGGCTCCAGGATCTGGCCGGGGCCTGGATCTTCTACTCCGTGCTGCCCCCCTGGCCCGGCATCCGTCCCCGGTTCGAGCGGATCGCCCGTTTCGCCCCCTGGATCGGCCTGCTCCTCGGCGCCCTGCAGGCCGGGCTCTGGTGGGGCCTCCAGACCCCCATGCCCCTGCTGGGGCGGGTGTGTCTGGTGCTGGCCGCGGCCCTGCTCCTCACCGGCGGGCTGCACATGGACGGCGCGATGGACACCGCTGACGGACTGGCCGCCGGGGAGCGGCTGCTGGAGGCCATGCGCGACAGCCGGGTGGGAGCAAGCGGCGCCCAGGCCCTGGCGGTGCTCCTGCTGCTGAAGGCCGCCGCCCTGGCAAGCCTGGACGCGGCGGCGCCCCTGGCCCTGGTCTGGGCCGCCCTGTGGGGCCGCCTGGCGCCGCTGCTGGCGATGGCCTGGTTTCCCTATCTTCATCCCCGCGGCACAGCGGGTTTTCACCGCCAGCACTGGGCCGGCCTGCTGGCGGAGCTTCAACCTGGCCTTCTGGCCATCGGCGGACTGACCCTGCTCACCCTGGCCCGGGGTTGCCCCCCGGTGGGGCTGGTGGGGCTGGTGCCGGCCCTGGTGGTGCCGGGCTGGCTGGGGCGCCGGCTCGGGGGCCACAGCGGCGACAGCTATGGCGCCTGCGTGGAGTGGACCGAGGCCCTGGCCCTGCTCCTCAACGCGGCGGTTCTGCTGCTGCCGGCAACGTGAGGCGGAAGGCGTTGCCCTGAGCGGGGAGGGCGGGATCCACCAGAGCCGGGGGGATGAGGAGGTCGAGGGTGCCGCCAAGGTGGCGGGCCAGATCCCGGGCCAGGGCCAACCCCAAGCCGGTTCCCGCCTTGCCTTCGCTGTGGAGCCCCCGCTCTCCCCGCTGAAAGATCCGCTCCCGCTCCTCCTCGAGAACCGGCAGCCCTCCATCCCACACGGTGAGGCAGAGACCGGCGGGCGACAGGCCGCAGTGGAGGCCCACCGGGCTGGCCGGTGCGCTGTAGCGGAAGGCATTTTCCAGCAGGTTGGCCAGGATTTCGGCCACGGCGCCCCCATCTCCCCGCCAGGACGGAAGGGCGTCGGGCCCGTGCCAGGGGCGACCCTGCAGGGCGGCGGTGGCTGCGGCCCGTTGCAGCAGCGGCGCCACCAGGGCGGCGAGGTCTTCCCCGCGCGGATCGGAGAGGAGCGGGGGCAGCAGGAGCGGATCGGCATTGGGGGCGGCCGGCAGGAGGGCATCGGCCTGGGCCAGGGCGCTGATGGCGTCCACATAGCGATTGAGCTGCCGCTCCTCCGCCAACAATCCCTCCACCAGGCCGCGGCTGTCGCTGTCATCCTTCATCCGGCGCAGCAGCAGATGGCCAAACGTGCGCAGGGCGGTGAGGGGGTTGCGCAGCTGGTGCACCAACAGGCGCAGCTGCTCCTCCTGGCCTTCAAGCCGACGCTGCAGGCGCTGGTGCTCCAAGTCCAGCCGCAGGGCCTCGGTGAGGCAGAGGGCCACCCCCTGGAGCCGCTGACGCAGGGGGGGAGACCAGGCGGCGTCGCGGGTTTCCACCTGGAGGGCCCCCAGCAGGCCGGACCCATCGCGCAGTGGCAGCCAGCGACGCTGCTCGGCGGGCAGGCGCAACTGGCTGTCGGCGCCGACGGCCACCAGACGGCGAGCCTCCTCAGGCCATTGGCCAAGGGGGATCAGGGTGGGAAGCCCCCCGGGGCCGGGATGGGTGACGTACACCACGAGAGCCTCGACCTCGGGACAGTCGATGAATTGCCCCAATTGACCGCGAAGGAGGGCCAAAAACCGGTCAGAGACTGGACTCACGAGACAAGTCCGTCGGAGGAAACCCTCTTGTTAAAAAAACTTGATCTTTGCGAGTGGGGAAATCCGAAAAAAAGCTTTAGAATCCGTGTATCGACCACTACTTCCCAGTCCAGGCCGGGAGGAAGGGGGTCAGCTGTTCCGGCCAAGGTTGCAATCGCCTTGCAAACAGGCTACAGCAGAGGCAGGTGCAAACCTCTGCCGTCCGGGTGGACCACAACCACTCCGGCGAATGGCTGCGATCCCTATCCTTGATCGCTTCTCGGACGTCAGAACGTAGGGCCGTGGGCCGCCTCCAAGCGACCCGGCAAAGCGGTGAAACGGGCTTGCGTCTGTTGTGCCGCTGGCCTCCGCCCTTCCCCCCAAATCCCCTCTCCTCAACTCCGCCCCGGGAGTCCTTATCTGCATGTCCAAGAAACGCAAGCGGATCAGCCGCCGTCGTCTTGCCGGTCAGCGTGTCCTGGCCCACGTGCCCACCTTCAACCTGGAAACCGGATCCCACAAACCGGTCACCGCCGCCCGCCGTTTCATCGCGGAAGGGGAGCTGGTCCCCCCCGCGATCCTCAACGTGCGTCGCAATGAGCACACCACGGATCGTTTCTTCTGGGGCGAGAAGGGCCTCTTCAGCGCCCAATACGCTGAGGAGAACCACTTCCTCTTCCCCTCACTGCGCCAGATCGTCGACCGCATCGGCGAGGATGTGCTCTTCGAAGGCATCGAGGCCCTTGCGGCGGATGACTGGGAAGAAGTGGAAGAGTACGAATACGCCTTCGTCTGAGGAAACCGGCACGGGAGGCCGAAGCCCTGCGCCAGCGGCCTCCCGCCCACCTCACCCTGGCCAAGAACGGGCCAGGAAGTCGGCCATGGCAGGAAACAGCCCCGGATCAATGCCATGGCCGCCGGAAAACGGCAGCAGCGTCACTGCACCACCGCTGTTCCTGAGGCGTTCCTCCAACGCTTCCCCGGCTGCATAGGGCACCACAGGGTCCTCCGTGCCATGGGTCAGCAGGATCGGCCCCGGGGGGCGCCGCGGTTGCCAATCAGGGTGGGGATAGCCGCTGCAGCCGATCAGGGCGGCCAGGGGCAAGCTCTCGCTCGTGGCCACGTCGATCGCCATGGCCGCTCCCTGGGAAAAGCCCAGGAGCGCGGTTTGCGCCAACGGCACCTCCTCCCCCAGCTCTCGCAGGCGCCGCAGAAGGTCCGCCCGGGCGGCCGGCAATTGGGGCCAGCCCGGCAACCCCAGGTCGTACCACTGGCGGCCCATGCCCCCCGGATGGGGGAGGGGGGCCCGCAGAGCCACCACACTCACCCCGGCAGCCTCCGCTCCCAGGAGCTCCGCCCCCAGATCCAACAGATCATCCGCATCGGCGCCCCAGCCATGGAGCAACACCAGGCGCCGATCCGCCTGCCGCGGCCCCGACACCAGGGCGGAATCCGAGGCCTCTTCCCCGTCACCGGGCCAGGGGGAGTGGGGGGGGGAGGAAGCCATGGGGCGCGCAGCGTTGCGCCATCCTCGCCTGTCGCCTGGAGGGCGCCTGCTTAGGTTGGCTTCATGCTGCCCATCCCCGGCCCATGGCGCCCACCGCTCTCCTCAGTGTGTCGGACAAAGCGGGGTTGGTGCCATTGGCCGAGGGGTTGCTGGCCCGGGGCCATCAGCTCATCTCCAGCGGCGGCACGGCCTCTGCCCTGGCCGCCGCTGGCCTGCCCGTCACCCGGGTCGCGGAGATCACCGGAGCGCCGGAAATCCTGGGGGGACGCGTCAAAACCCTGCACCCCGGGATCCATGGGGGCATCCTCGCCCGGCGGGACGATGCCGACCACCGGCGAGACCTGGAGGCCCAAGGCATCCAGCCGATTGATGTGGTGGTCGTCAATCTCTACCCCTTCAGCCGCACCGTGGCCAAGGGGGATGTGAGCTGGGAGGAGGCGATCGAGCAAATCGACATCGGGGGACCGGCCATGGTGCGGGCGGCGGCCAAGAATCATGCCCACGTGGCCGTGCTCACGGATCCGGCCCAATACCCCGCCTTCCTGGAGGCCCTGCAGGCCGGCACGGTGGATGGGACGCTGCGCCGTCGCCTCGCCCTGGCGGCCTTTCAACACACGGCGGCCTACGACGCCGCCATCAGCGCCTGGTGGGCTGAGCGCCTCGACCCGGAAGCGCCGCAGGCCCTCACCCTCGACCTGCCGGCCCGGCAGCGGTTGCGCTACGGCGAAAATCCCCACCAGCCCGCCATCTGGTATGGCTCCCCAACGGTGGGGTGGGGGGCCGCCCGCCAGCGGCAGGGCAAGGAACTCAGCTTCAACAACCTCATGGATTTGGAGGCCGCCCTGGCCTGCGTGCGGGAATTCGGCTACGGCGACCATCCCGTCCCCCCAGCGACGGCGGCAGCTGTGGTGATCAAGCACACCACCCCCTGCGGCGTGGCCACCGGAGCGACAGCGGTCCACGCCCTGCGACGGGCCCTCGATGCCGACGCGGTCTCGGCCTTCGGAGGGATCGTGGCCCTCAATCATCCGGTTGACGCCGCCTGCGCCGAGACCCTGACCAGCCTGTTTCTGGAATGCGTGGTGGCGCCCTCCTTCAGCGAAGACGCCTGCGCCCGGCTGGCGAGCAAGCCCAATCTGCGGGTGCTGGAGATCGACGCGGCGGCCGTGGAAGGGGCGCCGCGGCGGCAACTGCGCTCCCTGCTGGGCGGCGTGCTGCTGCAGGAGTCGGATGATCTGGCCGTGGAGCCGGAAACCTGGCGGGTGGCCAGCCAGCGCCAACCCAGTGAGGAGGAGTGGCTCGATCTTCGCTTTGCCTGGAAGATCGTGCGCCATGTGCGCTCCAACGCCATCGTGGTGGCCTCGGACGGCCAGACCCTGGGGATCGGCGCCGGCCAGACCAACCGGGTGGGATCCGCCCGCCTGGCCCTGGAGGCCGCTGGCGACGGCGCCAAGGGGGCCGTGCTCGCCAGCGATGGCTTCTTCCCCTTCGCAGACACGATCCGGATGGCCGCCGCCTACGGCATCCGTGCCGTGATTCAGCCCGGCGGCAGCGTGCGCGATGACGACAGCATCGCCGAGTGCGATGCCCATGGCCTGGCCATGCTGATCACAGGCCGCCGCCACTTCCTCCACTGACGCGCTCGCGCGATGTAGCTTCCCTTGAATCCGAGTCTCCCCTAGCCATGACGGATCTGATCTCCCCGGAGCTGGCCCGCAACCTCAACTTCCTTCACCCCGTTCTGATGTGGGTGCTGCTCGGATTGGCCGGCTACGCCATGGTGCTGGGGTTGAAGGCCAAGAAAACTCGCACGGCCAGCGCCGAGCAACGCAAGGAGCTGGTCAAGGGCCAGTTCGCGCGGCGCCATTACCTGCTGGGAAGCCTCATTCTCGCCCTGATGGTGCTCGGAACAGTGGGAGGCATGGCCGTCACCTACTTGAACAACGGCAAACTCTTTGTCGGTCCCCACTTGCTGGTGGGCCTGGCGATGACGTCCCTGGTGGCCCTGGCCGCCGCCCTCTCTCCCCTGATGCAGCAGGGCAATCTCTTGGCCCGCAAGGCGCATGTGGGGCTCAACATGGCACTCATGACGCTCTTTCTCTGGCAGGCCGTGACGGGCATGCAGATCGTCAACAAGCTCCTGACCAGCTCCTGATCTGAAGCCCTCGCAAGCCGGCCCGGCGCCCCGCGGCCCCCTCCCTGATCCCATCCCCGAATCTCACGGGACCGGATCAAGGAGGCGGGCCTGTTTAAAACTGGGCGCGGCGCCGGGGGGGGCAGGGAATGCCATGGCGGGCGTGAAAATCCTCCTGCACCTTCCAGGTGAGACGGCGAGAGATCTGCCGCACGATCTGGCGGAGCAGGTGGTCGCCACTGCTCTGCAGCAAACCATCGGGCAGCAGGGTGAGCATGGAGGGCAGGCGAATCCACACCGCCAGATCAAGCTGCCAGCGCACCAGGGTGTGGGACATCAACCGGTCGACGTCTTCGTGGGAGAGCTCGTGGGAGCGCTCGGGTCCGGCCTCGTCCAGCCGCAGGGAGGCATTGAAATCCACGTCGTACACCCCGGCCAGGGCTGGATCGTTGGTGGCCACAGGCACGGTGATGATCGAATACACCCCTTGATCGCGGGGCAGCAGCTCCAGGCCGATCTTGGGCTCCACCTCGAAACCGAAATTGCCGAAGCGGCCCAGGCTCAACGCATACCCCCGATCCCCCAGGGACTCGACGCCCATGGGGCTGGCGCATCGCTCGAACCAGAGTTGATGCACATCCAGATAGCCCGCCACCACCCCCGCAGGCGCGCGCATCTCCATCAGATCGCTGAAGGCGCTGGCGTAGCGGAACACCTGCTGGTCGCCACCGAAGGCATGCCGGAGTCCGGACGGCTCCCGTTGGCCGCCCTCCGCAGGGGGCGTGTCCGCGTCGCGGTCAGGCTCGAAAGGGCTGTCGATCGTTGGGCTGGACACCAGGGATGGCGTGGGCAACGGGGCTCCTAGAACAGGGATGCGCGGGTCCCGGGCTGCGCGGGGAAGGGGTGGGACCCGGGCGCCGGTTGGAAGGGGGAAGGACCTTACGACATCCCTCCCACCGGCCACCACGGTCAGCAGGCGCTGAGGTGGATCAAGCGTTGGATCAACTCCTCCACCACCCGATCCGGGGTGGAAGCGCCGGAGGTGATGCCGACGCAAATGGGGCCCTCCGGCAGGAAGGGGGATTCGGTGGCGAGGTCGTGACCAAGGGGCTTGTGGGTGATTTGATTGCCCGGGCCAATCCGCTCCGGCGTGTCGATGTGGAAGGAGCGAATGCCGCGGCTGATGGCAATTTCCTGCAGATGGGTGGTGTTGGAGGAGTTATAGCCGCCGATCACCACAATCAGATCCAAGGGTTCGTCGACCAGGGAGAACATGGCATCCTGCCGTTCCTGGGTGGCATCACAGATGGTGTTGAAGGCCACGAAATGCTCCGCGAGGCGCGTGGGGCCATGGCGTTGCAGCATGGTGCGCTCAAACAGGCGTCCGATCTCCTCGGTCTCGCGCTTGAGCATGGTGGTCTGATTGGCGACCCCCACCCGCTGCAGATCACGGTCAGGGTCGAAATCGGGAGAACAGGCCTTGGCGAAACGCGCCATGAAGGCCTTCCGCCGCTCCGCGGAGGGGGGTTGGCCAGCGGCACTGGCCAGGATGTAGTCGCACACCACCTGGGCCTCCGCCAGATCGAGAACCACCAGATAGGTGCCCGCAAAGGAACTTGTGGCGAGGGTTTCCTCGTGCTTCACCTTGCCATGGATGATGGAGGTGATGGCTTGTCTCTTGTGTTTCTCCACCGTGGTCCAAACCTTGGACACCCAGGGGCATGTGGTGTCAACGATGTGGCAACCGCGCTCATTAAGCAGTTGCATTTCCTGCACCGTGGCGCCAAAAGCTGGCAAGATGACCACATCGCCTGAGGAAACTTCAGAAAAATCCTTCACACCCTCTTCGACGGGTATGAAGTTAACATCCATCTCTCGAAGGTGATCATTCACCGAAGGATTGTGAATGATCTCATTGGTGATCCAGAGGCGTTCTTTCGGGTAAAAGCGTCGTGTCTCATAGGCCATGGCCACGGCCCTTTCCACGCCCCAACAGAAACCAAATGCTTCGGCAAGTCGCACTGTCAGCCGGCCTTCTCGCAACACATAGCCGTTGTCCCTGATGCGCGCCACCAAATCGCTCTGATAAGCCGTCTGCAGATGGCCCGCCACCACCTCTCCGAGGCCAAATCCGCGGCGGTTGTAGCGCTCCGAATGATGGAGAGCACGCTTGAAGGCGTGGGTGTCCATGGGCGCTCCCGTCAAACCTGTGTGACTCTATGGGATGCTTCCGATTCTTGATGGGCGGGGGCTGGTTCCGGCAACGGCTGATGGGACAACACGGGGGCCACCCCCTCCCACAGAACCGCGTCCGCCGCGAAGCGATAGCGGCAGGGAAGCACCTCCACCCCCGCCGCCAACGCCTCGCGGAACAGGGCGCCGTAGCGCGGGTCAGCGCTGTCACCCGGCGCGAAGCGACGCACGTCTTCTCGGCTCAGGCAAGGCACCAGCACGGCCCTCGCCCCGGGCAACACCCCCATCAGCTCCCGCAGATGCTTCTGGCCCCGCTCGCTCACCGTGTCGGGGAACAGCCCCACCTCCCCCTGGCACCAAGTGGTGTTCTTCACCTCCAGGTAGATCGGCCGGGTGTCGGCGGCCCCCGGCCCCGGCTGCAGCAGCAGGTCGATGCGGCTGCGACGCCCCTCCCCGTAGGGCACCTCCGCCCGCACGGCCCCGATCGGACCGAGCCAGGGCTCCAGGCAGCCGCTCTCCACCGTCTGTCGCACCAGGCGGTTGGGCAGAGCCGTGTTCACCCCCACCCACACCGGCTGGCCATCCACCCCGGGCACCTCGGCCTGTTCCCAAGTCCAGTCCAGCTTGCGACCGGGAGCCGGGGCATGCCGCAGGCGCACCCGGCCGCCCGGCCGCAGCACCCCCGTCATCGGACCGGTGTTCGCGCAATGCACCGTCACCAGCTCCCCCCCCGGCAGCTCCACCTCCGCCAGGAAACGCTTCCAGCGTCGGCGCAGCACCCCCTCCACCAACGGTTCGAGGCGAAACACGGGCCGCCCCTCGGGCCTGTCGCCAGTGGGCGGAAGCGAAGACGGCTGCGACATGGGCATGACGGGCGGGCCGCCATACTGCCGTCCGACCTGTGGGGCCCCGTGCCCGGCCGGATGGCTCCCTCCCTCAAGCGAATCGCCCTGATCGTGGCTCTGGCCACGGCCCTCAGCAAGCTGGCAGGCCTGCTGCGTCAGCAAGTGATCGCGGCGGCCTTCGGTGTCGGGGCCGCCTACGACGCCTACAACTACGCCTACGTGCTCCCGGGCTTTCTGCTGATCCTGCTGGGGGGGATCAACGGACCGTTCCACAGCGCCATGGTGAGCGTGCTGGCGCGGCGGCCGCGGGAGGAGGGGGCCTACGTGCTGGCGGCCATCAACACGATCGTGGGAGCGGGATTGATCGTCGTCACCCTGCTGCTGGTGGTGGCGGCCGATCCCCTCACCACCCTGGTGGGGCCTGGATTGGATGCCGTGCGCCATGACATCGCCGTGCTGCAGCTGCGGTGGATGGCCCCCATGGCCCTCTTTGCCGGCCTGATCGGCCTGGGGTTCGGGGCCCTCAACGCCGCGGACGAGTTCTGGCTTCCCGCCGTGAGCCCCCTGCTCTCCAGCCTGGCGGTGATCGGAGGCATCGGCGTGCTCTGGTGGCAGCTGGGCCCCGCCATCACCTTGCCCTCGGAAGCGGTGCTCGGCGGCATCGTGCTGGCGGGCACCACCACGCTCGGGGCGGTGCTGCAGTGGCTGATCCAGCTGCCCGCCCTGGCCCGGCAGGGCCTGCACCAGGTGCGGTTGGTGTGGGACTGGCGACACCCCGGCGTCCGGGAGGTGTTGAAGGTGATGGGTCCAGCGACCCTCTCCTCCGGGATGCTGCAGATCAACGTGTTCGTGGATCTGTTCTTCGCCTCCGGCATCAGCGGCGCCGCGGCCGGCCTGGGCTACGCGGGCCTGTTGGTGCAAACCCCCCTGGGCCTCCTTTCCAACGCCCTGCTGGTGCCCCTCCTGCCCGTCTACTCGCGGCTGACGGCCCCGGAAGACCGCCCGCAGCTCATCGCCCGCATCCGCCAGGGGCTGATGCTCGCCAACGCCAGCATGCTCCCCCTGGGCGCTCTGATGATCGGCCTGGCCGGCCCCATCGTGGCCCTGGTGTACGAGCGAGGCGCCTTCGATCAACGGGCGGCGAGCCTGGTGGCGTCCCTGCTCGTGGCCTATGGGGTGGGCATGCCGGCCTACCTGGCGCGGGATGTGCTGGTGCGTGTCTTCTATGCCCTCGGCGACGCGAACACCCCTTTTCGCTGGTCGGTGGGGGGCATCGGTCTGAACGCTCTGTTCGACTGGCTGCTCGTGGGTGGGCCCACTCCCGGCTGGGGTCTGCTGATGCCCCGCCTGTCTTTCGGCGCACCGGGCCTGGTGTTCGCCACGGCCCTGGTGAACATCCTCACCTCCCTCGGCTTGATTCTCGTGCTCCACAGGCGCCTGGGGGGCCTGCCCCTGCGGGATTGGGGAGGCGACAGCCTCAAGCTGCTGTTGGCGGCCGTGGTGGCCGGTGGGGCCGCCTGGCTCCTGGCCAGCCGGGTGGATTGGCCAACAGGACTCCTCGGCCTCCTGGTCCAGAACGGGCTCTGCGCCTCCCTGGCGGTGGGGATCTACGGGGCGCTCGGCTCCTGGTCGGGGGTGGAGGAAGTGCGCGATGTGTTGCGGGGGCTCCGGCCCCGCCGGGCCTAGGGGACTTTCACGTCGCGCGCCTCCCGCACCTGCAGGGGGATCTCCAGCCGGGAGCGGCCGATCATCTGGGGGCCATCAATCGAGAGGATGCGGGCTTCGATGCCGAAATCCCGGAACGCCGTCTCCAATTCATTGATCAGGGCTTTCTCCACCTGGGCCTCCGCGTCCACCACCGTTCCGATCAGACGACTCCCCAGGCGGCCAATGCGCTTGCGCACCACCTCCTTGGCGTTGGTGACCTCGATGATCAGCACGATGGACCCCCGGGTGGGGTCACCCTATCGGTCGACGGGTGGCGCGCCTCAGCAGTAGGGCTCGAGGAGTTCCTCCAGATCACGCAACTGGCTGGCGGGGATCAACCGGGCAAGGGGCAGGCGCGTGGCCCCGCCGCCGATCGGCACCTGCACAGCTTCCAAGGCCTGCCGTGCGCAGACCACCGCCCCCTGGTCGAGACGTCCGGCGCATTCCCGGGCCAGCGGTGCCGCCAGCCCCGCGTCGCCCAGATAGAGATGCCATCGGGCCACCTCCACGTAGAGCCTGTCCGCCAGCGACGCGGTGAGTTCCTCAAGATCCCTGGCGGCAAGTGTCATGGCGTTGGCGGGGGGTCGGGCTTGGGCCGGAGGCGCAGCACCACGCTGGCATGAACCAGAAGGACGGCGGTCCAGCCCAGGGTGAGCCAGTTGAGATGGGTCCAAGGATGCCGCAGACCCTGCACGAACCAGAGGCCACTGTTGATCGAGGAGAACAGGGCCGCATGGAGTGTGAGGTTCACCACCCTGGAGAAGTGGCGATAGGTGGGGTCGTCGGGATCGGCGGGGCCGTACCAGCGGATGGGCATGGGGTGAGGTGGCGGGGGGGGTGTTGACGGATGGGCACCCTCTCTGGTGAGAATGAGGGGGTCGGCGCTTGTAGCTCAGCGGATTAGAGCATCTGACTACGGATCAGAGGGTCGGGAGTTCGAATCTCTCCAGGCGCGTCAGAGAAGCCGCTCTTCCGAGCGGCTCTTTTTTTGCCCATGCGTGCAGGATACGGACGGAAGGCCAGCCCCTTGCTTACGATCCCTCCACGTGCCGTGCCTTCATGTCTTCATCGACCGATGCGTCCCTGAATGCGCCGCTGGCCACCGGAGACCCCGCGATCGCCGCGCTCATCGGCCGTGAGCTGCGACGCCAGCAGACCCACCTGGAACTGATCGCCAGCGAGAATTTCGCCTCCCGCGCCGTGATGGAAGCCCAGGGATCGGTGCTCACCAACAAGTACGCGGAGGGGCTGCCCCACAAGCGTTACTACGGAGGCTGTGAATTCGTGGACAGCATCGAGGAGCTGGCCATCGAGCGGGCCAAGCAGCTCTACAAGGCCGCCTGGGCCAACGTGCAACCCCACAGCGGCGCCCAGGCCAACTTCGCCGTGTTCCTCGCCCTGCTGCAGCCGGGAGACACGATCCTTGGCATGGATCTCTCCCATGGCGGCCATCTCACCCATGGCTCCCCGGTCAATGTCTCCGGCAAGTGGTTCCAGGCCGTGCACTACGGCGTCGACGCCGACACCCAACGGCTGGATCTGGAACAGGTGCGCCAGCTGGCCCTGGCCCATCGCCCGAAGTTGATCATCTGCGGCTACTCCGCCTACCCGCGCCGCATCGACTTCGCCGGTTTTCGCGCCATCGCCGATGAGGTGGGCGCTTGGTTGATGGCCGACATGGCCCACATCGCCGGGCTGGTGGCCGCGGGGGAACATCCCAATCCCGTGCCCCATTGCCACGTGGTGACCACCACCACCCACAAGACCCTGCGGGGTCCCCGGGGGGGCCTGATCCTCTGCAACGACGCGGAGTTCGGCAAGCAATTCGACAAGGCCGTGTTCCCGGGCACCCAGGGCGGCCCCCTGGAGCATGTGGTGGCCGCGAAGGCGGTGGCCTTCGGCGAGGCGCTGCAGCCCGGCTTCAAGACCTACAGCCGGCAGGTGGTGGCCAATGCGAAGGCACTGGCGGCCCGCCTTCAGGAGCGGGGCATCGCGGTGGTCAGCGGTGGCACCGACAACCACATCGTGTTGCTGGATCTGCGGTCCATCGGTCTCACCGGCAAGGTGGCCGACGCTCTCCTCAGTGAGGTGAACATCACGGCCAACAAGAACACCGTTCCCTTCGATCCGGAATCGCCCTTCGTCACCAGTGGCCTGCGGCTCGGCACGGCCGCCCTCACCACCCGCGGCTTCGACGAGGCCGCCTTCCTGGAGGTGGCCGAAGTGATCGCCAATCGCCTCCTCAACTCGGAGGACAGCGCTGTGGAGCTGCAGTGCCGGGAACGGGTGCGGACCCTCTGCGAGCGTTTTCCCCTCTATGGCGGCCAGCGTGAGCTTCAGCCGGTTTAGGCCGATCCTTCCCCCCTGGCCCGGGAGTCGCCGACTCTCTCCATCCCCCCCCCTGGAGCGGTCGTGACCCTCGCTTCCAACCCGATCGCGGCGGCCCTCCTCACCTTCGCCGTCGCCACCGTGGGGACGGCGTTGATCGTTCCGTTCATTCGCCGCCTGGGCCTGCACTGGGGGCTGGTGGATCAGCCCGATCCCCGCAAACAACACACGCGCCCCATGGTGCGCCTCGGCGGGGTGGGGATTGTCGTGGGCTTCAGCCTGGGCCTGATGGTCACCTGGGTGTGCGGCGGCTTCGCCCAACTGACGCCGGACAAGGATCAGTTGATCTGGACCTCCCTGGCCGGAGCGCTCTGCTACTTCGTCATCGGCCTCGCCGATGATCTCTTCGCCCAGCCCCCCCTGCCCCGGCTTGTGGGTCAGGTGGTGGTGGCCATGGCGGTCTGGAGCCAGGGGGTGCGCATCAGCGACATCGATCTTCCCTTCCCCCTGCCCGGTTCGGGAGAGGCTCTCGACCATCTGCTGCGCCTGCCGCCCGCGGTGAGTCTGGTGGCCACGGTGATCTGGCTGGCCGGCATCACCAACGCCATCAACTGGCTGGATGGTCTGGACGGCCTGGCGGCGGGGGTGAGCGGCATCGCCGCCGTGGCCCTGCTCTCGGTGAGCTTCAGCCTCCAACAGCAGGCCGCGGGCTTGCTGGCGGCCGCCCTGGCCGGCGCCTGCCTCGGCTTCCTTCGCCACAACTTCAATCCCGCCCGCATCTTCATGGGCGATGGCGGCTCCTACTTTCTCGGCTTTGCCCTGGCCTCGATCAGCATCGTCGGCCCAGCCAAGGGGCTCACGAGCGTGAGCCTGCTGCTGCCGCTGCTGATCCTTTCCCTCCCCCTGGCCGACATGTCGGCGGTGATCATGGGTCGCCTGCGGGAGGGGCGCTCACCCTTCTATCCCGATCGCCGCCATCTGCACCACCGGCTCCTGCGTTCCGGGTTGAGCCATCGCCGCACGGTGCTGATGATCTATGCCTTCACCCAGTGGCTGGCCGTGCTCGCCCTGGTGGTGGCCAACGCCGAAATGCGGTTCCTCTGGCTCGGCCTGGCGACGGCCGTGCTCGTGGCGGCAGTGGTGTTGACGCGCCGCAGCCTGCAACTGGAACCGGAGCAGAACCCCGACACGACCGCCCCCCCCCATGAGCGCTGAGATTCTCTGCGTCGGCACCGAGTTGCTGCTGGGGGACATCCTCAACAGCAACGCCCGCTGGCTGGCCCTGGAGCTGGCCTCCCTCGGCGTGCCGCACCATCGCCAGGTGGTGGTGGGCGACAACCGCGAAAGGCTCATGGCGGCCGTGCGGGAAGCGGCTGGACGCTGCCGGCTGCTGATCACCACCGGAGGGCTGGGGCCCACCGCCGATGATCTGACAACGGAAGCCATCGCCGCGGCCTTCGCGGTTCCCCTGGTGGAGCATCCCGCGGTGTGGGCCGACATCCAGGCCAAGCTGGGCGCCCGAGGCCGTCCAGTGGCGCCGAGCAACCGGCGCCAGGCCCTGCTGCCGGAGGGAGCCGCCGTTCTCCCCAATCCCACCGGCACAGCCCCGGGGATGATCTGGTCTCCACAGCCGGGCTTCACGATCCTCACCTTTCCCGGGGTGCCGATGGAGATGCGGGCCATGTGGCACGCCACCGCCATTCCCTGGCTGCGGGAAGCGGGGCTCGCCGAGGGGGTGTTTCTCAGTCGCCGCCTGCATGTCTGGGGCATCGGCGAATCGCTCCTGGCCGAACAGGTGGCCGACCTGCTGGCCCTCGCCAACCCCACCGTGGCGCCCTACGCCGGCGGGGGGCTGGTCACCCTGCGGGTGACCGCCCGGGGGGCGGACGCCACGACTGCGGAGGCCCTTCTGGAGCCCGTGGAGCGCGACATTCGGAGCCGGATCGGCGCGGCCTGCTTCGGAGCCGATGACGACAGCCTGGCCTCGGTGGTGGTGGGGGAGCTGGCGCGGCGGGGCCAGACCCTCGCCGTGGCGGAATCCTGCACCGGCGGGGGGCTGGGAGCGGCCCTGGCCGCGGTGCCGGGAGCCTCGGAGTGCTGGCTGGGGGGGGTGATGGCCTACGCCAACGCCGCCAAGCGGGAGCTGCTCGGGGTGCCGGGCCCCCTGCTGGAGCGGTGGGGGGCGGTGAGTGATCCGGTGGCGATGGCCATGGCCGAGGGGGCCCGGGACCGGCTGGGCAGCGACTGGGCCGTGGCCACCACCGGGATCGCCGGCCCCGGGGGCGCCACGGCGGACAAGCCGGTGGGATTGGTGCATGTGGCCGTGGTGGGGCCAGCGCCCTTCCCGGGCTGGAGCGAGGGGGTGCGCTTTGGCGCGAGCCGGGGCCGGCAGGCGATCCAGGCCCTGAGCGTGGGGGAGGCCCTCAACCGCCTGCGGCTGAGCCTGCTCCAAACCAACGCCTGAGGTCGGTCGCGGGCGGCAGGGCCGGAGGCCCCAGCCCCAAAAAGCGCCAGATCGGAAACACGGCGGCCTTTCGCCGCCAACGATCACAAATGCTGAGGCATGGAGTTTTCCACGGATAAAGCAAGTTATCCACAGAAAACAAGGGGGTTTTCCACAGATTGGGTCACGACAGAGCTCGATCCCATGGGGCGGATGCCCCTGCGAAGGGGGCGTCCCTGTGGGATGCGGCTTTCCCCTTGACGTCCGGCAGGAGGAGAGATCAGCAACGGCCAAAGGAACAGCCGACCGCCCAAGACTCCCTGCAAATAAAGGAATCTTGAGATGAGACAAGCCAGACGGGGCGCGCGACAGGGCTTTTGACGCGCGGCCGTCCGCTGTGGCGTGATGGTGGAGCCGTCGTGAAGAGCCGCATGCCGTCGATCCCCAGCCATGCCCCCCGCAGCGTGAGCATCGAAAACCAGATGCCGGAAGACCTCTTCGACGCCATGCGGGAGTTCATCCGCCTCCATCCCCAGTGGGATCAATACCGGTTGATGCAGGCGGCGCTGGCGGGATTTCTGTTTCAGCACGGCGCCAAGGACCGGGCTGTGGCACGCCACTACCTGGATGGCTTGTTTCAGCGGGACACGCCCGCCCCTCCCCTGCCGGCGAAGGATCCGGCGAGCGAGGGCACGCGCGGCCGGCCTCTAGGGTGAAGGAGCGATCCTTGGGGACTCCCCGTGAGCGCCGATACGCTCTACGACAAGGTGTGGGACCTGCACCGGGTGGCCGATCTGCCCGGTGGCACCACCCAGCTCTTCATCGGCCTCCATCTCATTCATGAGGTCACCAGCCCTCAGGCCTTCGCAGCCTTGAAGGATCTCGGCCTTCAGGTGCGACACCCCGAGCTCACCGTGGCCACGGTGGATCACATCGTTCCCACCACCTCCCAGTCCCGCCCCCTCGCCGATCCCCTGGCCGAGGAGATGCTGGCCACCCTCGAGGCCAACTGCGCCGCCCACGGCATCACCCTCCATGGGCTGGGCAGCGGCCGCCAGGGGATCGTGCATGTCATCGCCCCGGAACTGGGGCTCACCCAGCCCGGCATGACCGTGGCCTGCGGGGATTCCCACACGTCCACCCACGGGGCCTTCGGCGCCATCGCCTTTGGCATCGGCACCAGCCAGGTGCGCGATGTGCTCGCCAGCCAGAGCCTGGCCATGGGCAAGCTCAAGGTGCGCCGCATCTGGGTGGAGGGTGCCCTGCCGAGCGGGGTCTACGCCAAGGACCTGATCCTGCATGTGATTCGCACCCTGGGGGTGAAGGGTGGCGTGGGCCATGCCTATGAATTCGCCGGGCCCGCCATCACCGCGCTCTCCATGGAGGAGCGCATGACCCTGTGCAACATGGCCATCGAGGGAGGCGCCCGGGTGGGCTACTGCAACCCCGACGAGGTCACCTTCGCGGACCTGCGGGGCCGCCCCCATGCCCCGGTGGGCGACGCGTGGGACCGGGCGGTGGCCTGGTGGCGCTCCCTGGCCAGCGGGCCGGACGCCCGGTTTGATGACGAGGTTCGCTTTGACGCCTCCTCCCTCGCCCCCACCATCACCTGGGGAATCACCCCCGGCCAAGGCATCGCCATCGATGAGCCGATCCCCGGGCCCGACCAGCTGGCGCCGGAGGAGCGCCCCCTCGCCGAGGAGGCCTACCGCTACATGGATCTCCATCCCGGCCAAGCCATCGCCGGCCTGCCCGTCGATGTGTGCTTCATCGGCAGCTGCACCAACGGGCGCCTGAGTGATCTGCGCGCCGCCGCCGCGGTGGCGCGCGGTCGTCGCGTGGCCCCCGGGCTGAAGGCCTTCGTGGTGCCCGGCTCCGAGCAGGTGGCCGCAGCGGCGGAGGCGGAGGGGCTGGACAGGGTGTTCCGCGCCGCGGGATTTGAGTGGCGCCTGCCGGGATGCTCCATGTGCCTGGCCATGAACCCCGACCGGCTGGAAGGGCGGCAGATCAGCGCCAGTTCCTCCAACCGCAACTTCAAGGGTCGGCAAGGATCCGCCACCGGCCGCACCCTGCTGATGAGTCCGGCCATGGTGGCCGCGGCCGCCGTCAGTGGCCATGTGGCCGATGTGCGCCGCCTCCTGGCGGCACCGGCCGCCCTCGTCTGATCGCTCCGGGGGTGTCGCTTGCCCCCGCGTTTCGCTCCCCTCCCTCCATGGCCACGCCCACCCCGCCACCCCAGCCGTTCCCCAGTGGTCCCGTCCGCCGCCATCGGGGCCGCGCGGTGGCCGTGGTCGGCTCGGACATCGACACCGATCGCATCATCCCGGCCCGCTTCCTGAAGTGCGTCACCTTCGAGGGCCTGGCAACCGGGGCCTTCGCCGACGATCGCGCGGAGCGATCCGGCCACGCCGACGGCCCCCATCCCTTCGATCGACCGGAGCACCAGGGGGCCTCCGTGCTGGTGGTGAACCGTAATTTCGGCTGCGGCTCCAGCCGGGAACACGCGCCCCAGTCCCTGATGCGCTGGGGCATCCGGGCGGTGATCGGCGAGAGTTTCGCGGAGATCTTCTTCGGCAACTGCCTGGCCCTGGGGATTCCATGCCTGTCCGCCAGTGGCGAAGCGGTGGCGGCCATCCAGGAGGCCGTGGCCGCCGATCCCGGCACGGTTCTGGAGCTGGATCTGGAAAGCCTGGAGGTCACCCTGGAGAGCGAGGCGGCCGGCGAGAACCGCTGGCCGCTCCACCTGGATCCCGGTCCCCGCAGCATGCTGGTGAGCGGCCAGTGGGACGGCACCTCCCAACTTCTCAGCCACGGGCCCCAACTCGCGAACACAGCCCGCCGCCTGCCCTACGTGCAAGGCTTCCCGCCCGTGGCCACGCCCCCGGCAGAGGCCGGCTGACGGGTCTCGAGCTCCTCGCCTCAGAAGGGCCTTTGTTCGATCGCCTGGCTTGGCGTCAGGGGCACGAACGGCAGCCCGGGTCCAGTGAAGTTGAAATCATTCAATCGCACCCGCAGGCCACCCAAGCCGTCGTAGGGACTATAAAAAATACCCACTTCATAGGATCTCCGCTGCCAGCGCAGTTCCAAATAGGAACCCGTGACCTCGCCGTAGTTGCCGGACTGCGGATCAACATTCAGGCCCACGCCGCCGTTGAACACCAATGGGCCCACGATCTGCTGGGTGAGGCCAAAGCTCAGGGTGCCCAGGTCCACCGCGCGATCAAAGCCGAAGGGGCTCACCCCTTGCCGCAGGGTGCCGCCTCCAGTGACAGTGAATTGGGTGTAGTCGAGAAAGGGTTTGACAAAGTGGCCCAAGGTGAGCGTGGGCCCCCCGGAGAGGCTCGCGGTGTTCTGGTTGGTGCCATCCCCGTAGTAAGCCAGTATGCCCTGCAGGTTGGCATTCAGGCTGAGGCCCGGCACCACGGCTTGAGCCGTGTTGGCCAGGCCCTGCAACGGGGTCGCTGGGGCAGCCTTGCCCGTCCACAACGGCAGGGAAAGGTTGAGGGAGCCGATGGCATTCGCACGCCAGAAGGTGGCCAGGTTGTTGGAGTCGAAGGCATTGCCCTGATAATTGCCCAGACCAATCCGCCAGAGATAATTGCTGCTCAACCGACCCCAATTCGGCAGGATGGCCTTCTTCTCCAGGAAGCCGCCAAACGCCGAATACACATCCTGTTCACCGAGGGTGCCGTTCCAGGTGCGGAAGCGATAGGCGCTGAACAATCGCATTTCGCTGTTGCCCACCCAGGGCAGCCGCAGATCGCGGGTCAACTCAGCCCAGCTGCGGGTGCCATTGGGCATGTTGTCGGGGTTGAACGTGGAGATGTCCACCCGAGCGTTGGCGTCAAACCCCAAGAAGGTGGTCTGCAACCGGGCCAGGAAGCCGAAGTCATCCCCCGTGGTGGCCGGTTGCTTCTTCGCGCCCGCCCCTGCCGACTGCCAGGGGTAGGGATAGCTGTCGGTTTCGCCATCGATCGCACGCTCCACCAGCACCTGGGGCTGCAACGTCAGCTGCCCCCGCTCCCCGACACGAACCCTGGCGTTGTAGCCGAGAAACACACCGTCCCGATCCTCCCGATCGATGCCGATCACCCAGGGGTTGTCCACCTCCTCCTTTTTGCGGATCAGCGTCTGCCGGCGGGCCGGGATCCGCAGCCGATCTTCCAGCACCACCTCATTGCGTCCCGCCTTGATCACCGTGTCGCCATTGGGTTTCAGGGTGCCCATGACCCCTTCGGAATCCATCCAGGACTGCGCAGGGGTGAAGGGATCGTTGCTGAAGGCCACCCGATCGCCGGCGAAGGTGGTGGGCGTGATCACCAGCCGACTCGCCTGCAGACGCCAGCGGCTGATGGTGCCCTTGATCAAGGGGCGGTTGTCCTTGCTGGTGAGGGGGTTGAGCTGGCCCGGTCGCACCTGGCCGTATTCGTTTTCCGAGTCCGTCACGGCGAACTGGCTCGGGAAGCCGTAGCGGCGTTCCGCCGTGAGGCTCTGCTGGAAGAGCACATTCCCCACCCGTTGATCCAGCCGGGCAATGGCGTTCTGCCGCAAACGCTCCGCCTCGCTGGCGCGGGTCCACACCGTGCCGCCCCGGGGCGGCGGGGGGGAGGCCGGGGCGACGGGCGCAGGGGACGGCGGCAGGGCAGCAGGCTGGCGTTCGACGCCCATCGTCACCGCTTCCAACTGACTGGCCAGGTCCTCCCGCGGGCGGCTGTCGGGGGGTGGGGCTCCGGGGCAGCCCCGGGGGGCGGGCATCGGAGCGCTGACCCGGGGCCGTTCCACCTTGCCGAAACGATGGCGCACCCCCAACAGGTAGCCGTTGCTGCCTTCGCGCACACCGCTGTAGAGACCGTAGGCCCCGGAGCGGTGATGGATGCGTCCCACGATCGACCACTCGGGCGTCACCAGACCCTCCACCTCAAAGGCGAGGTAGTTGAGGAAGGTGGAGTAGTTCTCCCGCTCCGTTTTCTCCCAGTTGCTGGCGGCAGTGAGGAGGCTCACCCCCTCTTCAAAAAAGATGTTCAACCAGGGCCGCACCCACAGCCGTGCGCCGATGCCGAGGGTGGCCTCGCCGAACGTCTGCGACGGGGTATCGGCGAAGGGCGTCGCCTGGTTGTAGGGCCCTCCAGCCTGGCGGGCCGCGTGGTGGCCCAGCAGATTGGCGTCCAACTCAAGGGAGAGGGGCCCGCCGTTGATCAGGCGCCGCTGCAGGCCCACCCCCATCAGATATTCCGGCCGGGGTTTGCCGTTGAACAGAAAGGCGTCGCCGAAATTGGCGGTGGTCATCTGCCCTGCCCAGCCGGTGACCGCCCAGGGATAGGGATGCCACTCCGGGATCGGCGGCAGGGAGGGAGGGCAGCTGAAGGGCTCCGGGGCGGGCAGCGGGGTGGAGGGCGGCTGCGTCAGATCCAGATCCTGAGCGCTGCCGTCCAGGTCAAGCACCCCGTAGACGTCCTCCAACTCGCCAGTCCCCTCCAGCAAGCTGTAGCGCAGGCGGCTGGCCTGAAAAAACTGCTGCCCCCGCTGAAACCGCACGGCGCCGACGGCAAACAGGGTGCGGCTGGCGGGATCGAATTCGAGCCGATCCGCCTGCAGACGCCCCCCCGCGATGTTGGCGGAGACGTTGCCCGTGGTCACAAAACGCTCCAGTTGGGCGTCGTATTCCTGGCGGTTGCCGAGGATCTCCAGCTCCAAGGGAATGGCTTCGGCCGGGACCGGAGCGGCAAGGCGGGGCAGCCTCCCGGGGGTGCCCCCCATGGCCGGTGGCGCGGGAGTTGCGGGGGGTGAACCGGAGGAAGCGGGAGCTGAGGGCGTTGGAGCTGCGGGAGCGGGAGCCGGAGGTTGGGCGGTTGGGGAGGAGGCTGGAGAGGCCGCCTCATCGGAACCCGATTCCACCCGGGACGGCTCTGGCGGAGACGATGGACCTCCTGAGGCGACGTCCCCGGCTGCGGCAGGGGAAACGGGGGAATCCGAGGCGGACCGTGCCAGGGCTGGCGGAGCGGCGGCGAGAGCCGCGGGCAGGGGCGGCAGCCGCACGATGAGCCCGCCGTGCGCATCCCCGGAAGACGGTCCTGAACCCCCTGATCCAGGGGACGGGTCATCCGACAGTTCCCCATGGGATTGGACTTCCGCCAGGGTGATCGGCGGACCCAGCGTGGCGTGGAAGGACGGCCCTGGAGTTCTGGATTCTCTCGCCAGAGCGGCCGGTTGATCCGTGCAAAACGCTCCACCCAGGAGGAGCAGGGCCACTCCGGTACCGACCCTCACACGCTCCTTCAGGGCAGGCTCCGGTGGTGATGGATCCAGGAACGGGCGATGGGGCACCACCGAAGGCACACCCTCTCAAAGTGGGTGCGATCTTGCCATGGGGTGAGGTCCCCCATGGGCCCGATCAGCCGGTTCCCGGCTCGGCAGGGGCGTTGTCTCCCATGGGGAGCGGACCCCTCACTCCTCGAGGTCCTTGCGGCTGGGTGTGCGGCTCGGATCGCTGGCCAGGAAGCCAAACACGAAGATGCCAATGAAAAAGAAAACAACCGAGTAGACCGAGATCTTGAGGGCGAGCATGGGCTCTCAGCGTGTGACAGGGGAGACAGGCGCGTCGGAACGGGCATTCCCCGAGCGGCCGCATCATCTTATGGGGCGTCCATGACGATCCAGGGCGAGGGGGACCGTTGAGGGGCCGTTCCTGTTGGGATTGAAATGTTTTGCGCCCCCGGACCCCTGCCGTGGTTCACCCCCTGGAGCTTCAACCGCTGTGGCGGCGTGCCACGCCCACCGGCGGGGAGGGGCCAGCCCTCCACCATCCCTGGGCCGCCCTCCACCGGCCGGACTGGGCGGCGCGGGGCCTGATCGTCTGGCCGCGAGGCGGCCAGTGGTGCCATCTGCGGCTGTCCCTGGGCTGCCCCGAGGCCTGGCGTGCCCTCGGCCCACAGGTGGCGCGGGCCCGCCTGGCCCTGCGCTGGTGGGCGGAGGCCGCAGAACTCCGGGTGCGGGGCAGGCGGGTGCACGAGGGGGATCTGTTTGACAGCGGCTGTCGCTGGGCCCTGCCGGAGGCGTGGTGGCGGGAGGACGGCTGGCCCGTGGAGCTTCGACTGCGCAGTCCCCGGCATGACGATGGGGCCCTGGTGCTCAGCCGCCTGGAGCTGGAACCCCTCGATCCCGCCGATCCCCACGGGATCCTGGCGACGACCGTGGCCGAGTTGCGGGCCCTGCGGGAGGGGAGCGGGGCGCCAGCGGCCGGGCCAGGCAACGGCTGTTGGCAGGTGTTGGGCCATGCCCATCTGGATCTGGCCTGGCTGTGGCCCGTCGCCGACACCTGGCAGGCGGCGGAGCGCACCTTCCGCTCCGTGCTCCAGCTGATGGAGCACCAGGAGCAATTGCACTTCGGCCACTCCACCCCCGCCCTCTACGCCTGGCTGGAGCGGCACC
>JBKDTB010000105.1:0-66784 GCA_046340515.1 Cyanobacteriota bacterium | reverse complement strand
CTTGTTGTCCGACGAATGTCCACCCGTTCCCTCAACCATTGGGCCAAGGCGCCCGTCAGCCAGCGCTGCCGCAGCAGATTCCTCCGTACCCGATCGGCCTCCGTGCCGAACACATCGAGATCGCTCTCCTCCTCCGGCAGGATCAATCGGATGGAATCCAGCCCCCGCAGCCCGGTGCGGAGGGCTTGAAAGGCGAAGATCGAGAGTTTGCTGGTGACCACACTGAGGCTGCGCCCTGGTCGAAGCTCCGGGACTAACGCGTCGATGACGCGATCACTGCCAGTGTTGCGGACCAGCCTCATGCCTTTGGTTTGCCGACGGTCAGGATAGGCGAGGAGTGAGCCCATGGATTCCTGAAGCGATTGTGGCGATTTCCACCAATTCACTCCGGCAAGCTCAGGGTTGCCGATCAGCAACCATCTCGGTCCCCCAATGCACAACCGCCCCTCAGCCCAACCCCGCCAAACAGCTAGATTGTTACATCATCCACATCCTCCCTGCCAACCACAGGCTGTCTTGTAAATTGCAATTGGTGGTAGGGGCCGCGAACCAACACTCGAAAGAAGCACCCGATGGGTCTTGCCAGATTCGAGCGAAGTGTCTCTCCCCTCCCAAGGCAAACGATTCCATGGCTGAGCCACCATGCATCCTCCCGCTTTTCTTGCCCTCGGCCCTGCTTTTGCTCCCCCGCGCATGGGAAGGGTGCTGCCCTGGCTGGCACCGCTGCTGCTCGTGCCCTTGCTCCACTCCCCGGCCCGGAGCCAGGTGGTGCGCACCTCCGTGAATGGCGCCAATGCCTATCTCAGGCTGGAGGTGTTGGACGATGATCTGATCCATGTGGAAACGGCCGCGGGCGTGGCGCCGCCAGACACGCAGGCGATCTTCAGCTCGCCGATGGTGTTCAAGCGGGATTACGCAGGGCCAACCCAACTGCGCCGGGTCGCCAATGGATTGGAAACACGGGAACTGAGCCTGTCTTGGAATCCATCCACCCTCTGCCTCACAGCAACGGAGCGGTCCACCAACCGACGTCTGCTGACGGTGTGCCCCCAAAACCTGGATCAACCGCGCAAGCAACTGCGGATCGACTCCGCCGCTCAACAAGCGGCCTATGGGCTCGGCCAAGAATTCATGGATCCCGCCTCCAGGCCAGCTGGCCTTGGCGCCGCGGATGGGGATTGGCTCCGCCTTGGTCAACGCAACGGCCTGAATGACCTTGGCAATGGCTTTCAAGGATTCCGAGGCGGCGCCGTTGGCAACATCCAGATGCCAGTCCTCTATGCCCTGGGCCCTGCCAACCTCAACTACGGCCTTGTCCTTGATAATGTCTATTTCCAATCCTGGGATTTTCGCCCATCTCCCTGGAATGTCTCGATGTATGGCGACCAACTGCGCTATTTCATTCTTGGCGGGCCCAATCTGTTGGATTTACGCCGTGACTTGATGGAACTCACAGGCCGCCCGCCCGTCCCGCCACGCAAAGCATTCGGGCTCTGGGTTTCGGAATTTGGCTATGACAACTGGAATCAGATCGACACCATCCTCACCAGCCTGCGTCAGGATCGCTTTCCGGTGGATGGTTTTGTGCTTGACCTCAACTGGTTTGGTGGCATCCGCAGCAACGACCCTCCAGCAAGCGCCATGGGCCGCCTGAATTGGGACGAAAATCAAGAACCACTGGTTGCTGATGGTCGCTACTCCTTCCCCAACCCGGCCAACAAAATCAAGCAATACTGGAATGACAACATCGGCATTGCCGCCATCGAGGAGTCTTACATCGCCAACAGCACAGGCACCTATAACCAAATGCCCAAAGACCTGATGGCCTTTCGCCGCGATTCTTCTGGTCGCTGCAATGCCGCCCAACAAACCGTGCCCGTGGAGATTGACGCCTCAGACTTCTGGGGCATCGGCCGAATGATTGATTGGAGTGATGCCGGTGCCCGCCGCTGGATCCACGCCAATCGCCGCCTTCCCAATCTCTCGGCCAAAGGCGTGATGGTCCACTGGACAGATCTCGGCGAGCCGGAGCGATTCGATCGTGCGGCCTGCTACGAGGGCGTGGAACGGACGGCTTCTGGACTGAAGAACGAACATTCCGATGTGCACAACCTCTACAACCTGCTCTGGAATCAGTCGATCTGGGATGGCTATGTCCAGAACCGGGGCACCGTCAACGGTCTGGGCCTCACCAATCCACGCCCCCTCCTGCTCACCCGCTCCGGTGCGCTGGGCATCCAGCGGTATGGCGCTGCCCTGTGGTCGGGAGACATCCCCTCCAACCTCTCCGCCCTCGCCACCCACTTCAACACCCAGCTCCACATGGCGTTTTCTGGCGTTGATTATTACGGCAGTGACATTGGTGGTTTCCGTCGTGAAGCCATGCCCGGCAATGACAAGTCAGGCTCCTATCGCGGCTATGAAGACGAGCTCTACACCCAGTGGTTGGCCAATGGCGCTTGGTTTGATGTGCCCGTGCGCCCCCACACCGATAATGAATTCAACACCTCAGCGCCCTCCTATCCCACAGCTCCCAATCAAGTCGGCAAGAAAGCCAGCAATTTGGCCAACCTGCGCCAACGCTACGAGCTGATTCCCTACTACTACAGCCTGGCCCACAGGGCCCACCAGTTTGGCGAACCCCTGATCGCCCCCATGGCGCTCTACTACCAAAATGATCCCGCCGTGTTGCGCATGGGCCATCAAAAGTTGATCGGGCCTGATCTCTTGGTTGGCGTCGTCGCCAGCCATGGAGAAATCGCCCGCGACATCTACTTGCCCGCCGGTGATTGGGTGAACTACCACAGCAACGAGTGGGTTCGCAGTCGGGGGCAGACCTTGAGCGGGGTGCCGGTCTATCGCGATGGACTCTTCCGCCTGCCGGCTTTTGCCCGCGCCGGAGCCATCCTTCCCCTGATGCCGGTGGACGCGGACACCAAGGATGCCGAGGGCCATCGCTTGGCTGCCGGCGCCACCTCTGGCCCAACCCCTCTTCTGCTGCGCGTGTTCGCCGATGGCACACCAAGTCGCTTCACGCTCTATGAAGATGATGGCCGCACCGTGCAGTACGCCAGTGACGGTTCGCCCTTCTATCCGCACCGCACCATCCCTCTCAGCCAACAGCGCACGGGCAACCAGGCAACGGTGACCATCGGCGCCGCGACCTCGGCCAACGGCGGCGTGGCTGGTGCTCCCATGCGCCGATCCACTGTGGTGGAACTGGTGGTGGATCAGGCCACCGCCCAAGGCGTGTCCTTCAACGGATCTCCCTTGCCGGCCCAGACCTCCCGTGCCGCCTTCGAGGCCGCTCCTTCGGGTTGGTTCAAGGACCGGAGCCAGCGGATTCTGGCCAAGAGCCCCATCCTGCCGGTGACTCAGAGTGGAATCTTTCGTTTCACCCTCACCGCCGCCTCTCCTCGCAGCTCCATGCACTTTGTTTGCGACCGCGGCTTCACCAACCCGGGCGAGAGCATCTATGTCAGCGGCAATCTGCCCGAGCTGGGCAACAACGATCCCCAAAAAGCCGTGAAGCTGGATCCAAACATGTTTTATCAATACATTATTGATGGCCGCACAGAATTCAGTTCAGCCAAGGCCCCCATATGGACCGGTGTGGTGAGCAACTTGCCTGTCAATCAATCCTTCCAGTGGCAATGCCTCAAGCGTCAAGAAGGAGGCACTCTCAACGTTCTTCAACGCTCCCCCGCGGTTCCTGCCCAAACCTCTGCCTCCGGTTATGGCGGCCAGACCAGGGGAACATTCTGATGCCATCGGGAACAGTCCACCAGAACAGGATCTTGGCTTCCCTTGTCAGACTTGCTCACGGCCCCCGCGTTGCTGCTCTTTCTCAGTGCCCTGTTGTCAGCCAAGCTGCCTCCCCGGTGGCGGTTGAGGTTGTCGATGGCGCCGATCACCCCATCGCGCTGAAATCTGTTCCACATCCGCCCCATCACCACGTCGTCAAGGCCGGCGGCTGCGGGCTGGCCCCTTGCCCCAGCAGCGCGATGAGGGGCCCCTTGGCTGGCGGAATCTTCCCCTCCGCCTGTCAGGGTTGGCAGGATTCAGCGTGAGCGAGGCAGGCCCCTTGGATCTGCTGCCCACCTTTCGCGGCCTCAGCAAGAACAGACTCGCCGCGGCGAGCTGGCCGTTTGGCCGTGATCTCTGTCTGAAAACAGGCTTTGTCTCGGCTCGCCCGTTGTTGCTGCTGGGCTTCGACGCCATGGCCCAGAGCAAGCCGCTGCCTTCATGGTCACCACGGAGGAGGAAGCCCTGCAGGGGCTGGAAGTGTCCAAACCCGACTTGTTGATCGTCACCCAGAGCCTCGAGCGCGGTTCCGCTTTGGCGCTGGTGGAGCGGGCGCCCACCGTGGTGCGGGGATTGCGATCGATATTGATCGTTGAGGGGGGGCAGGAGGAGTTGGTGGCGGCCGGCCGCTCCAGAGCCGACGCGGTGTTGTTGGAGGTGGAGTGTTTCGCTGCCAGTCAGCCGCTGGTCGCCCTCTCCCGCGCCCTGGCCCTGGGCCAGCCCTACCGCTCTCCCTCCGTTGTGGCCGCCCTGGAGACCGCGGCCTGGAAGCGCGAACCCTGGCGCGATGGGACACCGCCCCTCAATCGGCGGGAGTTGGACATCGTGGAGCTGTTGGCCCAGGGCCTGGACGACCGGCAGATCGCTGAGCGGCTGTCGATCAGCTACGAAACCGTCCGCGGCCGGGTCAAGGTCCTGCGGCGCAAACTCGGCGCCAGCACTCGGGCCCAGGCGGTGGCCAAGGCGTTGCGGTTCGGCCTTGTTCCGGCTGGGGAGCGCTGAGGGCCTGGCCCCTGGGGGAGCGGAACAAAATCGAAGGATTTCGACCCATTTGGGTCAAATGCATCCCCGGTCACATGGCCAGAAAGGTAACGACAAGCACACTTCGTGGGACTGCCTTGTCTCGCCGCCGCCCTCCATGCTTCCGCTTTTTCGCCCCATTGGCCTCCTTCTGGCCGCTGCCAGCCTGATGCCCCTCGCCGTCTCCGCCGTGCCGATTCGCGCCGCCGACGGCGTTCCCACCTCCGTCTCCGGTCCCCAATCCGGCCCCCGCCATCCCGGCGTGGTCAGCGTGTCATCCCCGAACCCTGGCCCCGGCTCCGCCAGCCTCTCCACCAACCGCCGCGGTCGGCCTGTGCCTGGCCAGAACAAGTCGCTCAGCAGCCGCGATGGCCAGCGGGCTCGTGTGGCCGAGAACGTTTCCAGCCCAGCCGCCAGCCAGCTCTGAGCCGCCACCAGCGTCACCGCCCGCCGTGGGCGTGCCAGACCCGTCTGGCTCGCCAACGGCGCGAATGGCTGGTTCTGGCCGCTCCCAAGGCCTGGCTGATTCCGAGGGATCCTGGTTGGCTCCCGCGCCGCTTCGGACCCAAACCTCGACACCCCCTCTTTGGAGGGTTTGATCATCTCATTCAAGGCTCAAGTCAAGACCGCTGGTTTGAAGCGCACCCGTGATCTGTTGGCTCCCTGGCGCGGTTCTCCGAGGGCCAACGCGAGGGCCGAAGCAACAAGGGGGGCGGGCGATGTCTTAACCGAATGATTACCTCTCATTGAGGAATCGCCCATCAATTCTTCTGCAAGCTGTGACGTCACTTGATTGCTTTTTGCCGGCCATGCGTTCGATAGCCTTTGCCTTCGCTCTGATTGGCGTGACGTTCGCCTTGCCCGCCCAGGCCGCGCCACAGTTCACCAATGGCTTGACCCTTGCCGGCGACCTCCTCGATCGCTCGGGTGGAACGTCCGTCAATAACGGCAGGATGGGTTTCTTTTCCGATCTCTATTATGATTCAAATCGCAACGAATGGTGGGGCCTTTCGGATCGTGGCCCTGGCGGCGGCACGATCAGCTACGACACACGCGTGCATCGATTCAGCCTTTCCGTGAATCCAACGACCGGGACCATAGCGTCGTTCAACATCGAAGAAACCATTCCATTCCGCTCTGGATCGTCACCTCTGAACGGGTTGGCACCCAATCCATCCACTGTGTTGGGCCAATCGTTTGACCCTGAAGGCTTCGTGATATCCCCCCGAACAGGCAATTTTTTGGTCGCGGATGAATATGGCCCTTCGCTCTACGAATTCAGCCGCAATGGTTCCCTGGTTCGCCAGTATGCCATGCCAGCCAACATTCTTCCCAAGGTCAACAGCACTGTCAACTACACGGCCACCCCAAAACCCGGCGCTTTGACCTCCGGCCGTGAACCCAACCGTGGCCTTGAGGGTTTGGCCATCAGCCCGGATGGAAACCATGCCTACGCCATGTTGCAGAATGGCACCGTCACCGATGGCAATAATTCCGGTTCCTCCTTTGCTAGAAGCCTCTACTCACGCATTCTTAAATTCGACCTCAACTCTGGCGCGGTTGTGGGCCAATACGCCTATCGCCTGGATGGCACCGGCACGGCGCCGGCCCAAGGCCGAGGCATCTCTGCCCTGGTGGCCTTGGATGACCATCGTTTCCTGGTGCTGGAGCGCAACAACCGTGGCGTTGGTGTGGACAGCACCTTGAGTTCTCCCCAGAAGCTGGTCTACCTCATCGATCTGCTTGGAGCCAGCGATGTGAGCCTTGTGGATCTGAATGGGGCCAATCCAACAGGCGTCATCCCAGTGAGTAAACAGTCCACGGCCTTGATCAACCTGGCCGCCCCCACCACGCTGGCCGATCCGTCCCTGGCGGGGCTGGGTGGCTTGGCCCCCGAAAAGTGGGAGGGTCTCACCGTCGGCCCCAGATTGACGGATGGCTCCTATCTCCTCTTGGCCGGCACAGACAACGATTACTCCGTCACCCAAAACAGCACGGCCACGCAATTTGATGTCTATTTCAATCCCTCCACGCTCCAGCGGGCGCAATGCACCCTTGGCACGCAGCAAAACTGCGTGACCATCAACGCGGACGGCACCCTTGGCACGTCCATCGGCAACCTTCCTCCCGGCTATGCCCTGATCCCCGGCGTCCTGCAGGCCTACAAGACAACGGCAGCGGACCTGGGTGGTTACACCGCCCCTGTGCCGGGTCCAGGGCCCTTGCTTGGCGCGGCCGGCGCCTTCTCTTGGGCCCGCCAGCTGCGGCAACGCATCCGCCCCTGACAGGGGGACAGGGCTGCGGGGGATGGCTTCCAGCCGCTTCCACCCCTGCGGAAAGCGAGTGCCGCGCCGCATGGGGTGCTCGGGAAGCGCCTGGAGGCCGGTGATCAGAACCGTTGCGTCCTTTTCCCCCGCCAGCCCCGGAGCCCCCTCAAAGCGCCGCCGCCACCGCCCTGCCCACCCGCAGCCCATTGGCGATCACCGTGAGTCCAGGCCCCACCGATGGGCAGCCGGGAAAGATGCTGGCATCGGCGATCCAGAGGTTGTCGAGGCCATGGCAGCGGCCTTGCGCATCCACCACCGAGGTGGCGGGATCGCTTCCCATGCGGCAGGTGCCGCAGGCGTGGCCGATCACCCCCAGGGGGGCTTCGCCGCGGGGGTAGACGATCGTGCGCCGCACCTCCGGCGTCAGCGGGTCGTCATCCACCTTCTGGATCTCTCCCAACCAGCGGTAGACGAGTCGATCATGGGCCTCACGGCAATTGGGCAGGTAGTCGACCTGCACGCGCTCGCCGCGCAAGCTCACCCGGTTGGCGGGATCCGGCAGCACGGGCGTCATCGCCCACCAGGTGAACGACCGATCCGCCAACCACTCCAGGGCCGCATCAGGCAGCAACCGCGCCACCAGCGACAACACCGGCGGCGACTCGGCGAACAGGGAATCCCGCAGCACGCCGCCGCCGGCCTGCACCGTGCCCAGGGCGTAGCGCACGTTGCGATCACCGGCGAAGAAATCCGTGATGCCCCAACTGCGGTCGTAGCGGCCGTCGTTGGGCTCGCTGGCCCGCTGCAGGATCACGCTGAGTTGCGGTTTCATCAGGTTGCGGCCCACCTGATCCGACCCATTGGCCAGGCCGTTCGGATGGGCGTCACTGCGGGATCGCAACAGGATCACAGGACTGTTCACCGCGCCAGCGGCGAGCACCACCTGTCGCCCGCGAAACAACCAGCGCTGGCCCCCGACCTCCGCCTCCACCCCCTGCACCTGCCGGCCGTCCGGTGCCACGGCGATGGAGCGCACCCGCGCCCCGCTCACCAACCGCAACCGCCCAGTCGCCAAGGCCGGCCCGAGCAGGCAGGATTCCGCGTCTCCACCGGCCTCCCCCGGATCCGCGGGGCGGCTCAGGGGCAGGCGATAGGGATGGAGGCCCTGCCGCGCCAGGCCCTCCCCCAAGGCCTCCAGGAAGGGAGGCACCGGCCGGGGCGCCAAGGGATAGGGGGCGTCGCGGGGGGGCTCGGTGGGGTCGAGCCCCGCGCGGCCATGCACCTGCAAGAGCTGTTCCGCCTTGGCATACCAGGGCGCGAGATCGCCGTAGCGCAACGGCCAATCGGGCCCCGCTCCCTCCTGCATCGGCAGGCCCGTGAATTCCGCCTCCCGCATCCGCTCCAGCACGCCGCCCCAGATCCGCGTGTTGCCGCCGGGGGCATAGACTGTCTGCGGGCGGAAGGGATCGCCGTCGGGCCCAAACCAGTTCTCCATGGCCCGGGCGCCCTGGCCCCGGAACAGGGGGAGCCCGACCACGTTCGTGGCCGCCAGCGGCAAGGGGTCACCCCGCTCCAGCAGCACCACCTGGCGCCCCGCCGCCACCAGCTCCGCCGCCACGGCGGCACCGGCGGCGCCAGCGCCGATCACAATCCCATCCGCGAGCTGTTCATCGCAGATGAGGCCCGCGGCGGGGCTGGAGGTCCCTGGGTCAGTCATCACCGCTGCCAGACATAAAGGAGCAGAAACAGCACCACCCAGATCACATCCACGAAGTGCCAAAAGAGCGACACCGATGCCACACCGGCGTCGCCGCCCGCGTAGTTGCCGGGGCGGAAGGAACGCCAGAGCATCACGGCCATCAGCAGCAGGCCTGTGATCACGTGCAGGCCGTGGAAACCGGTGAGCAGGTAGAAGGTGGCGCCGAACACGCCGCTGCCCAACCCGAAGGCCAGGTGGCGCCATTCGATCGCTTGGCCGATCACAAAAAACGTGCCCATCGCCATCGTCAGCAGCCACACCGCCCGAAAGGCCCGGAGCTGCCCCCGTCGGAGGCGCGTCTCCGCGAACCAGGCCACAAAACTGCTGCTCACCAGCACGATCGTGTTGATCAGGGGGTCCCGCACCTCCAAGCCCTCCACCCCCTCCGGCAACCAGAGGGGAGACGACACTTTCAACACCGCATAACCGACGAAGAAGGCCAGGAAGATCACGCTCTCTGAGAGCAGGAAGATCACCATGCCGGTGAGATTGTGGCCACCATGGGAGGCGTGGGCCGGCGCGGGGGCTGGGGTGGTGCCCATCACTCCGCCTCCTTCCCGCTGGCGCGGGCGATGTAGCGCTCCTCATCCGCCACCAGGGGCCGATTCAGGCCGTAGCCATAGGGTCCGTTGAGGATGGTGGGCACGTGCTCCTCAAAGTTTTCCAGCGGCGGCGGAGAGGGCAGCAGCCACTCCAACCCGATGGCCTGCCAGGGATTGGGGCCGGCCGGCTCCCCCCGCACCCAGGAACTGACCAGATTCAGCAGAAACGGAATCATCCCCACCCCCAACAGGAACGCCCCCAGACTCGCCACCACATTGGCCAGGGCATATTCAGGGTCGTAGGAGGCGACCCGGCGCGGCATGCCCATCAGCCCGGCCCAATGCATCGGCAGGAAATTGAGCGTGCTGCCGACAAACGTGAGCAGAAAATGCAGTTTGCCCAGGCCCTCGTACATCAGGCGACCGGTGAACTTGGGAAACCAGTGATAGATCGCGGCAAACACGCCAAAGGTGAGGGTGTTGAAGATCACATAGTGGAAGTGACCGACAACGAAATACGTGTTGCCCACGTGGATGTCCACCGGCACCGTGGCGAGCATCACGCCGGTGATGCCGGCGAAGATGAAATTGATCAGCCCACCGAGGCAGAACAACATGGCGGTGGTGAGGCGCAGCCGGCCCCGCCAGAGGGTGGCGATCCAGGCAAACACCTTGATGCCCGTCGGCACGGCAATCAGCATCGTGGTGGCCATGAACAGATTGCGCATCCATTGGGGAGTGCCGCTGTAGAACATGTGGTGCACCCAGACGATCAGGCTGAGGAAGGTGATGCCAAAGGAGGCCACGGCGACGAATTCATAGCCGAACAGCGGCTTGCGGGCATAGACGGGAAACAGCTCCGAAAAGATGCCGAACACCGGCAGCGCCATCACATACACCGCCGGATGGGAATAAAACCAGAAGAAGTGTTGATAGAGCATCGGATCGCCGCCCCCTTCGGGCCGGTAGAAGCTCGTGCCGAAACTCAGGTCAAACAGCAACATCACCGCCCCCCCCGTCAGCACCGGCAACCCCACCAATTGGATCACCTGGGCTGCGACGGCGGTCCAGCAGAAGATCGGCATTCGAAACCAACCCATCCCCGGCGCCCGCAGCCGCAGGATGGTGGTGACAAAATTCACCGCCCCCATGATGGACGACACCCCGGAGAGGGCCACCGCCAGGATCCAGAGAAACTGGCCATTGAAGAAAATTCCCAGGGGGTTTTGGGTGCTGAGGGGTGGATAGGCCCACCAGCCGGAGGTGGAGGGTCCGCCGGGCACGAAGAAACTCACCATCAAGATGGTGCCGAAGAGGGGAAACAACCAGAACGCCAGCGCGTTGAGGCGTGGAAAGGCCATGTCTGGCGCACCGATCATCGGCGGGATCAGCAGGTTGTTGAAGCCATTGAGGATGGGAAACAGAAACAGGAACAGCATCACCGTTCCATGCATTGTGTAGAGCCCGTTATAGACACTGGGATCCACTAGATCCGCCGGCGGTGTGATCAATTCTCCGCGCATGATCATGGCCAGCAGCCCGCCGACCAGAAAGAAAAAGAGAGCCAGGCCGATGTATTGAATGCCAATCACCTTGGCATCCGTGTTGAAGGTGAAGAAACGCTTCCAGTTGTCGGGTGCCCCCGGCACCGGATGGGGAGCCCGCAGCACCCGGGGATCGAAGCTGGCAGACGAGGACGACATGGGGAGGGGAGAAAGAAGTCCGGGGGCGGAAGCAGGACGGGGAGGGTCAGGCCTCGTGGGTGGCCTGCGGATCCAGGCCCGCGTTCACGAGGGGGGGTGGAGCGGGGGGCACCGTCGCCCAGCCCTGGTCACCGCGCTTCAGCCGTCGCCCATGGAGGTCGAGGGCGGGATTCCAACTGGGCCGAAGCGGCTGCCGCGCCGCCTCCCGCAGCCAGGCCTGGAACGCCTCCGGCGCCTCCACGACCACGTTGGTTTGATTGCTCGCGAAATAGGCGCCGCTGAACATGGAATCCCGCAGCCGATAGCGTCCCTCCCGCGTGGGGGTGAGGCGATAGGCGATCACACTGCCCGGAATCACATCCTGTTTCAGGCGAAAGGCAGGCACATAGAAACCGTGCAGCACATCCAGCGACACGAGTTCGAGCTGGGCCACCTGATCCACGGGCAGGTGCAGTTCCGCGCTGCGCACCCCCTCCGGATAAACAAATTCCCACGACCATTGGCGAGCGATCACCTGCACAGGGCCATAGGGGCGCTCCAGCGGCTCTCCAGACGCTGACCCGGCACCCGCCCTCCCCGCCCGCGCCTCCGCGGACACCGCCATCGCCTCCGCTCCACCGCTCACCCGCTGCTTGCCCCCCAGGGTGGCCAGGGTGCTGTTCACCTCCATGGCTTTCCAGGTCAGCAGGGCCACGATCAGCAGGGGAATCAGGGTCCAGGTGATCTCCAGCTTCAGGTTGCCCTCGATCGGATCCCCGTCCACCAGGTCGTATTTCGGCGCACGACGGAACAGCACGGTGCTCAGGATCACCGCGACGCAGCCCACGAAGAGAAAGGTGCCGATGCCGGTTTCCAGGGCGAACAGGGCATCCACATGGGGAGCGGCCGCCGAGGCCTGCACCGGCAGCCATTGGGGCACCCGGGCCACGACCCAGCGGGTGAGGGCCGCGTCCGCCAGCAGGCCGAGGGCAATGAGCAGACCGGTTTTCATGGCAGGGCCTCCCGCAGATCAGCCCCCGCCGCCAGCAGCTGATCGGCGCTGATGTGCACGCCGAACTCCGCCGCCAGCTCCGCCCCCAGGGTGCCGTGCAGCCCGAACACTGGAAACAGGGCCAGCCCCGTCAGCAGGTAGAGCCACTGCACCTGGCGCCCCATGTCGCGCCGCCAGCGAAACCGCTGAAAGCCCCGCCAGACGGTCATCAACACGATCACCAGCAGCAGCAGCACCCCCCCCACCCCGTGCCAGAGCATGGTGGTGGCGCTGCCGAGCCCCAGAGCGCTGGTGACCCCCGGCAGCGGATCGGCGAGCAACATCTCGAAGAAGCCCGCCGTCACCGTGAAGAAGCTCACCACCGCGCAGGCGAGCAGGTTGTACCAGCCCACGTCATGGAGGCCGGCGCGGGTGACGGGCAGCGCCAGGAAGCGAAACACGCGACGCTCCAGGGGATAGAAGGCGGCCGCCAGATCAAAGGTGATGGCGATCACGAACAGGCCGATCGTGAAGTGCACCAGGGTGGGATGGATCGGCACCGCATAGGGCAGGTGGTTGTTGCCCAACAGGGGAGCCAACTGTTCGATCAAGGGGCTCGTCACGGGCGGGGGGGGCTCCATCACACCAATCCCGCCCGGGTGGCCTCAACCACCGGCACGGTGTGGAGCCCGTAAACCCACACGAGCTGGTTGCCCAAGCCCACCTGCACCGCCACCAACAGCACCAGCAGCCCGTCTGCCGCCAGATAGGGGAGGGGCAACCGGCGGGGATCCTGGCCGCGCAGCACATAGCGCCATCCGCTCAACACGGCGAGGATGGCGGCCAACGACCAGCCCAATGTGCTGTGCCAGTTGAGGATGGCGCTCGCATGGCCATAGGGTTGGGCCAGCCCCGCCTCCACCTGGCCGAAGAGGATCGCCACAAAGATCGCCAGGGTGGCGAAGAGCAGATTCCAGAAACTCACTTCAAACAGATGGGGCTTGCGCAGCCACACCCCCGCCAGATCAAACACCACGCTGATCACCGCCATGGCGATGACACAATGCCCCACAATCGGATGAAGGGGGTCCATCCAACGGAGGATGTGCGCATTCAGCGGTGGCAGCCACTCCTGCATCGCCAGAGGCACAGGTTGTCTTCATACTTGCACGCCCGCTGACGCCAGGCCGGGCGATGTGAAGTTATGAAACGCCGGCGCCCGGGCCGGTCAAGTTTGGCCCACCCGACCCTCGCCCCCAAAGCACCTCGCGCCGGTGGATCAGCACCACCGACACCAGCGCCAGGCCGGCCCCCAGCCATTGCAGGGGATGCAAGCGCTCGTGGAGCAGGGCGATGCCGCACAGCAGGGCGAACACGGGCGTGAGAAAGGTGAGCGCCGTGAATCCCGTCAAATCCCCCTGGCTGGCGAAAAAGAAGAACAACCCGTAGGCCAGGGCACTGCCCGCCAGCGAGGAATAGGCCATCCAACCCCATTGGCCGAGCGTCCAATCCGGAAGCGGCAGCCCCCCTGGCGCGGCCCCGCTCGCCAGGCTGGCCACCAGCAGGGGCAGCCCACCGATGAGCATGTGCCATCCGGTGACCGCCACCGGATCGCTCTGGCGGGTGGCCCAGCGGCAGAGCACCGTGCCCACCGCCATGGCCGCCGCCGCCGCCAGCATCCACAGCTCCCCATGGCTCCAGGGATGGTCGCCGATCACGGCCGGCCCCTCCAGCCACCAATGGCGCAACAGCTCCGCCGGCAGGCCCAGGCAAAGGATCCCCGCGAGGCCCAGCAACAGGCCGAACCAGCCCACCGGGTTGATCGCCTCGTTGAAGAGCAGCCGCGCCAGCAGGGCCACGAGCAAGGGCTGGGAATCGATCAGCACCGAGCCCAGGCCGGCTCCCGTCTGGCCCAGCCCCCGGGCGAGACAGCCCTGAAAGAGCGTGCCGTCCACCAGGGCGAAGAGCAGCAGCCAGGGCCGATCCGGCCCCGCCACCGCCAGGGAACGCCCCATCCAGGCCGCCGCCCCCAGCAGCACCGCCCCGGCCGGCAGGAGCCTCAGGCAGGCCAGCAGGGTGGGGGTGGTGCCCTCCAGCAGAGGGGCCATGGCGGCCATGGTCGTGCCCCAGAGGGCGAACGGCAGGAGCATTAACAGCCAGCGGAGGCCGCGGGAGAGCGGTGCGGGCAGGGCCATCGTTTGTCCTGCCGGGCAGGGGAGGGGCTTCTTTTTAGGATCCTGCCGTTGATGAGCGTGATGATGCCCTGGCCCTGGCGCCGCAAGACCCGACGCACCCTGGCGCGCATCGCCATCGAGGGACCGATCCTCGCCAGCACCCGCGAGCGGGTGCTCAAGGCCCTGCGCCAGGTGGAGGAGCGGGAATGCCCGGCCCTGCTGCTCCGGATCGACAGCCCCGGGGGCACGGTGGGCGACAGCCAGGAGATCCACGCCGCCCTCCTGCGGCTGCGGGAGAAGGGCTGCCGCGTGGTGGCCAGCTTCGGCAACATCTCGGCGTCGGGTGGGGTGTATGTGGCGATGGGGGCGGAAAAAATCCTGGCCAATCCCGGCACGATCACCGGCTCCATCGGCGTGATCCTGCGGGGGAACGATCTCTCTCGCCTGCTGGAGCGCCTGGGGGTGCGGTTTGAAACCGTCAAGAGTGGTCTCTACAAGGACATCCTCGCGCCGGATCGGGCGCTCACGGAGGCTGAGCGCCAGCTCCTGCAGGATCTGATTGATGCCAGCTATGGCCAGTTCGTGGCGGCGGTCGCGGCGGGGCGGGGCCTCACGGAAGAGGAGGTGCGACGCTTTGCCGATGGCCGCGTGTTCTCCGGGGCCCAGGCCCAAAGCCTCGGCCTGGTGGATGGGCTCGGAGACGAGGAGGCGGCCCGGCGGCTGGCCGCCGAGCTGGCGGGTCTCGACCCGGCGCACGCGAAGCCCGTCACGTTCGGTCAGCAACCCAAGCGGTTCGCGGGCCTGATCCCTGGCCGTTCGCTGCTGCGCGCCCTGGCCGATCTCTTCACCATCGAAGTGAGCCTGAGCGGGCAACCGCTCTGGCTCCACCGCCCCTGATCTCCGGCACTCAGCCATGGCCACCCCAGCCCTTGAATTACGGGCCCTGCGCGGAGCGACCACCGCCGCGGCCAACACCTGCCAGGCCATCGATGACGCCGTCAGCGAACTGATCGACGCCTTGGTGGACGCCAACCACCTGGAGGGATCCCGCCTGCTGTCGGTGACGTTTTCCGTCACCACCGATCTGGATGCCTGCTTCCCGGCGGCGATCGCCAGGCGACGACCGGGCTGGAGTGAGGTGGCCCTGCTGGATTGCCAGCAGATGGTCGTGCGTGGCGACCTGCCCCGCTGCATCCGTCTGTTGGCCCATGCCTGGCTGGAGGCGGGCAGCGCCCTGGTGCATCCCTATCTGCGGGAGGCCTCCCGCCTGCGTCCGGATCGGGCGGTTCAGCCCGCGGCCACCTCCCCCGCCGACCACTGACCCCCGGTCGTTCAGATCCGCCTCAGGAGAATTTGAAGACGGGGTTTTTGATGCCCCTTCCCAGAGCCTCCACCCGTGCTTCGTTTCGCCTTGTCCCGCTGTGTGTCGCCCCGCGGCACAACCGCTGCCCGCCTGGGCCTTGCCGCCGGGTTGGCCCTCTCCCTCCCCTTGCCCGGCGCCCCGGTGGTGCCAGTCTCCCCTGTTCAAGCCCAGGGCACGCCCGGGTTGATGGAGTTTCGCTGGGACAACACCAAGGACTACCGCAAGCTCTATTTCTTTCAGTCCGACACCACGCGCCTCAAGCTCTCCGACTACTTCTTGATCCTGAAGCCAAAGGATCGGAAAACCGCCATCCTCAAGCTGACGATCTCGCTGCCGAAGACCTTCGACAGCAAAATCGAGCCCGGACGGGTCAAATTGTGTCGGATGAGTGAGGGCGGCATGCTCAAACGCACGCGCTGCGACAAGCAGATTCCCGCCACGGTGGAAGTGAATCAGAAGGCCGGCACGATCGAAATCTTCCCGGAGACACCGATTTCTGACAAATACACCGTGGGTGTTTACATGCGCATCTTCAATCCGTTCAACATCGGCATGTATCAGTTCAACGCCCTGGCCCAGGCGCCGGGAGACATTCCCATCTCCTCCTACCTGGGCAGCTGGTTGATCCAGATCGACGCCAGCGGCTCCAATTGACCGCCAGCAGAGCCGCCACCCCTGACTGGTAAGCTGACGGGCTGAGAAAAAATCGTCATGACCAGGCGCACACTGGAAGGTACAAGCCGCAAGCGCAAGCGTGTGTCCGGTTTCCGGGTGCGCATGCGCAGCCACACCGGCCGACGGGTGATCCGCTCCCGGCGGCGTCGCGGCCGGGCCCGTCTGGCCGTTTGAGGCCAGCGGTCAACCCGTGGCCCTGCCCCAGAAGCACCGGCTCCGGGGAGTGAAGGTTTTTGACCGCCTCTACCGCCAGGGGCGACGGTTCCACGGCCAGTGGCTCACCCTGCGGGTGCTTCCCGAGGTGCCCGGCCTGTTGCCCCCGCGGGATCGCCCCCACCCCGCCAGTCCCTGGCGCTGTGCTGTGGTCGTGAGTTCCAAGGTGAGCAAGCGGGCCGTGCGGCGCAATCAGCTGCGGCGCCTGCTTCACGACCAGCTCCTTCGCGATCCGCCCCGGGTGCCCCGTCCTTCCTGGCTGGTGTTCAGCCTGAAGCCCGGCAGCATCGACGCGGAGAAGGCCCTCCTGCTGGGAGAATGTCTGGAGTTGTTGCGCAAGGCGGACTTGCACGGATGAGCACGCAGGACCCCCCCGTGGCGCCCGGATCCACCATCCAGGAAAGCGTTTTCTACGAAGGAGGGCCGGCACGGGGGGATTTGATCGTCAACCTGCTGTTCGGCCTCACCCTGATCGGCCTTCCCTTCGCGATCGCGGCCTTGATCCGCGCCCTCTGGCTGCGCTACCGCATCACCAGCCGCCGCATTGAGGTGAATGGGGGCTGGATGGGTCGGGAGCGCACCCAGGTGGTGTACAGCCAGATTCGGGAGGTGCGTTCCGCTCCGCGGGGTCTGGGGGCTTGGGGCGACATGGTGCTGGTGCTGACCGACGGCTCCAAGCTTGAAATGCGCTCCGTGCCGCGCTTCCGGGAGCTGGAGGCTTTCATTGAGGAGCGTCGCCGCGCCGCCCCGAAGGCCTCCAAGCCCTCGAAGGTGTCCACCGGTTTCGCCCCACCGGACGTGGCCGCCTCCTGATGGGGGCGACCGCCCCCCAGCCGCTGGCCTCCGCCATCAGGCACACTGACCCACGGATCCTCACTCCTGTCGCCCTGCTGTGATCGGCTACATCTCCGACAAACTGCTGCTCCCCATCCTCGATTTCTTCTACGGGTTGGTGCCCAGCTACGGCTTGGCGATCATTGCCCTCACGGTGGTGATCCGGCTGGCCCTGTTCCCCTTGAGCGCCGGCTCCATCCGCAGCGCCCGGCGCATGCGGATCGCCCAGCCCGTGATGCAGCAGCGACAGGCGGAAATCAAGACCCGCTACGCCAACAATCCCCAGAAGCAGCAGGAGGAACTGGGCAAGCTGATGCAGGAATTCGGCAGCCCCCTGGCGGGATGTCTGCCCCTGCTGGTGCAGATGCCGATCCTCTTTGCCCTCTTCGCCACCCTGCGGGGATCCCCCTTCGCCGACGTGCCCTACACCTTCAATCTGAAGGTTCTGCCGAGCGAACAGATCGGCGCCGTGGAGGTCAAGCCCTTCAACAGCCCCAGCCACTCCATCTTCATCACCGCCACCCAGCACGTGCCTGTGATCGGCACCCTGGAGAGCGGCACCCGCCTCGGCGTGGGCGACACGGCCACCGTGGCCCTGCACAGCAAGGACGGGGCGAGCTTCTCCAGCCTTCTGGAGGGCGTGGAGAATGGGGAGGAGTTCCGCCCCGCCTGGAGCGTCACCAAGGGAGAAGGGGTGGTCACCGTTGATCCGGACGGCACGATCCATGCCCTGAGCCCCGGCGATGCGGTGGTGGAAGCGAAGATCCCGGGTCTCGCCGCCCGCAGCGGCTTTCTCTTCATCAAGGCCCTCGGTCAGGTGGGCTTCGTCACCGATGGGGTGATCAACTGGGATGTGGCCATCCTGGTGGCGGCCTTTGGCGCCACCCTCTTCGTCAGCCAGATCCTTTCCGGCCTCGGCATGCCAGCCAACCCGCAGCAGACCACGGCCAACCGAATCACCCCGGTGATGATCACGGGGATGTTCCTCTTCTTTCCCTTGCCGGCGGGGGTGCTGCTCTACATGGTGGTGGCCAACGTTTTCCAGGGCCTGCAGACGTTCCTCCTCACCCGCGAAGCCCTGCCGGACAACCTGCAGCAGATCCTCGATCAACAGCTGGCCAGTCAGCCCAAAACCGCCGTGGCCACTTCGGGTGCCCCGGGGCGGCTTCCCTTCGAGCCCAACTCCAAGAAGTGAGCCCTTCCCGCCTGCGGCCGATCCCCCTCTCCGAGCTGCGCGCGCTGGAGGCGGGAAAGCATTGGGCGGTCGACCAACGCATCGCCGACCTCGACACCCTCACCCCCGTGCGGGGAGACCTGCAGGCGATTCACCACACCACCGCCTTGGAGGTGTTCGCCACGGTGGACACCATCCTCACCCTCTGCTGCGCCCGCTGCCTGCGCCAGTTCAACCAGGCCCTGCGGGCGGATGTGCAAGAACTGATCGCCTTTCGCGGCGGCCCGGCCCCGGCCGATGGGCTGGAGGAGGTTCCGGGGGAGGAGCTGGATGATCGGCTGGATCCCAGCGGACGCTTTGACCCCGAGCGCTGGCTGTTCGAGCAGCTGAGCCTTCGGCTCCCCCTGGTCAACCGCTGCGGCAACGATTGCCCGGGACCCGACCGCTGGAGCAGCGCCCCGGCTGCCGGCGACCCCCGCTGGGCTTCCCTGCGGGCGTTCGCCCCTTCCGCGCCAACGGTTGAAGCGGGGCCCGACCATCCCCCATCCCCTTGACAGCCGGGTGATGGCCGCGCCCTCCCTGGTGGAGCAGTTGGATCTGCTGATTCGCTCTCGCACCCCCATCCTCTGGATTCGCACCCTGGAGGAAGACCGGGTGCACAGCCTGCTTCAGCGGGTGGCCCGCGACCTGGGGGGCCGGGCCCTCTGGAGCTGGGATTTCATCAGCGGCCTCCAGGGTGCCGTCGGCCGGGAGGGCGAGGCCGCCCGCCATCCCATGGGAGCCCTGGAGCTGATCACCGGCCTGCCGCCGGAGCAGGGGGTGATTCTGCTGCTGAAGGACTTCCACCGCTTCAGCGACGATCCCGGCATCTGCCGACGCCTGCGCAACCTGGCCCGCCGCTTGCGGGAGGGACCCCACACCCTGGTGATCAGCGCTCCCCGCTGGGACCTGCCCGCGGAATTGCAGGACAGCGTCACCCTGTTGGATCTTCCCCTCCCCGACGCCGACGCCATCGAGAGCCTTCTGGCCTCCATCGCCCGAGCCAGTGGCCATCCCCTGTCGGAGGAGGTGTTGAGCGCCCTCACGGCCGCGTGCCACGGGTTGAGCGAGCAGCGGGTGCGCCAGTTGGCCGCTCGGGCCCTGGCCCGCCGGGGGCAGCTGGGACCGGAGGATCTGGCGGAGGTGCTGGAGGAAAAGCGGCTGGCGATCGCCCGCAGCGAATTGCTGGAGTATTGCCCCACCGAAGCCACCCCCGCCGACATCGGCGGTCTCGACGCGCTCAAGCACTGGCTCGACCAACGCCATCGCGCCTTCAGCGAGGAGGCGCGGCGGTTCGGCCTTCCCCTTCCCCGAGGGGTGTTGCTCGTGGGGCCCCAGGGCACGGGCAAATCCCTCACCGCCCGCGCCATTGCCCACAGCTGGTCCATGCCCCTGCTGCGGCTGGATGTGGGTCGCCTGTTCGCCGGCCTGGTCGGCGCCAGCGAGGCCCGCACGCGGGAAATGATCCAGTGGGTGGAAGCCCTGGCGCCCTGTGTGCTGTGGATCGATGAAATCGACAAGGGCTTCTCCTTCACAGGCGCCGGCGATGGGCGCAGCGATGGGGGCACCAGCCAACGGGTGCTGGCCAGCCTGCTCACCTGGATGGCGGAGAAGGCCAGCCCGGTGTTTGTGGTGGCCACCGCCAACGCCGTGGAGCGCCTGCCGGCGGAACTGCTGCGCAAGGGCCGCTTCGACGAGATCTTTTGGCTGGAACTGCCCGATGCCCTGGAGCGCCGGGCCATCCTTGACCTGCAGCTGAAGCGCCGCCGGCCCGCCCATCGCCTCCCTCTGGAGGTGCTCGTCGATCGCACGGAGGGGTTCTCCGGCGCGGAGCTGGAGCAGACGGTGATCGAGGCGATGCACCTGGCCTTCGGCGAGAAGCGCGACCTGGAGGAACCGGATCTGATCGCTGCCGCCAGCCAGGTGGTGCCCCTGTCGCGCACGGCACGGGAACAGCTCGAGGCCTTGCGCCGCTGGGCCAGCGGCGGGCGGGCCCGGCCCGCTTCCGGCCCCCGGCCGCTGGCGGAGTTGTAACGCGCGTGTGAAGAACTTCCACGCTGCGTAACGACTTTCGTGCCAGCCGTGAACGATGCCGATCGCGCCCATAACGTCTGCGAAGACTCCCTGAACACCCCATGCTTCCAGGCACGGATCCCCGCTTTTCCGGTCCTCGTTTTCCCGGGGAGCTCGCCACCCAATTGGCCGTCGCTTGCCTGGGCGCCGGCGTGATCACCACCGTTGCCGTCGCCCAGGGTCAGAACCCCCTCACCGCCCTCGGCATCACCGTGTTTTCCGCCGTGGCCGCCGTGGCCGTCGGCCAGGTGCTGTAGGGAGCCCCCCCATGGACAGCGCGGGCTTGAGGGCCTCCATGCCCGCCCTGGCCAACAAGACCTATTTCAATTACGGCGGCCAGGGTCCCCTGCCCACCCCCTCCCTGGAGGCCATCACGGCCACTTGGGGGCGCATCCAGGAGCTTGGACCCTTCACCACGGCGTTGTGGCCCGTGCTGGAGGCGGAATCCGCCCGCCTGCGTCAGCAGCTGGCCCGGTGGTGCGGGGCCCCCCCCCATCGGCTGGCGCTCACCGAAAATGTCACCGTGGGTTGCGTGCTGCCCCTGTGGGGATTGCCCTGGCGCCCGGGGGACACCCTGCTCATCGGCGACGGGGAGCACGACGGAGTCGTGGCCGCTTGTCGGGAGCTGGCCCGTCGCTTTGATTTGCGCCTTCAGACCCTGAAGTTGGGGGTGTGGGAGCCGGGTGTCGACCCGTCGCCCAAGGGCGCCCCTGGCTGCCCCGAGCAGCAGGTCCTGGACGCTTTGGATCAGGCGCTCACCCCGGACACCCGCCTGGTGGTGCTCTCCCACCTGCTTTGGAAAACCGGCCAGCGGATGCCGATCGGTGCCGTCGCCGATCGGTTGGCGGCCCATCCGCGCCGGCCCTGGTTGTTGGTCGATGGGGCCCAGAGCTTCGGCAGCCTGCCCGTGGCCGAGGAGGCTCCCGGGGCCGACATCTATGCCTTCACGGGCCACAAGTGGTGTTGCGGACCGGAGGGGCTGGGGGGCGTGCTGCTTTCGGAGCGGATTCTGGCCGAGAGCCAGCCCACCCTGATCGGTTGGCGCACCCTGCGGGCGGAGGAGCAGGCGGGAGGCGGATTCCACCGCGATGGTCGCCGGTTCGAGGTGGCCACCTCCTGCACCCCTCTTCTGAGCGGACTGCGCGCCTCCCTGTCCCTGCTTGAGGAGGTCGGCACGGCCGCCGAGCGGTTGACGCAAATTCAGGCGCGGGCGCAACGGCTCTGGCTGGGGCTGCGCGCGTTGCCCGGCTGCCATCCCCTGTTGGAGGAGCCGCCACCGGCGGGCTTGGTGAGTTTCCAGGTGCGGCGCCGAGACGGTTCCGCCGTCGCCCCGGGGGAGGTGGCGCACCGCTTGGGGGAGCGGGGGATCTGGCTGCGCCATCTGCCGGCGCCGGATTGCCTGCGCGCCTGCACCCATGTCACCACCAGCCAAGCCGATGAGGAGGTCTTGCTGGAGGCCCTGGCGGATGGGGCCGCGAAGGACTGGGCCTGAGAGGTCCTGAGGGCCCTGAAGCGGAAGCAAGGTGTCCTCGGCGGGGCCTGCGAAAGGGCAGGTCCCGCAAAGGGGTTTCAGTAGTCGGCTTCGGTGGTCAGGAAGAAGCTGTGCACCCAGCCCGCGAGCAAGGCCCCCAGGATGGGCGCGAACCAGAACAACCAAAGCTGCCCCGCGGCTGCGCCACCCACCCAGAGCGCCACGCCCGTGCTGCGGGCGGGGTTCACCGAGGTGTTGGTCACGGGGATGCTAATCAGGTGGACCAGGGTGAGGGCCAGGCCGATGGGCACGCCCGCAAAGCCGGTGGGCGCCAGGCGATCGGTGGCGCCGAGGATCACGAGCAGGAAAAAGAAGGTGAGGATCACCTCCAGAATCAGAGCGGCCCAGAAGCCGTAGCCACCGGGGGAATGATCCCCCCAGCCATTGGTCGCCAGGGGATTGCGGGCCGGCAGGGTGCTGACCCCCGCCCGTCCCCCCACCACCAGCCAGATGACGCCACCGGCCGTGATGGCGCCGAGCACCTGGGCGACGACATAGGGGAAGACCTGGGAGCCGCGAAACTTGCCGCCGGCCCAGAGCCCGAAGGTGACGGCGGGGTTGATGTGGCAGCCCGAGACATGGCCGATCGTGTACACCATGGTCAGCAGGGTGAGGCCAAAGGCCAGAGCCACGCCAAGGAATCCGAGCCCGAGGGGATTGGCGGCGTTGTCGTAGGGAAAGGAGGCGGCGAGAACGGCGGAGCCGCAACCACCCAACACCAGCCAGAAGGTGCCGAGCAACTCAGCGAGAAACTTTTTGGACAATGGAACAGCGAGAGCCATTCAGTGGTGAGGAATTGAGGAGCGCAGTTCGATGATGGCAGCTTCCGGGAGAAAGACAAGTGATTGTGACAATCGCAACGCCATGCCTCTGGCGGGGAAAGGCATCCCGTTCCAGTCTGCACACAGTTTCCGGAAAATCTTTCAGCCACTTTTCAGTTCAATGCCACCATGTTCAGACCCTTGGGATGGGTGGCCCGGGAGGGTGCGGCGGATGTTTCAGAGCGGCGGCAGGCGTTGCCATTCGCCTCGGACTGGATAGGGTGAGGGAGTTGCCGTCCGCCGTGAAAACATTCGCGGCGGAGGTCGACATTTCTTCAGGATTCTCTTCATTCCCCCCTTTTTTCTCCCGGAGGTTCACAGGCATGCTTGTTCACTCCTCGCCTGGCTGGTCCCGTCGCCTGGTGGCCGCGGCCGCCACGGGTGCGCTGCTGGCCATCGGCGGCCCTGCCCTGGCGGCGGTCGACAGCACCAGCCATCTCAAGACAGCGGAGGCCGCCTGTCTGGACAAAGCGTCCACCCTGGGCTGGCGCAAGGATCTGGCCAAGGTGATCTCCTCCCGGGCCCTCGATGCCGATCGAGTGGAGGTGGTGTTGGATCTGACCAAAGATGGCGTCAACACCGCGCGCCTCACCTGCCCTTACAGCGTGAAGTCCGGGGTGGGCAACGCCTTCACCACCCGCAAGGCGGAGGTGGGCTCCGCTCCGGAGGGAGAGGCCACCGCCCCTCCCGGCCTCCGAGTGACCCAGGGCCGTGCCTGGTGGCTGCTGCTCCCCGTGGCCCTGGGCCTGGGGTCCTGGCTGTGGCTGCGGGGGCGGGATGGCACCGTGGGATACGCCCACTCCACCTTGGGCGTGACCACCACGGCGGGAAGCGGGCCTTGGCATGAGGCGGAAGCCGCCGCTCGGGATGGCTTCGTGGAGGTGCGTGAGCTGGCCGACGCGACCTCCCGCGTCCTGCGCCAACTGCGCAATGGCGAAACGTTTGAGATCACGGGAACCCGCCGGCGCGATTCCAGCAACGAGGAGTGGCTGGAAGTGCGCCATGGCGGCTGGGTGCGCGACGGCGAAACGCGCTACGACCGCAACAACGTGCGCTGACGGCACGGCCGAGATGGCCGCCGCCCTTCGGGTGGGGGGTCACTCAGCCGCGGGCCGGTGTGTGGCCGAGGCGCAAGCGCAGCGCTTTTTCCGCCTCCTCCCGGTCGTCGAAGTGAATCTTGGTGGTGCCGAGGATCTGGTAGTCCTCGTGTCCCTTGCCGGCGATCAACACCACATCCTCCGGTCCGGCGGAGGCGATGGCCTCCGCAATTGCCTTGGCCCGATCCCCCTCCACCACCGCGGAGGTGGTGGAGGGGATGCCGGCGAGCACATCCGCGAGGATGCGCTGGGGATCCTCGGTGCGGGGGTTGTCGGAGGTGACGACCACCCGATCCGCCAGGCGGGCGGCGATTTCTCCCATCTGGGGCCGTTTCCCCCGGTCCCTGTCGCCGCCACAGCCGAACACGCAGATCAGCTGCCCCCGCGTGAAGGGCCGACAGGCGGCGAGGGCATTTTCCAGGCCATCGGGGGTGTGGGCGTAGTCGACCAGCACGGCGGGATTCAGGTTGGCCGCCGGCGCGCTCACCCGTTCCATGCGACCGGGCACGCCGCGGAAGCTGGGGATGGCCTCCAGCAGATGGGACAGGGGCAGGCCCTGCAGCTGCAGGACTCCCACGGCCTGCAGGAGGTTCATCAGGTTGAAGCGGCCCACCAGGGGGGAGAGGAAGGCGCCACTCCCCTCAGGCGTGTGCAGCACCCCGCGCACCCCATCGGCGGCCATCTGGAGATCGCTGAGGGTGAGTTCCGCCGCGCCGCTGTCCAGGGAGCTTCGCCAGCAGGGGGTGCCCTCCGCCCGCAACCGCTCCGCCAGTCGGGCGCCCCAGGGGTCATCCGTGTTCACCACCGCTCCTCCCTGAAGCAGGGGGGAGGTGAAGAGCCGCGCCTTGGCCCCGAAGTACGCCTCCATGGAAGGGTGGTAGTCGAGGTGGTCCTGGGTGAGGTTGGTGAACACGGCCCCGGCAAAGCGACACCCCGCCACCCGCTGCTGATCCAGGGCATGGGAGCTCACCTCCATGGCCCCCACCCGGGCGCCGGCCTCCACGGCCTGGGCGAGCTGACTCTGCAACGCATCGGCAAAGGCGGTCGTGTGCTGGGCGGTGACGCTGTGGTTGGGCCAGCGGTTGACCAGGGTGCCGAAGAGCGCGGCCGGTCGGCCGGTTTGGGCCGCCAGGTGTTCGATCAGGTGGGTGGTGGTGGTCTTGCCGTTGGTGCCTGTCACGCCGATCAGGGCCATCCTCTGGCTGGGGTGGTGCCAGAAGGCTGCCGCCAGCTCCCCCGCCCAGAGGGCCGCGGGATCGGGCACCACCACCACCGGATCCCCCGGGCCCGGGGGATCGGCCAGGGCGGCGGCCGGGCTGATCACGGCCGCCGCCGCCCCATCCGCCAGCACCTGCCGCCAGAACGTTCCCCCATCCACGCTGGTGCCGGGCAGGCCCAGAAAGAGGGTGCCGGCGCTGATGCGGCGGGAGTCGCAGTTGAGGCTCTGCAGGTCCGGATTCGCCAGGCCGGGAGGGATGGGCAATCCCACGAGGCTGAGCAGGGAATGGAGCCGTTGGGTCATGGCGAGCGGGCACGCGGGCACACCTTGGCATGGGCGGCTGGGACGATCCAGACCCGGGGTGATGCCGCGCCTGGTGGCTTGCGGCGGGGGCGGGCTCAAGCGCCGATGTGGCGGTGGAGCCAGGCCCGCAGGGACTCCCCCTTCAAACGCGGAGGAACGGGCGGCAGGGGCGTGATGGTGCCCGACGCCCCATCGGCCACGGCCAGCACCGGCACGGAGAGGCCGTAGCGCGCCTGCAGGGCGGGATCGCTGTCCACATCCACCCGTCGCGGCGGGTCCGCGGGTCGCAGGTCCCGCAGGCGTTCCTCCAAGCCTTCGCAGAGGCAGCAGCCGGCGCGGGTGTAAAGGATCAGGGAGCGCATCAGTCGGGAACGGGGTCGCAGCCGCAGGGAGTGAAGGGATGGCAGCGGCTGAGGCGCCGCGCACTCAACCAGCTGCCGCGCCAGGGGCCATGGCGTTGGATGGCCTCGACGGCGTAGGCGCTGCAGCTGGGCAGGAAGCGGCAGCGGGGGCCGAGGAGGGGCGAGAGCCACTGGCGGTAGGCCCCGATCAGGGCCAGCAGAATGGCCGACAGCCAGCCCTCTAGGATGGTTCGTTGGCGCCGCATGTGGAGGGATGGGTCTGCACCCAGCTTGCCTCCCCAGCGCGCCTTGTTCCCCTGCCTGGTTGTTTTCATGTCTCGTTACCGCGGCCCTCGACTGAGGATCACGCGGCGCTTGGGAGACCTTCCCGGTCTCACCCGTAAGTCCGCCAAGCGGGCTTATCCCCCCGGTCAGCACGGCCAAGCCCGTCGCAAGCGCTCCGAATACGCGATCCGTCTGGAAGAAAAGCAGAAGCTTCGTTTCAACTACGGCATTTCCGAGCGCCAGCTGGTGCGCTACGTGAAGAAAGCCCGAGCCCAGGAGGGCTCCACCGGAACCAACCTGCTCAAGCTGCTGGAAAACCGGCTCGACAACATCTGCTTCCGCCTGGGCTACGGCCCCACCGTTCCAGGAGCGCGGCAGCTCGTCAACCACGGCCATGTCACCGTGAACGGCCGTGTGGTTGACATCCCCAGCTTCCAGTGCAAAGCGGGCGATGTGGTGGCCATTCGCGAACGCAAGGCCAGCAAGCAGCTGGCGGAGGCCAATCTGCAGTTCCCCGGCCTCGCCAACATTCCCCCCCACCTGGAGTTCGAGAAGACCAAGCTCACCGCGAAGGTGAACGGCTCCATCGACCGCGAATGGGTGGCCCTCGAGATCAACGAACTGCTGGTGGTGGAGTTCTACAGCCGCAAGGTCTGACCTCTCCGATCCGAACCCGGCCCGTGTCAGGCCCGCCCGAGAAGCGCCCCGCCCTGGTGGGGGCGCTTTTTTCATGCGAAAGAAACGCGGTCAAAGCCCATCCCCCTGGACGCTCAGGGGTCGTCGGTGGGGACTCCTGCCACAGGACGGCACCCGCCTGCATGAAAAAGCCCCGGGTTTCCCCGAGGCTGGAAGGCTGTCAAGGTGTCAGAGGCTGGTGGCGCGCCTGACCCCCTCAGCTCACGCTCCAGACGCCGCCAGCGATCTTCACCAGGGGGGAGACGATGGCCGTGCTGCAGAGGAACCAGGCGAAGGCGGCGCCGCCGCAGCCGCCGAGCCAGAAGCCACTGGCGAATTCCGCCCAGCCGGCCTTGGTGAAGAGGTCGGCGGGGGGATTGTCGATGGTGGCATCCGGGGGCTGCACGTTGGGGCCGCGGCCGGCGGTGCCGTAGATCGAAAGGCAGACCGTCAGGATCGACACCAGGCCGATGGTGGCCAACAGGCCGGCGGTGGTGGCGTATTCGGTCAGGCGCAGGGGACCGGTCACCGCGAAGGGACCGAACAGGAAGAAGCCATGGGCCATGCCCACCTCCAGACCGCGCCGATTCGGCGACAGGGAGGGGCGGTAGGCCGGCAGGGCGTTGAGGAAGGACTTGGTGAAATAGCTGCTGTTGACGGGCGTCGCCAGGTTGCCGACGCAGGGGTCGGCCACGGGGGTCACGGTCATGGCGGAGGGGAAAGGAGGAGCTGTGGAAGGGCTGGCAACGGCGACGCGGTCAGTCGCGGGCCTCGATCACGTTGAAGAGCAGGGCCATGGCCACGGCGGGCCCGAGGATTCCCACCAGGGGGATGAACACGGAGGGCATCCAAGAGGCGGCAAAGCTTCCAGTCATGGCAAGGCCAGGAACAACCGCCGGTAGTGTAAGGACGCTCATCAACCTCGCCCCCGGACCCAGGCGGGTGGTGACATAAAAATTCAGCAGCAATCCCTGGCGGCATGAACCCCTCCCTCCTTGGCGCCCTGGCGGCCTTCGCTTTGGCCACGGGCCTGTGGCTGGCCGGCCGCAGACCCCGCCCGCTCCTCAAAAGCACCGACACCCGGGAGGTGGCCGCCCTGAACCGGGCCCAGAACACCCTCGTATGGGAGGCCCGCAACGCGCCCCCCGCCGAGGAGCCCATCGATGGCGAAGCGCCCGACCGGCCACGGGTGGCCGCTCCCGTGCCGCGTCCGAGCACGGCGGAGCGGCAGGCCTGGCTGCGGGAGCTGCGCTGTCAGATGCGGGCCGGTGGCTCCGCACGGTTGCTGGCCATGCGGCGCGCCAGGGCCTGGGGCAGCCGGGAGGTGTTGCCCCTGCTGCGGCAGGGGTTGCGGGACACCGATCCGGCGGTGGTGCGGGAAGCGGCGCTGGCGATGGAGGCCTTTCGAGGCCGCCCGGGGCCTGGTCCCCGTCTGGATCCGTCGGGTCGCGGGGCGGCGGCCAGCCGTGTCGACCAGCCCGGCCGGCCGGTTCAGGTCGCCTCGGCGCCTCGCAACGTGGCCCGCACCCGATAGATCGGTCGGCCCTGGCTTTCGTGATAGGTCCGCATCTGCAGTTCGGCGAGCAGGCCGAAGCAGAAGAGCTGCACCCCGCTCAAAATCGCCAGAACGGCCAGCAGCAGCAGGGGGCGGTTGCCGATGTCGACCCCGAGCAGCACTTTCTCTCCCACCAGCCACAACGCCAGCACCAGGCCAAGCCCCAAGGTGATGATCCCCGCCAGCCCGAACCCATGCATCGGGCGGGTGAGGAAGCGCTTCATGAACCACACGGTCAGCAAGTCCATCAACACGCGGAAGGTGCGATCGATGCCGTATTTGCTCTGGCCATAGCGGCGGGGATGATGGCGCACCCGCACCTCGCCGATGCGGGCCCCCTCGATGAAGGCCAGGGCCGGCAGGAAGCGGTGCAGTTCCCCGTAGAGGTTCATGTCGGCCACCACTTCGCGCCGGTAGGCCTTCAGGGAGCAGCCGTAATCGTGCAGCCGCACCCCTGTCACCCGGGCAATCAGCTGGTTGGCGATCAGGGAGGGCAGGAGTCGGTTGAGGGCCCCGTCCTGCCGCTGGTGACGCCAGCCGCTCACCAGGTCGTAGCCCTCCTCCAGGGTGGTCAGCAACAGCGGAATGTCGGCCGGATCGTTCTGCAGATCGCCATCAAGGGTGACGATGACCGGCGCCCGGCTGCTGTCAAATCCGGCGGCCATGGCGGCCGTCTGTCCGTAATTGCGGCGCAGGAGCACGGCCACAAGCTCCGGCACCTCCGTCGTCAGCTCTCGCAGCAGCAGGGGTGTGCGGTCGCGGGAGCCGTCATCCACCAGCACCAGCTCAAAGGGCAGGCCCTGGGGCCGCAGGGCCTCCAGCAGCTGGGCCACCAGCTGCCGCAGGCTGTCCGCTTCGTTGTAAAGCGGCACCACCACCGACAGCTGGAGGGCGGCGGCGCTCTCCGGCGAAGGCTGGCTGCTGGCGGTGCCGTGGAGCGGGCCGGTGGTGGGGCTGGGGCTGACGGCGGGCGCCATGGCCGTGATGGCGGAGTCCGATCGACCTTAAGGGGGAAGGGGACTGCCGTCATGGCTGTGCGTCACCCGCCCGGCGCCGCGCCATTCCTGGCGGTAGTGGCGAGCCACGGGGTGGCTGTTGCGTGGATGGAGATCATCCATCCCCAGGCCATGGCGGCCGTGCTCCTGGCCGGAACTGTGCAGATAGCGCCCGCCGCCCAGGTGCAGGGCCACATGGGTGCAGCGGCGCGCCGAGCCGAAGAACAGCAGATCGCCCTCGCGCAACAGGCTGATCTCCCCTGGTCCCGCGGCCACAGGCTGGCAGAAGCGCTCTTGCAGACAGGCATCGCGCGGCAGCCAGATCCCTTCGCTGGCAAAGGCGGTCTGCACCAGGCCGGAGCAATCGAAATCGGGCCCCAAGGTGCCGCCCCAGAGATAGCGGTTGGGCACGGCCAGGGCCTGTTGGGCGAAGGCGAGCACGGCGGGCAGGCGAGAAACGATCCCGTCTCTGTCCCAGGCCCGGGGCGGTGGGGCTGCTGCCACGGGCTTGCCCCGGGTCAGCAGGTCGCTCGTGTTCAGCCAGCAGGGATAGCCATCCTCCAGCAGGCGCACCCGCAGGCGGCCCGGAGCGGCCTCCAGCACCCGCAGGTGTCGGCCCGCCGCGACCTGGGTGGCGAGGCCGCTGCCGGTGGGGCGGCTGTAGGCATCCAGGGGCTGGAGCAGGCACCAGAGGGAGCCGGACCCGGGAGCCTCCCCGGATGCCCACCCTGCCGTTTCCCGCCTCGCCATGGCCATCGCCGCCGTTGTTGGCGTTTTACCGCAGAACGGGAGCGGGGCCCCGCCGCCCCCGGATCCGCAACGAAGGCGACAACGCCGGGAGGAGGAGAAGCCGGGGCGGCGTTGGGGCTCAGGCCAGGGTGTTGATGGCCCGGGAAATGAAGATGACAAGCAACACCAGCATGATGACGGAATGGATCATCTGCAGGAGTTTGGCTTTCGTTCCGCAGGCGGAATGGTTTTCGGGTGGGCCAAGGGTGTTGCTCACCATAATGGTGAGATAGAGATAATCAATGAAGCCTGGCGGGTGGCTTTGCGGCGCGGAAGACCCGTTGCTGGGGAAGGCGATCTGAAGTGGTGATTCGGGATGATGCAGATGCCGTATCTGACTGGGATAATCACTATACCAATACCAGAATAGAAACACGATATTAACAGAAATGTAGATTCCGGACGAGATGGCCAGCAGGAAGAAGGATTGGATCTTGTAGGCAAAGATCCCATAGGCGATGGAGATCAGATTGGTGATCAGATAGAGACTCGAAAAGAGGCCAAACAGCAACAGCGAATGGCGAATCCTGCGCCGATTGCGCGCAATCAGCAGGGCGATGCTCACCCCCACGAAGAAAAGAACGCCGCCCATCAGCATCCCAGACAGCTGCAGCAGGCCGTCCGGGGAGGGCGAATCGGGAACGCCATGGTTGGCGCTCAGGCGAAAATCCTCAAACAACACAGTGTTCAAGCAGAGGTTGAGGATCGGAGAAAGAATCAAAAAACTGAGGTAAAAGACGCTCTGGCCATGGCTGGGCAGGTGATGAAGGGCAATCGGTTGGCGCGGCGCCGCTGGCGTTCGTAGGTTCGCCATGCAAGGGAGGGTGTGCGGATGGCGTTTTATCGCGCCGATGGAGCGATGGGGCAATGGCTGGAGGCGCTGGTGGCCGAGCTGGAGGCGGAGGGGCGCCCGGGGCTGGCGGCCCGGCTCTCGCTCACCTGGGTGCGCTATCCCGCTTCCCTGCGCTCCTGGAGCGAGGAGGGCTGGGGGGTGCCCCTGGAGCAGGCCGGCACCGGAGCCCACTGGCAGGGAACGCGGCAGCGCTACCCGGCCAGCGTGGTGAAGCTGGTCTATCTGGTGGCGGCCGAGGCCTGGATTCAGCGCCAGTGGCTGGCCCGCGGCGAGGAGCTCAGCCGGGCCCTGGCCGACATGGTGCGTGATTCCAGCAACGACGCCACGGGCTACGTGCTCGATCTCCTCAGCGGCACCACCAGCGGCGTTGAACTGCCCCCCGCCGCCTTCGCGGCCTGGAGCGAGGCGCGCCAGGTGGTGAACCGCTGGCTGGGGGAGCTGGCCTGGCCGGAGCTGGAGGGCAGCAACGCCTGCCAGAAAACCTGGGGGGATGGTCCCTACGGCCGGGAACGGCAGAGCTACGGGGCCGACAAGGCCAATCGCAATCGGCTGAGCACGGAGGGCACGGCCCGGATGCTCCAAGCCGTGATGGCCGGGGCGATGGTGTCTCCTCCCGCCAGCCGGCGGATGCAGGCCCTCCTCGCCCGCTCCCTCGACCCGGCCCAACGGGCGGCTGATCCGGAGAACCAGGTGGATGGCTTTCTGGGGGGCGGTCTGCCGGAGGGCGCCCGGCTCTGGAGCAAGGCCGGTTGGATGAGCCAGGCCCGCCACGACGCGGCTTATGTGGAAGCGGAGGGGGTGGCGCCCTTCCTGCTGGTGGCCTTCAGCGAGGGGAAACGTTGCGCGCGGGATGAGACGCTGCTTCCGGAGATTTGCCGGCGGTTGCGGCAGGCCTGATCGCCCCTGCGGGCCTGCCGGCGCTTGGGCAACGGCCGGGATCCGGGCGTTCCCCTCCACAGGCCATGGTGTCGGTGTTTGCCGCGAGGGTTCCGGCTGCGGGTGTGCTGGACCCCGGCCCCCTCAGCGCCAGTCAAGCCCGGGCACGGCGGGCAGGATCGCCGGCGTGCCGGCGCGGTAGGCGGCGTAGTCCGGGTGGAGTTCGAGAAGGCGGCGCTCCTCCCGGCGGGCCTTGCCGCTGAGCACCGCCGACAGCAGAAGGAGGAGGGCCAGGTGGAGCAGGCTGCCCAGGGCCAGGGTCACCCCCAGGGAGCAGACCACCACCGCCTGATACAGGGGGTGACGGCAGCGGCTGTAGGCGCCGGTGGTCACCAGCTCGGCGCTGGGCATCGGTTCGGGCAGGGGGGTGAGGCTCGCGCCCAGGTGCCAAACCGCCCGGGCCGCCAGGACCAGCCCGAGGGCGAGCAGGCTCCAGCCCGAGAGCCCCAGACCCGGGGGCCATGCCACCCCGAGGGCTTCTGGCGGCGGGGTGGCCGGCAGAAGATGGGCCGCGATCAGCGTCAGCTGGGCGATCAGCCACCATTCCCCCCGGCGGTTGTCGCGCAGGCCCTCGCGACTGAACCCCCAACGGTTCAGCCGTTCCGGCAGGGATCCGCCCATGGGTGTCGCCTCCAGATGCTCCCGGTCCATCTTCGCGGGAATCGCCTGGCCAGGGGCTCCCTTCAGGCGCCGGCCAGGGTTTGCAACTGGCTCTCCAACCGCTGCCGCAGGCGGCTGTGCACCAAGGCGCAGAGGTCATCGACCAGTTCGCTGTCGGCGTGGTACAGCAAACGCACCCCATCCCGCTCGCAGCGCACCAGGCCGGCCCGCTGCAGCTGGCTCAACTGGCGGCTGATGTGCGACTGGGAGAAACCGGTGGTCTCGATCATGGTGGCCACGTCCCGGGGACCCTGCTTGAGGAGGCAGAGCAGCCGCAGGCGGGCGGGTTCGCTCAGGAGGCGGAAGAAGCGGCTGAATTCCTCCAGCAGCTCCGGACTGGGCATCGGCACCGTCATTGGCGAGGGCGTAGGGCGCTATGGCGATACGCGCATTATGGAGAGGCGGGACTGGACTTGGCCAATCGGTTGCCCCCCAGGCGCTCCCGCAGCCGTCGCCGTCGCGCCCGCAGCACGCCCACCAGGCCCACATCCCGGCCCGTGAGGGGATCGTTGAAGGCCGCCGGCACCAGGCTGAAGCGGGCGATCACCCGCAGCCAGTCGATCGGCGACCCGCTCAGGGAGGCCCGGTGGACCACGGTGTGCCACCAGTGGCCGAGGTGCCAGGCGCCATCGGCGGTGGCGCGGGGGGGGCGCTGCTGGGTCCAGCGGGCCCGAGCGATCGCCCTTCGGCAGTCGGGGCGCCGGAGATCGGTGCAGCGCAACAGGGCTTCGAGGCCCGTGGCGTCATGGGCGGCGGCGCAGCTCATGCGCACGGTTTTGCGGCGGCGCAGCCCTTCCCCTTCCCGCGGGGGGAGGGCCGGCGCCAGGCGCGCCAGGTCAAGAAGGTGTCGCAGGTCCATCCACTGATCCGACGCGGCGTGCAGGCAGGCGTGCATGAAGGCGTGTCGGCGGCAGAGGGTGGGCACCGACCGGCCGTTGAGAACCACCTCCTCCCGCTCGCGCCAGAGGATCTCAAAGCTCGGCAAGGGGGCGCGCACGGTGTTCAGAGCCCAGTGGAGATCCAGCCAAGGGCTGCCATCACGGCAGAGGCTGAGTTCGTGGCTCGCCCAACGCGCGTAGCGGCCCCACGGGGAGGTGAGATCGCGGGGGAACAGTCCGGGCGGGCTGCTGTAACCCAGGCCCTCCAACACCGCCACCGCAGCTGGCAGATCCGCTGGATCCACCAGCACATCAACGTCCCCCCCGCCCCGGCTCCAGGCCTTGCCGGTGGTTTGCTGGGCCAGGGCTGGGCCTTTGAGCAGCAGGGCGCGAAGGCCGGCCGCCTGAAGGGCTGCCCACACCTCCAGGGAGGCGGCGATCAGGGGGAGGGCGGCCAGGTGCTGGCGGCGGGCCTCCTCGCGCATCCGCGCCACGGCCTCCACGGGCCAGCCCAAGGCCTCGGCATGGGGAGCCAGCACGATGGCCAGCCGATGGCGTCGCACGGCCTTCAGCACAGCCTGCGCCTCCATGGGGGGCGAGGCTGGGGTGGGGGCGGGGGCCCCATCCGGATGGTTCAAGGCGTGGCGCAGGGCCTTCAGCACGACAGACCGGGCTGAGACGCGCTCGGACTCAAGGGCTGCCGCGCTGGCTTCCTCCCCGGGCGATTGGCTCGCTGGCTGATCCGCCGGCCCATGCCGCGGGGGGAGACGCATAACCTGCTGCCCAAGACCCAAGGTGGGTTCATTTTGGCTCCTGAGTCCCTCCATTCGGCCTTCGGTCTGATCTGGTCGTCTCCGGATTTGCCCCTTCTGGATCTCCCGGAGGTGGCGCCAGAGGAGGAAGGTGGGGGAGAGATGGTGGTGATCTCGCGGGAGGGGAGTGGCCATTGGCCTCCCCTCCCGGAGGGGCCGTTGGACACGCCCTGGCTGCAGATGGCCCCGGGCGAGTTGCGGCTTCAGGTGGAGGGGATCGCCCGATTTCGGATCCGCGACGGCGAGCGCATTGCCTTTGCGCCCCGGGATGGGGCGGTCAGTGATCAGGATCTGCGCACGTTTCTGCTCGGCTCGGCGGTGGGGGCGGCGTTGATCCAGCGGGGCATGTTGGTGCTCCACGGCAACGCCCTGGAGCGGGATGGACGGGCGATTGTTTGCCTGGGCCCTTCCAAGGCCGGAAAATCCACCCTCGCCTACGGCTTGATGCGGCAGGGGTGGCAGCTGTTGGCGGACGATCTGGTGGCCATCACGCCGTCCGGGCAGGTGTTGCCCGGCATCCCGCGCATCAAGCTCTGGCATGACGCCGCCCGAGCCTTCGGGTTGGATCCGGACGCCTTGCCGCCCATCCGCCAGGGGATGCGCAAGGTGTTGTTGTCGGGGGAGGCGGTGCGGCGCGCCTCCCGGCCGGTGCCCCTGAAGGCCTTGTATGTGCTGGAGGGCCAGCGCCTGGGGGGTGGGGAGACTTGTCAGCCATCCATCACACCGATCGGCGGCGAACGCCAGGCGGTCATCGCGCTGTGTGAGCAGTCTTATCGCCCGCGATTCGTTCGCGGACTGGGACGGGAAGGGAGCACTTTCCTGGCGCTGGCGCGGCTGCAGCGGGAGGTTCCCCCCTCTCGGCTGAGACTGCCGGAGGGAATCGCGGCGATGCAAGACTGGCTCTTGGAGCAGGATCTGCTGCAGGGAGCCGGGGATGGGAGGACAGGAAATTCGTCTGCCGGCCAAGCCTGATCCTTGAACATGATGCGGTGATGCGCTATGGTTGCGCTTGATTTGGTTGAACCGATGGCTAACAAGTTTGCCGCTATTGAGACTCACCTCGTAAAAGACATGTCTCAGCCTGCGATTTGGGTGCCTCCCCAATTTGAAAAGCTTCCTATTTTGCAAACGCAGAACAAGACCAAGATTGCCGCCGCAGATGAAGATCTTGAACCGGGTCATGGCCCGTCCTGACCAGGTTCCAAAGGAGCTTCGAGCGAGCCAATCATATTTTTGATCGATTTCACAATCACGCAACAATTTTTTTGAGATTTTTTAGTCCATTTTTTTAATTGTCGTTTTTCAGGAAATTATCACAACCTCCTCCCTGGTCATGGATCTCAGGGATTTTTTTTTGCCGACTTGGGGCTCTCCCAATGTGGCGTTTCCCCCTCGAAGTCCTTCAGCAGTTTCACTGGTGGATGGTTCGGCCTGGGCGCCTTCTTCGCCGCCGTCACCGCGTTCCGTTTCTCCCGCCAGTTCTCGTGGCGAAAGCCTGCTGGCTGAATGGCTACGAACTTTTTGAGCTTTCGCTTTGGTGGCAGATCGGAGTTCGCACTTGGACCGAACTGTCGCTCCACCGTCCGGAAAATCTCTCCTGGACCGTTCACGCCGAGCGACGTCAGGCCTGGCCGGATCGCTGCCAGGCCGCCATTCGCCTCCTGCAAGACAAAGCCTCCCTGCTGGCTCTCGCGCCTCCTTGTTGGCGTTCTCCCTTTCTTGTGCTGCCCTCCGCCGAGGCGCCGCCCTCCGCCCCTTCCCCCGCGCCCACTTGGTGGTGGGCCGCTCTGGATGGTCCGGGTGTGGTGCTCAAGCCCCGGCGGGGGCAGGCCGGCAAGGCTGTGATCCGTTTTCTGAGACGCGATGGAGCGTTGCGGCAGCACCCCCTGTTTCTTCGCCTCCCCGATTCGGCTCCGCCCTTCCCGCCCGCGTTGTCCCCGACTCCAGACCACCTGTTCCCGCACTGGAAGCGGCTCTTTCCTCGCCAGCACGCCGCCCTGGCCGCCCCCTACATCACCCACAGCACCCAGCTGCCGCCCGCCGATCCCGCGGTTGTGGTTCGGGTGATCACCGCCCGCGATCGGCCGGAAGCCCCGGTGGCTGTGCTGCAGGCCTGGCTGGAGGTGCCCCTGACGCACGGACCCGTGGCCTGCATCCACCTGCGGGGCACCTGCCTGCCCCAGGCCTGGACCCCCCTGAACCCCGCGCAGCAAGAGGCCGTGCGGCAGTGGCAGGAGCTCCTGCAAACCGGCGTTCCGGCTTGCGTTGCGGCCTGTCTGGCGGGGGCGGTGGGGATGCACGAACGATTGCCGCCCATGGATCAGGTGGCCTGGGATTGGATTCCGGCCGATCCCCACCCCGTTCTTCTGGAAGGCAACGCCAGTTTCGGGCAGCTCGTTCCCCGGCTGTTCCGGCGGCTGGAGGAAACAGGCCCCCTCGACCCGCGCTGCCTTGCTCCGTCGTCGGATCCCTGAGAGGATCGTGCAAAACCCTCCCTCGACCGTGCTGCTTCGCCGCAATCCTGATGTCTGCGCCGCTGAGCTGGATGGTGAGGTCTGTTTGTTTCACCCGGAAAACGCGGAATATCTCAACCTCAACGCCACAGGTTCGACAATCTGGAATTTGCTGGCTGTCCCCACCGATCGGGACCATCTGGTGACCCAGCTCATGGCCCGCTACGCGGTGGAAGAAGCCACCTGTCGCCGTGAAACCGAGGCCTTTCTCGCCCGGGCCCTGGAGCGCGGCATGTTGCTCGAACACCCCGAACAGGCATGATCCGCTCCCTGCGCGGTCCCCGTCGCGCCCTGGCCTACGGACTGATTTCCCTTCTGGACCACGGCTGTTGGCTGCTGATCCAAGGCCTTCCAGGTCCAAGACTGCTCCACCTGGCCCGTCAGAGGCCCTGGCGGTGGCTGCGGCCACCGATCGACCCCGCGCGTCGGCAACGCTGGTCCGCCCGCGTGATCTGGCTGCTGCGCCGACGCTGTCAACACGCCGGCTGGGGGAGCTCCTGTCTCAGCCGCTCCCTATGTGGTCGTCTGCTGCTCGATCTGATCGGGGTGGCCAATGAGCTTCATCTGGGCATGGGCAAAGTGGCCAATGGTCGCCGCATTCCCCATGCCTGGCTGAGCGATCCCGTCAGCGGGCGCCTGCTGACGCCGGGGCTTTCCCCCGGTTCCGGCGCTGTTCTCACGCGGATTTGAGGGCGTGTCGCTCCGATGCCCCTCTCGCTGCCCTGCCATGCCCCCGATCCTCTCCCTCCGGGCCTCTGGCGCACCGACGCCTTCCATCGTCACCCCCTCTTCCTGGTGCACCCCGGCGCAGGCGAAACAGGGCCCCCGCGACTGGTGCGCACCTGGAACGAGGCCCATGCCCTCCATGGCCCCGCAGGCCCCATCGATGTCGATCCCGCCTACGTGGCCGCCCTGATCAGCGGCCACCGCAGCGCCGCCGCCTCCCCCTACCGCCGCATCCGTCGCCTGCCGCGGGCCCATCAGGTGCACCTCGCCGCCGACGGGGGGCTGCGCCTCTTCCCGTATGACCCCCTCGCCGATGGTCTGGCGCCCATGGAGGCGGAAGCTCTCCATCGCGCCCTGCGCCAGGGGCTGCTGGACCACCTGCGGCGGGCCCTGGAAGGCCACGGGGGGCCCATCGGCTGTGAGCACAGCAGTGGCCTGGATTCCAATGCCGTTCTCGGGGCCCTCATCCATGGGCTGGGGCTGCCACCGGAGCGGCTGCACACCTGGAGCCTGGAAGGCGGTGGCGAAGGGCGGGTGCTCGCCTGGTGTCGCCCGTTCTTTTCGTTGCTTCCCGATCACTGCCTGCGGGGCGATCCCACCGACCAGGACGGGGGCGCCGCCGCTGACCTCCGCCAGCAGCCGCTGCGGCTCTTGGGGGCGCCGGCCCAGATCGGCGGCCCTCCCCGGTCGGTGGACGCTTTGCGCCAACAGGGCTGCACCCTGCTCTTCAGCGGCTTCGGGGGGGATCAGGCCCTCAGCCACAACGCCAACAATGTGCCGACTGATCTGATGCTCCAGGGGCGCTGGCCCGCGTTGCGGCGGTGGATGGGGGGGCGTCGGGCGGCCCTCAGGTCGGCGGGCGGCCGCGCCCTGGCCCTCGCCTGTCGCCCCTGGGCGGAGCGTCAGGTGCGTCGCCGCAGCCGGCGGTTCTGGCGCAGCGACCTGCTGGAGCGCACCCTCACCGATGAAGGCCTGGCCTGGCTCTCCCCCCACCTCCAGCCCGCCTATCCCTGGGAAATGGATGGTTACCTCCGCCAGCACACCTCCATTCGCCGCCGTGTTCTCTCCGACTGGGTGGCCGTGCGCCTGGAGGAGGAAACCCGTGTCGCCGCAGCCCGGGGTGTGACCAAGGTTTTCCCGCTGCTCGATGAGCGGCTGATCGCCACCCTGCTGCGGCAAGACCCCCTGCTCTTCGGCGAAGGGCCGGGGCGGGGGCGACTCCTCCACCGTCGGGCCTTTGCGCCCTTCCTTCCGCCGGTTTTGCGGGACAACCCCTCGAAGCATCGTGAGGCCGAAGAGGGCTTCGCGGCGTGGCAGGCGGATCTGCTGAATCGGCACCAGGGGGCCCTGGCCCGCCACCTGGAGGACGCCCCCTCCTGGCATCCAGCCCTTGCCCGCTGGTGGGATCTGCACCGCATCCGCCAGGAAGGGGAGACCCTCCTCGAGCGGAGTGGGCAACCCCCCGGCGATGGCGACAACGAGGAATGGATGCGGGCGGTGGTGGGCACCTCCCGCGCCCTGGAGACCATGGCCCACCTCAGTGGCTGGTGGGAAGCGCTGGATGGCTGAGGCCGTCCTCGCTTCGCTCCAGGCCCGCCTGCGCCGCCTGGCGCTGGCCGGCCAGCTGGCGCAAGAAGCCGGTCCGCGGCACCTCGCCAGCCTGGCCCTGCTCACCGGCCTGAACAGCCTGCTTGACATGGCCGGCCTGGGGGTGGGGGTGTCGCTCCTGCTGGGGGGGGGAGGCCCCCTGCCGATGGCGCGGCTGCCGATTCGCCTGCCCTTGCCGCAGGGATTGGCCCTGCTGGTGGGGGTGATGCTCCTGCGGGGCGGGCTCCAGGCCGCGGTGGCCATCGGCCAGGAGCGCTTGCGTTCCGGCTTTGCCGATCACCTGCGCCAGCAGTTGCTCCGCCAGGTGGTGCACGCCCCGGCGGAGCGGCTGGAGCGCCTGGGCCGGGGCGCGTTGATCGGCCTGCTGATGGCGGACATCAACCGCAGCGTGTTTGCCCTGGATCAGGGATTGCGCGCCCTGCAGGCCCTGCTCTCCCTGCTCCTCTACGGGGGCGGCGTGCTGCTGGTGGGGCGCGAGGCGGCCTTCCCCCTGGTGCTGGCCCTGGCGGCCACGGGGGCGGCGGCCCTCCTGCAGCGCTCCGGCAGTTGGCGGTTGGGTCGGCTCCAGACCCGCCTCAACGGGGCTCTTCAGCGCACCGTGGGCGATGGGCTCCATGGCCTGAAGGCGGTGCGGGCCGCGGCCGCGGAGGCGTGGGTGCTGCGGCGCTTTGCCCACGACACGGGCCACTTCCGCCAGGTGATGGGGCAGACCGTGCGGCGGCAGGCCCTCTTCACCGCCCTGCGCGACACCCTGGTGGTGCTGGTGGTGGGGGCCTGGCTGGTGTGGGGGCGGGCGGGGCTGCCGCCAACGGCCATCGCCACCACCCTGCTGCTGGCCTATCGCAGCGGCACGTCCCTCAGTGCCGTGATCGGTGCCCAGCGGCAGTGCCTGGGCGCCCTGCCCGGCTATGGGGAACTGCGCGCCCGGCGGGCCCTGCTCACCCCACCGGCCCTTCCCTCCCCGTCTCCCCCGCTCCCCGCCGCCACCCGCGCCGCCCTGGAGGCGCCTGGGGCCTGGCGATCCCTCCGTTGGCAGGGTGACGGCACAGGGGCGGGGCTGGAACTCCTGCCCGGCACCTTGGTGGCGGTGGTGGGTCCCTCGGGCAGCGGCAAGACCACCCTGCTCGATCGCTTTTGCGGCCTTTTGGGGGAGGAGCGCAGCCGCTGGTGGATTCAGGCCGAGGCCGAGGAGCACAGGCTCCAGGGCCCCGAGGGCGCTCGCCAGTTGCGCCAGCTGCTCGCCTACGCCCCCCAGGAGGCGGTGTTGTTTGAGACCTCTCTGCGCCACAACCTCCTGCTCGACCAGGGACAACCGGCGGCAGGGATCGAGGGGTGGCTGGATCGGCTGGGCCTGACCCACCTGCGACACCGGCCCGGTGGACTCGATGAGCCGCTTCCCCTTGTGCTGGCTCACTTCTCCGGCGGGGAAATCCATCGCCTCGGCCTGCTGCGGGCCTGGTTGCGGGATCGGCCGGTGGAAGTGCTGGACGAACCCACCGCTTTCCTCGACGCCGCCTCCGCCGAGCGGGTGCGGGAGATCCTGCGGGAGCGGTCGAGGGAGCGTTTGGTGCTGGTGAGCACCCACGACGCGGCGTTGATCGCCCGGGCCGATCGGGTGTTGCGCCTGGAGGCCAGCGACCGGGCCCTGGCGGAGCGCCAGCATCAGTAGGTGTAGTCGGCCACGAACAGGCTGGCGTCATCGGAGGGTTCGCTGCCGGCGCTGTAGGCGCCGCGACTGGCGGCCCCATTGGCCCGGGCCCGGGCCAGCAGGGCCTCCTGGCCCGCTTCGCTGTTGTTGCCGCCCCAGTGCTTCAGGCAGGAGTGCTGCAGGGCCCGGCCGAAGGAGAAGCCCAGATGCCAGGGGGCGAACCCCTGGGCCGCCGCCTCATTGAGGGCGTTCAGGCAGAGGCTGGCGTCTTCCTCGCTGAGGCCGCCGGAGAGAAACAGAATCGCCGGCACCGCCGCCGGCACCGCTCGGCTGAGGGTGCGCACCGTGAACTCTCCCACCTCCTCCAGGCTGGGCCGCTCCGGGCAGGCGGCGCCAGCGGTGGTCATCGATGGCTTGAGGAGGCTGCCTTCAAGAAACACCCCGTTCATCGCCAGGGCCTCATACACGGTGCGCAGCACCCACTCCTGCACCGAGGCCGTGGTGGCGATGTCGTGGTCGCCATTCATCAGGATTTCCGGCTCCACGATCGGCACCAGTCCCGCGTCCTGCACCGTGCGGGCATAGCGGGCCAAACCCCAGGCGTTTTCTCGCACCGCCAGCTCGGAAGGGCACCCCTCGCCGCTGATGCGCAACACCGCCCGCCATTTGGCGAAGCGCGCGCCACGCCCATGGGCCTGCCGCGCCCGCTCCGCCAGCCCCTTGAGGCCCGTGCACCAGGTTTCCCCCCCCAGCCCACCCGCCAGGGGCTCCACCCCCTGATCCACCTTGATGCCGGGAACAATTCCCTGCTCGGCGAAGAGCGCCACGATCGCCGGGCCGGGATCCCCCGTGGCGGTCACGCTGTCTTGAAACAGGGTTTCCTCGTGGAGGATCACGCCGCTGATGGATCCCGCCAGACCGGGGGCGGTGGCCAGCAGGCTGCGGTAGGCGCGACGATGGGCCTCCGTGTTGTCGACGCCGATGGCGGCGAAGCGCTCACCGATGGTGCCGATGGATTCATCGGCGGCGAGCAGGCCCGTGCCCGGCGCCGCCAAGGCCGCCGCTGTCGCGGCCAGGTCGTCGCGGTGGGCGTTGAGGGTCATGGCCGAAGGGACAGCGGGACGGATCCCCCATCGCTAGGGGCGGCAGCCCCCAACGTCAACATCGCGCCGGACTGCGCTGGAGCCATGGATGAGCCGGGCGCCCCTCCCATGGAGGCGCAAGGACCAGCCCTTCCCACCATGGCGCCACCTTCGGCTTCCACCGCCGGCCAGCCGCTTTTGCGTTCGGTGACGATCACCCCCGGCCGGCCGCGCCATCGCGTTCGCTTGGCGAAGGTTTGGCTTTGAGCCCCGTGGCGATGCAAGCTCCCTCTCCATTGCTGGCCCATCTGGCCCGGGTGCCCGGCATGGAGCGCGGTCGGCGGCGCCTGGTGGTGCTCCTCTCCCAGCTGGGCGATTTCGACAGCCTGGAGCATGCCCAGGCCCTGGCCGGCGCTCTGCCGCGGCTCCAGGCCGCCGGGATCGCCGCGCTGGCGATTGGCATCGGCGAGGAGGCCGGCGCCGAGCGCTTCTGCGCCTTCACCGGCTATCCCCGCGACCTCCTGGAGGTGGAGCCCACCCCCCGGCTCCATCAAGCCCTCGGGCTTCACCCCGGCTTGCAAACTCCGGGCGGGCCCTGGCCAGCCCTGCTGTTGATGTGCGCGGGGGTGGGCTCGCCCGGCACCTTGGCCGAGGTGTTGCGGGGCTACACCGGTGATCGCTCCGCGCCGCAGCGGTTGGCGAGTCCGTTGTTCGCCTTGGCGGGGGGTGAGGGATTTCAGCGGCCCTTCGAGCTGGCCACGGTGCGCCTGCGCAACATGATCGAGGTGTTGGGCCATTGGCGCACCTATGTGCCCCGCGACGACTTCCTCACTCAGCGGGGTGGCACCTACCTGCTGGAGGCGGATGACAGCCTTCTCTACAGCTTTGAGGATCGGGGACTGCTGGGATTTTCCGCCACCATGGCCCGTCCCTTGGCGTTTCTTGATCCCTGGCTGCCCGAATCAGAGGCCTCTCATCCCCGGAACACCGAGGACGGCGTGCCGTCGCCCTGACGGCGAAACTCGCGACTGAAGGCCACGGCACTGGCAAAGCCGAAGGCCCGGCCGATGGCGGTCACGGTGTCGCCTGGCTGGGGATGGACCAGCCGTTGCATGGCCCGGTGCAGCCGTCGGCGGCGCACCCACGGCATCGGGCTGCCGCCATAGGCGTCGCGGAAGGCCTGTGGCAAGGTGAGCCGCGACCGAAGCGACTCCATCATTGGGGCCGGGTCGGGGGGGTGCGCGATGGAGGCCCCCATGATGCCCTGGCGATCGGCGCGAAAAGGTGACGCTCCATGAACGTCCTGCGGCGCTTCCGCCGCAGGCGAAGGGAAAGACGATGCCTTTGGAAAAGCTGAAGAAGAGACATCGGCCCGCAGGGGGGAGTCATGGACGACCGGCACACGGCGAATCGCACCCAGTCGATGGATGCGCTGCCGTCGTACCTGCGGCGGATCGCCGCCATTCCGCTTCTCACCGCGGCGGAAGAGGTGCATCTCGGCACGATCGTGCAGCGCTGGCGCCAAGCCACCCGGGCCACGCCGGCGGAAACGCGCTCCGGCCGCCGGGCGATGGACCGCATGGTGCGGGCCAACCTGCGGCTTGTGGTGTCGGTGTGCAAGCACGAGGTGAGGGTGCCGGCGGGGGTGGATCTGCTGGACCTGATCCAAGTGGGCAACCTGGGCCTGATCCGCGCGGTGGAGCGTTTTGATCCCGCTCGCGGCTACCGCTTCTCCACCTATGGCTACTGGTGGATCCGCCAGGCGGTGCGCCGGGGTCAGGCGGAGCTGGGCCAGATCCTGCGGGTGCCGCAGGGCATGCGCAAACTCGCCAGTCAGGTGCAGTCCCTGCGCCAGAGCGATCCCTCCTGCTCCCTCACCGACATCGCCCATCGTCTGGGTACGCCCCCGGTACGGCTGGCCCGGGCTCTGAGCGTCAGCCATGCCGGCCGTGTGATCTCCCTGGATCAGGCGCAGGGCCCTGAAGACGAAGGCTCGCTGCTGGAGCGCCTCAGCGATGGTCGCGCACCCCTGGTGTCCGAAGACTATGGCTGGCTGCATCAACGCCTGGCCTGCCTTCCCGACCAATCCCGTCGGGTGCTCGCCCTGCGCTACGGGGGCGACGACCCGCGGTCTCTCAGCCAGGTGGCCGACCGCATGGGGTTGACGAAAAGCACGGTGCAGGGGCTGGAGCAACGGGCCCTGCGGGAGCTGCGGCAGCAGATGCGCGTCGCCCTGAGTGCTTGAGGGCACCGCAAGGCGCTTCAGGTGGCACCCCACCCGCTGTTGCCGCTCCAGCTCGGGGAGGCCATGCCGGTGCCGGCCGTTTCCAGCAGGAGCGGGGCCGCTCCCTTGGAGGAACCGCGGCTCCTGCGCCAGCCTCAGCCCTCAGACGCCGGAGGGCTGACGCCACCAGCGCCAGCCCTCCACATTGATCAACAGGCCGATCCCCAGCAGCACCACCATCAGGGCGACCTGGTCACCTCTGGAATCAGGCACGACGATGTCGGCGATCAGATGGGGAATGTTGCTGACGGAGTAGACGACGCTCAGCCAGAAGTGGGTGCGGCGCCACCAGCGCCAGCGCCCGGCGGTGGCTGGATCGCTGGCGGTCCAGGTGATCAGGAGGCTGGCCAGCAGAGGGATGAGGAAGTAGATCAGCATCCCCCAAAACACCAGGGGCAGGCGGCCGGGGGCGACATGGCTCTCAATCTCGGGCGACAGGCCGTGGAACAGGGGCATCAGCCCCAGGTCCACGTGAAAGAGCATGGCCAGCAGATAGGCCAGCCAGAGCTGTCGCAAACGCAGGGCATGGTCGATCGGGGTGGGCATGGATTCGGGCGGGGGGTCAGCCGGGCATCGTCACGAACTCCTCCGCCACGGAGGGATGGAGGGCCATCGTGCGGTCGAAATCAGCCTTGGTGGCCCCCATCCCCAGGGGGATCGCCGCCATCTGAATGATCTCCGCCGCATGTTCGCCCACCATGTGGCAACCGAGCACGCGCCCGCTCTCCTTCGCCACGATCAGCTTCAGCAGCACCTTCGGATCCCGCGCCGGCAGGGCCTGGCTCATGGGCCGGAAGCGGGCGCGGTGCACCACGATGCCATCGGCGCCGTGGCGCTCCAGGGCGGCCTCCTCCGTCAGCCCGACGCCGGCCAGCTCCGGCTGGCTGAACACCGCGCTCGCCACCAGGGTGTGATCGACCTGTCGGGGTTTGCCGCCGTACACCGTGTCCGCGAAGGCGCGACCCTCATCCACCGCCACGGGTGTCAGGCAGATGCGCTCCGTGACATCGCCCACGGCGTGGATGTGGGGCACGTTGGTGCGTTGGTCGGCGTCGACCGGGATGTGGTGGCCCTCCACGGCCACGCCCGCCGCCTCCAGGTTGAGCCCCTTGAGGAAGGGGCGGCGTCCGGTGGCGAGCAGCACGCCGCCGCAGGGGATGGTTTCGCCGCTCAGGGTGGTGACGGTGAGCTCGCCGGGGGGACAGAGGCCGCTGATGGCCGCCGGGGAGTGGGCGAACCGGATCGTGATGCCCTCGGCCTCCATGCCGGCCCGCACCGTCTCGCTGGCTTCCCGATCGAAGCCCCGCAGCAGGTGATCGCCCCGCACCAGCTGGGTCACCCGCACCCCCAGGCCGTTGAGGATGCAGGCGAATTCACAGGCGATGAAGCCGGCGCCCACCACCACCATCTCCTCCGGCAAGGTCTCCAGCTCAAACAGGTCATCGCTCACCCAGCCCAGGTCGGCGCCGGGAATGGCGGGACGGTGGGGGCGGCCGCCGACGGCGATCAGGATGCGCTCGGCCGCCAGCTCCCGCTCGCTGCCATCGGCGCTCGTGACTCCGATCCGATGGGGGCCCAGGAACCGACCCCAGCCGCTGACGAGCTCCACGCCGGCCTTCTCCAGAAAGCCGATGTGGAGCCCGTTGAGCCGATCCACCTCCCGGCGCACATTCGCCAGGAGGCGGGAGGCGTCCAGCCGCACCGCGCCCGGATCCCAGCCGTAGGAGGGGGCATCCGCCAGCAGATGGCGATAGGCCGAGCCGTAGACCAGGAGCTTCTTCGGCACGCAGCCGCGGATCACGCAGGTGCCCCCCACGCGATCGCCTTCCACGATGGCCACCTTCGCGCCGTGGGAGGCGGCTCGTTTGGCGGCGGCCAGCCCGCCGGAACCGGCTCCCAGCACGATCAGATCAAAGGAAGGAGCCATGGCGGCGGTGGAGGGGGGGAGAGGACGGGGCGAGAGGGATCAACCCTCAAAGGCCCGGACCGGCTGGCAGACGCCGCCGGGTGGCCGCCCCTTGAGATGGGCGAGCATCGTGTCGGCATCCGACACCGCGAAGGGGTCGACAGGGCAATTGTCGCCGAAATCCTCCTCGATGAACATCGCCTCGATCCGGCCGTCGTTGACGAGCATCGAGTAGCGCCAGGAGCGCATGCCGAAGCCCAGGTTCGACTTGTCGACCAGCATGCCCATCTTGCGGGTGAACTCGCCGTTGCCATCCGGCAGCAGGAACACGTTCCTGGCGCCGATGGCCTTGCCCCACTGGAACATCACGAAGGCGTCATTGACGGACAGGCAGATGATCTGATCGACGCCTTGGGCTCGGAACTCGTCGTGCAGTTCCTCATAGCGGGGCAGGTGGTTGGAAGAGCAGGTGGGGGTGAAGGCGCCGGGAAGGGCGAAGAGCACCACCTTTTTTCCCTGGAAGATCTCGTCGCTGGTGAGATCCTGCCAGCGGAAGGGATTGGGACCGGGAACAGAGGCATCCCGCACGCGGGTTTTGAAGGTGACCCGGGGGACGCGATCCAGAAAGGCCATGGAGGGGAACTCGAATGGATTCAACTCTAACTCATAGTCACTCCGCCTTAGCGCTCCGGGTTGTCGGCGGGGCCTGGCTGGCCGCCCTCACCGGCGCCGCGCCTGGTTCCACGGCATCACCGCCAGCAGGCGGGCCATGCCGCAGAAGCCGCTGACGCCCGCAAACACCAGCCCCACCCCCACGAACCAGGTCAGGAGGATCCAGCCCGGCGCCACCACCTGGCTGAGGATCAGTCCCGCCAGCACCAGGGAGCCCGCGGCGATTTGCACCTGCCGCATCAGGGGCAGCGGAGCGCCCTTGGGTTTGTGCACCGGCAGGCCGGCCTGTTCCCAGGAGGGAAAGCCCCCCTCCAGATCCGCCAGCGGGTGGGGGTGGCCCCGCCGCAGCAGCAGCTCCATCCCCTTGGCGCTGCGGTTGCCGCTCTGGCACACCAGCACCAGGGGGGCCTGAGGCAGGGTGGCGTCGGTGAGCTGGCCGAGGGGCACGTTGAGGCTGCCGACGATGTGGCCGCTGGCGTATTCCATCGGCTCCCGCACGTCGATGACGGTCGCCTTGTGTTTGGCCAGTCGCATGGCCAAGGCGCGGGCACTGAGGTGTTGGCTGTGGTGGTGGATCATGGTCGCAAGCTCCAGTGGTGGGTGGGGAGTGGTCAGGCGCAGGCGACGCCTTCCAGGGGATGGCCTTCCGCGGCCCAACGCCTCAGGCCGCCCCGCAGGTTGGCCACCTGCGTGAGGCCGGCCGCCCGTAGGTGTTGGGTGGCCAGGGCGGAGCGGCTGCCCGAATGGCACAACACCACCACCGGCTTGTGGCGCGGCAGCTCCCCCAGGCGGGCGTCCAGCTCCGGCAGGGGGATCAGCACGCTGCCCGCCACCCGTCCCTCCGGACCGTCGTGCTCCTCCGCCGAGCGGACGTCCAGGAGGGTGAGGGCCTCCCGATGGGCGGCCACCCAGGCGGGGGGCAGCTCCGGCAGGCCGGCGTAGCTGTGCTCCAGCGGTGCCCAGTCCGGGGCGGCCAGGGCCTCCCGCGGCTGGCCGGAGCGCATGTTGCCCGGCAGGGCCTCGGCCATGTGGCGGGGGTGGGGGAGCGTCATGGCCTCCATGTGGCCCACGAAGTCGCGCTCCGTCGCCCCTCCCCCCAGACGGGCGTTGAACAGCTTTTCCTCGGCCACGGAGGTGGCCCCGCGGCCTGTGTAGTCATGGCCCGGAAGGAGCCGGCAATGGTCCGGCAGGGTGAGGATCCGCGTGGTGATCGAGGTCCAGAGGGCGCGGGCGTTGCCCTTCTGGAAATCACAGCGACCGCAGCCCCGCACCAGCAGGGCATCGCCGGTGAAGGCCATCGACTGGTCGTCGAGAACGAACGTGAGGCAGCCATCGGTGTGACCCGGGGTGGCGCGCACCTCCAGAAACCGCTCGCCGAAGGCCACCCGATCGCCGTGGCGCAGGGGCAGGGTGACGTTCTCGGCCCGGGCGGCCGCGGCCAGGCCGATGGCGCAACCGGTGGCCTCTCGCATGAGCCAGCTGCCGGTGACGTGGTCGGCGTGGACGTGGGTGTCGATCGAGGCCACCAGATCGATGCCCAGCTCGCCGATCAGGGAGAGATCGCGATCGTGCTGCTCGAAGACCGAATCGATCAACACGCCCTGGCGGCTGGACACATCGGCGAGGAGGTGGGTGAAGGTGCCGGTTTCGGCGTCGAAGAGCTGGCGGAAGAGCAGGGAGCCGCCTCCGGCGGCGGCGGCCAGGGACAGCCGGGGGGCGGTGGCGGCAGTGGCGCGGGCGGCGGGAGCGAGGGACATGGCGACCTGGTCCTCAACACTATGATTTCTAACGCATAAAGGGCAGGAGCGCAATGGTCTGGCCCTTGGGAGGGCGCCAGAGCCTGTGGGCGGGGAGCATCCGGTGCCCGTCAAGCCAGGGCACTGGCCGGGTTTTGAGCCGCCCCGTTCCTCAAAAGAGTCTTCTTATGAATTGCAAGACCGTACAACGCTGGCCATTACCTGCTCGCAGAAAGCCGCTGGAATAGGCACTATGAGAGCAATTCTATCCTGCGGTGGCGTGTCAGCTACATGGCTATGTTTGTTTGTAGAAGTCAGCTTTTGGAGGATCTCCGCCACCTCCGCCTGCAAGACAATCAAGTCTGAATAGACAACAACTAAGACTGAGTTGTTGTCTACAGCCCGGTAGTCGTGAGCCCGTAAGATTCTAAAATCAACGATCGCCCGCGAATTTGAAATTTAGGCAAAAATCTCCTTGTCAAAAGATCTGATCCGACGGATCGCAGCGCCAATAATGATGAATTATCGCTTGATAGATGATCGATAGACCGAGCAGCGCGATAGCCTTCAAGTGATACGCCTCGCATGACATCGGCAATGGCACAGGCAGCATCCAAGATGTCCTGCAAGTAAGCAGCTAGATCACGCGGTATAGATGAGCTTCTTGGTGCGATCGATCTCCTTAGCGATAAATCTATTCTTAACCGCTCCCCGCATTACCACGTCAACATCAGCATTGAAGATCCGCCTGAAATCTTCTCGTGTATCAAGATAGAGGTGAAATTTCTTAGTGACATCAATGGGCTAAACTCGACAAGAAGGTCAATGTCACTTTCTCCAGGTCTGAAGTCCTCTCTTATTGCCGAGCCAAAAACAAATAGACGCTCAATACCGTATTGCCGGCAAGCCGCCGCAATCTCGTCCTTCTGTTCATCATCAAAAGTGGTCATGGTCGAATGCCTCCAAAGGACTCAGCGAAAGAGCGCGTCTACCGCCATTGGAGGTCCACCAGCCGTCCCGCCACGTCAACGCTGGCCATCACCTGCCCGCAGAGTGCCATAGGAGAAGAGCCCCAAATGGCACAGTGCATCTGCGGTGGCGGGTCAGGTGCATGGCCATGTTAGAGAGTGGCAGCATTGTCAGGAACAAGCAATGGCAAGATCCTTGCCGTAACATTCGCCAGAAGCTCATATGATGCTCGCTCAATCAACTTCGCCTTCCTGGCACGCCAGTCAAGGCTCTTCAGCTGATCTGCAAGAACGACACCGATCACTCCACTACCGTCTGGCAAGACTACCTCAAATGGATAACCCTTCACCCGAGAGGTCACAGGACAGAACAAAGCCAAGCCAACCTTTGCGTTGTATGCCTTCGGCGAAATCACCAAAGCAGGTCGCCTTCCAGCTTGCTCACTACCTGTCTGCGGTGTGAACTCAAGCCACACTAAATCTCCTCGATCAGGGACGTATGCAACTGTCACTAAAAGATCTCCGCACCGACAGCCGATCCCGTATCAACAAACGAATGGATATTGCTATCAGAAACGCCTGACAAGAGATCATCAAGACTGAGCCGAACAGGAAGAGCAGGTTTCACAACGAGCTCGCCATCCTTGGCCGTCAGGCTCACTTCAGTACCAGCGCCGAGACCAACCTCCTCTGCCAGACCACGCGGGATCCGCACCCCTAGGCTGTTCCCCCATTTCTGGATTCGCGTCTGCATGGCCACACCACGGCTATACGCCGAGTATACCAGCTTTGGAGTGCAGCGGCTCTGCCCACATCTCTCTAACGCTGGCCATCACCTGCCCGCAGAGAGCTATAGGTTAATGTTCTCATGGGGCGCAGTAACTCTGCGGTGGTGGGTCAGGTGCATGGCTGTGTTAGACAGAAATTCTGAATGCTGACAAGAGATCTAATTATTTGGGGACTTTCACAACGCCTGTGATCCCAAGCTCATTTCCAAGGCCGCTGGGTTTGTGATGTCTCTTCGCAGAAGGCAGAGGCTTCATCGCCGAGGGATCGCATCGTTCAAATAATGAGTTCATCCATTCGACACTCTTAGGATGAGCCAACCGATCAGGAGGCAATTTAAATCCCAACTCATAACGATTATCTTTCCATAAAATCCCATAGTGCGATGCACGAAAAGATCTTTTTATTCCTACAAGTTGCGGGGCGCCACCAGTCTTTGGATCATGATTTGAATCAAGTGAATCGCAAAACGCACTGAATATGGCCCTGCTTGTCCCACCTTGGCTTGTGCTCTGCCAACGGTCTTGCCAGGTTTTGAGAGCCGTCTCGCCAGAGCCGCCAACGAAAACAAGACCAGACTTCTTGGGAATCTCTCTTTTTTCCATGGACCAGGTGTAGGATGCATGGGAATAAGTAATAACATAAACATGAAAGGTCCCTTTCATATTCTCTCCTTCTCTGCAACAATAGTGAATCGTGAATGAGTCGCCGCCCCCGTGCAGGGGAAAGCCATCATGGCCGCTCTTTGTGTATTCTAGGATGGCTTCTGCTCTTCCTTTCGCGTTGGTGATGGGTCTAACTCCATTGTCTACGAGTATTCCAGTAAGTTGCGACAAGAATATCGAGGGGAATAAGACATCGCCGCAAAATCCAAATATCTCTGGCGTTTGGCTGGCAGCAAACACCTTTCTGCCCTGATCCCATTTAATGGCACCAGAGCCATCCCAGGATATGCGGCTATCGCTTGCAATGTAAATTGAGCTTGGCCCTCTTGAATCGATACCAGCCCAAGCGATCAGCGAAGTCATGACAGTCCATAACACGGCGAGGCAGGATTAATTCTTATTTCATGACACCCAGCCACCACCTCCGATTTCTCAAGGGTGGTAGCTCACTAGAGCTCATCTCCGAATCAGCGGAGACCTGGGAATCGCGCTGTGACCTATGCACAAAGCTAAGTCCATCCTTTCATAGCACCAATAAGCGCTTTCGTCAAGCCTGACGCTCTACTGGCTTTCCCCGTTCTCCGTCTAACATATTTTAGCCGGACCCTTAGAAAACCCTCTCTTCGGCACCTTTGGCAGTATGAGGGCTTCACGGTCTTGGCTCCAGAACCCCGACAAGGCTTTCTTGGCTAGGACTTTGGAGGAATGAGGGCGTTTGCATGGGGGATCTTGTGCGGACCCGCCCAAGGATGCTCGGGGCGCTACAGAGGGACGACTGGGTTGCTGACGCCCATGGTGTCGCGGTTCTGGACTTGGGGATCAGCTGAAAGAGGACGCTGCTTTCTTGGTCGTTGCTACAGCTCCCCCTGAATGCGCTCCTGGTGCAGGAGGGCCTGCTCCATCCAGGCCAGCTCCGGCCCACGGCCAATCCCTCCCATGAATCCGTGGACCGGATGACCGCGCCTCTCTCTACGAGCTGAGACCATTGCTCTTGCGGGGCTCACGCCTGAACGCCGCCCTGCTGCCGGCCGATCACCATCAGGAGGGCCGCCACCAGCAGGGCCACCACCATCACCGTGCAGACCAGGCCGCTGGCACAGGCGTCGGCGATCACTGCGATTGCCTTTGAGGGTGCCTCTTGAGGATGGCTGAGCGCGCCGCCGCTGAGGGCGGGCAGTGCGCACGCTGGTTTCCAGTTCCGGCAGCTGGGCGCGGCTGGCCCCGAACTTGAGCCGCCGATCTTGCAGGCTCACAAAGCCGAAGCCGTTCACCATGGCGCCGCTGGCAACAAACCCTAGGGAGAAGCCCAGCCATCCCTTGGTGGTGCGTGCGGAAGGAGGTCACTGAGCCGATGGAGCGCATTGTTGCCTCCTGCACGAACAACGCCGACAGCGGCACCGCCACGAAGGCCAGACCACCGCCCACCAGTAGGAGCGGCAGCTGAGCGGTGACCACCTGGCTGGTGCTGATGCGATGCATCGTCTGCCAGAAGTTGCCGGTCTGCAGTTGCACCATGGCCTGGGTAAAGTTCCACACCATGCCGCTCACGATCGTGGCGGCAACAGCCTGCGGCGATATAATCTCTTTGGCGACCACCAGGGAAGTCCCGTGCAGATCAATCCTGTCATCGCGCCCATCTGTCTGCAAAATCGGGATCTTGATTCCAGTGAGGGCCTCGTATTTGGCACTGCTGCCGCTCCAAAGAGTGTTGCGGTCCCGATCCTGGCGCTGAGTGGTCTGCTTGGACGTCTGGAACTCTTCTGGAATGGTGCTGGGACTGAGACAACGAAGAGGCCTCATCTTCAGTCTATTGATGGGCCCATGGCTGCCACCATGAGAACCATTTGAAGACGCATTTCTTCTGCAATCAACAGCACCGTTTGGCCACCGCCGTGGCCAGATGGCGGTGGGGCTCTGGATCGCTCACCCCAGCGGCATGCTCAAAGGCAGCAAGGTCGATGCGTTCGCCGCTCAGCCAGGTGGCCTGCACGTTGATGCCAGATTCGATGTGCATCGGTTCGACGTCATGGGGGTCGATGTCGAGCTGGACAAAATCGGCCTGTTTGCCCACCTCAATCGAGCCCACCTCCTGTTCCCAACCCAGGAGGAAGGCGGCATCAATCGTCTGGGCCCGCAGCGCCTCATCCAGACTCACCCGCTGCTCCAGGCCGCGGGCTGTACCCGACTGTGTTGTGCGGGTGACCACGGTCTTGATGTTGCCGAGCGGTGATGGCGGACTGGCCGAGCCGTCGTTGTGATATGAGGGCCGCAGCCCGGCTTCGGTGGCTTCTCGGACGCGGCTCCACTGGGCCCCATGGGCATGGTCGAAGATCTCGCCGTCGAGCAGATCGCCCCAATAGCGGAACTGGAACGGTCCCATCGAGGCGTACACCCCCAGGCTGGCCGCCCGTTTGAGCTGCTCGGGACGGGCGGCGCCCAGATGTTCCAGGCGCCAGCGGTGATCGGTGCCCAGCAGGTTGTGGCGCGTCAGGGCCGCCTCAAAGGCATCCAGCACCACATCGAGCGCGGCATCCCCATTCACATGGATCGCCATCTGCCAGTTCTGCGTGCACAGCGAGCTCTGCTGTTTCACGTCGAAACGCAGTTGATGGCCGGCGAGTTGATTGAGGATCGTGTCGAGCTGCTCGCGCCGGTAGTTCATCGCGCTGGGGATGCCTGGCTTGATGCCGGCGGCCCGCACCGCGGGCGTATCGAGGTAGGGAAAGGTCAGGGCGATATTGCCCACCCAGGGAGACCCATCGGCCCAGAGCTTGATGCCTTGCTTGCGCAACATCTCCGGCGGCACGTTCGACTCCCAGGGCCCGGCGCAATCGCTCGCTGTGGAGACGTGATACAGCGAAAGGCGCAGCGGGCAGTGGGGCAGCCGTGCCAGCGCCTCGAACGCCCCTTTTTGGGAGGAGTTGTACGTCATCTCGGAGGCTGTGGTGATGCCGTTGCCTGCCATGAGCGTGTACCACTGGGCCGCGGATGCCAGGGGATGGGGCACCATCTCACCCATCAGTGCCTCCATCAACAGCAAGAGAGTCGGCGCCTCAAACGCCTGGCCGTTGGACGTGCCATCGCCGTTGCGACCAAAGGAGCCCCCCACCGGATCGGGCGGTGGCGCTTGGCTCCAGCCCATGCGGTTGATCACCGCCGAGTTGAAACAGGCGCTGTGGCCCGAGTTGTCGATCACCAACACCTCCCGATCTGGAAAGAAGGCATCGAGCACGGTGTTGGTTGGGGGAGTGGCCCCTTGCAGCAACGGGTCAAAGCCGGTGAACAGCAGCGGCTGGCGGGCCGGCCTCGTGGCATGGGCCTTTTCAAACACCGCAGTGACCGACTGCCAGGTTGCGTAGCCCACGGTGGGGGCGATCCAGTAGGCCGGCGGCTGGGTGGCCACGCCCGACAGCACAGGATGGGAATGGGACTCCACAAAACCCGGCAGCAACACATCGCCGTCCAGATCAATCAGCTCGGCATCGGGCAACGCCTGTTGGCAGTGGGCCCGATCGCCCACGGCGGCAATGCGGCCATCGCGGCCCACCGCCACCGCTGTGGCCTGCGGTAGAGCCGGGTCCATGGTGAGGATGCGCGAGGCCAGCAGGATGCGGGGGCGGTTCAGGGGCACGGCTGGGGACCGCTTCTCATGGTGATGTCCATTCTCTAATCGCGCGACAGAGGTGAGGCCGCTGCACTGTCGCATCTCGTGAGAGATCTTCGGTGCTGCAGAACTCCTGTTGCCGAGAGCTGGACCGGTGCTGGCTCCTGGAGTCTGACAAGATCGGCTGACTTTGTTGTTGCTAAGCTGCTCAAGACTTCCTCACTGCCGGACCATTAGCCATGGCTCAGAAGTGGGGATTTCAAGGAATCCGTCTGCACGGCAGCATCAACGTGCGGGGCCTTTCTGCCGGGTGCAAGACGAAGCGCCTGGGGGGAGGCCCAGAGACGACTGGCGACTGACATCCGCGAGCAGACCGGCCTTCATTGCGAGGATCTTCTGCGCTGTGCCTTCCGGAGCATCCGGAGGCCCCCGTTGGCCTGACCTTCTGGAAAGATCCTGAAAGGAGCGCCCTCTCTTGGCCCTGACGGGGGTAGGGTCAAATCCCCCCTGAAACCCCATGACCACCGTTGCCCCCTGGTCGCGCGTGCGCACCCTCCTGGCGGCATCCTTTTCGGCGGCCCTGGTTGTCCATGGGGTCGCCCGGGCTTGCACGACGCTCACGGTCAGAGACACCAAGGGGGGCGTGTATTTCGGTCGCACGCTGGAGATGGCGCTCGACTTCCCTTATCAGATCACCGCTTTTCCGGCGGGACGGTCGCTCACCTCAACGCTCGCGAAGGGCGCTCCAGGGCTTCGCTATCGCACCCGACATCGCATCCTGGCGGTGACCGTGCCCCTGGCGTCGCCGACCGACCTCAAGATTGTTGAGGGCGTGAATGAGGCGGGGCTGACCTTCAGCGTGCTGGCGTTTCCCGCCGTGGGCCCCGAGGCGGATCCCGACGGCACCCGCAAGGCGCTGGCCGCCGTGGATCTGGGCTCCTGGGCCCTTGGTCAATTCACCACCACGGCGGAGGTGAAGGCGGCGCTGCGGGCGCAGCCGGTGATCCTGACGCCCCTGTCGGTGATGGGCAACGCCAGAACTCCCTTCCACTATGTTCTGCATGACCGCAGCGGGGCGGGAATCGTGATCGAATATCTGGGCGGCAAACAGGTGATTTATGACAATCCTGTCAATGTGATGACCAATGGCCCGAGTTTTTCCTGGCACCTGACCAATCTTGCCAATTACAGCTTCCTGACCAACCTGGACAGATCGCGGGGAACCTTCGGATCCTTGACTGTTATCGCTCCAGACAGTGGCGTGGCGACCTCTGGATTGCCAGCCGCCAACACATCGGTGGGACGCTTTGTGCGCGCTGCCTTTTATTCTCACTATGCCAAACGTTCCGACAATCCGGATGATGCGGTGCGCGTTCTGGCCCATGTGATGAACAACTTTGATCGCCCCGTGAACATCACCATTGACAAGGCCTCTTCTCCCGTGGCCAACGAAGGGGCTGTGGGGGCCATCTTGTCCAATGCAAAGACGATGCCAGCGGCGATTTCCGAATCGACCAAGTGGACCACCCTGAGCGATCTCAACCGCGGACGCTTCTATATCCGCTCCCAGAATGCCATGAACTACACTATGTTTGACTTCCGCGGCTTGTCTCCTGCCACGGGGGTTCGCTCCATCCCCCTGGAGCGCCTCGATGGCATGGCGGTGAACGGCAACACCCTGCTGTGAGCATCTGCCTGCCCGCTTGTTTCGTCTTCCATCCGCAAGGATGCTGACAGCAAAGAACACAGGGCTGGAGCTGCCAGGTTGGAGTGAAACGGGAACCAGGAAACGGAAGCCCGCAGGCGGATGATCCCCTTCTGGTATCAATAAATGTATCAGGAGTCGTTTTCTCTGGTGGCTCTGCCCATGCTGAAAGGGCACAGCTGATCCTCAGCCCATGAGTCAGCCAACCGTTGCGCAATACACCCTGACCCGACTGGCCCAGCTGGGAGTGGATCGCGTCTTCGGGGTCCCCGGCGACTATGCCTTCCCTGTCAATGATGCCGCCGAGGTTGTGCCTGGCCTGTCCTGGGTGGGCTGTGCCAATGAGCTCAACGCCGCCTATGCCGCCGATGGCTATGCCCGCGTCCGGGGCGCCGCCATTTTGTCCACCACCTATGGCGTGGGCGAACTCTCCGCCCTCAATGGCGTGATGGGCAGCCAGGCCCAGCGCCTGCCCGTGTTTCATCTGGTGGGGATGCCGAGCGAGCGCATCCAGAAGCTGGGGTTGATCACCCATCACACCCTCGGCGACACGGTCTACAACCGCTACCAACCCTTGTCTGCCGCCGCCTGTGGCGTGCAGGCGGTGCTCACGCCCGCCAACTGCGTTGCCGAGCTGGAGCGGGTGATCCAGGAAGCCTTGCGCCAGAGCCGGCCGGCCTGTGTCGTGATCTCGGAGATGCAGGCGATCTTGCCCGTGTTGGGTGAACCTGTATACGGGCCCCCCCTGGGGCGGATCCGCCGGCAACAGAGTGTTCCGAAGGAGCTGGACGCGGCGGTGGCCGCGATTCTTCGCCGTCTGGAGCAAGCCCGACACCCCGTGGCCATGGTGGCGGATCTGACACGGCGGTATGGGTTGCGGGCGCAGGCTGAGGCGTTTGTCGCCCGCTCGAATCTGCCCACGGCCCTGGCCCCCTTCGACAAGGGATGCATCGACGAGAGCTTGCCGCAGGTCATTGGCCTCTATGCCGGTGCGATGTCCTCCCCGGAAGCGGTGCGCGCGCGGGTGGAGGAGGCCGACCTGCTGCTCGACATCGGTGGCGTGGTGCCCGCCGACCTGAACACCGGCGGTTGGACCAATCACCTCGATTCCCGTCGTCGCGTGACGCTGCACGACGATTGGGTGCGCATTGGCGAGACGGTGTTCCTTCACACCGCGCTGGAGGATGTGCTGAACGCGCTGGTGGAACGGGTGACGCCGCGACCAGGGAGCCCCGGACAGGCCGTGGAGGTCGCTCCATTGGCGGGGGAGCCTTCCGATCCGCTCACTTCAGCGACGTTCCACCCCCGGCTGCACCGCCATCTGCGGGCCGGTGACACGCTGCTGATGGAAACCGGCACTGGCCTGACCCATCTCCTTCCTCTGCGTCTGCCGAAAGGGGTCGACGCGGAGCTGCAAGGACTGTGGGGATCCATCGGTTGGGGCACGCCCGCCTGCATGGGAGCAGCGATGGCCAAGACCTCCGGTCGCGCCTGGCTGGTCACGGGCGATGGCGCCCACCTGCTCACGCTCAACGAGCTGGCGGTGATGGGGCGCTACGGGGTGAAGCCGGTGCTGTTTGTGTTGAATAATGGTCTTTATGGGATTGAAGATGTGATCAGTGAGCGGGGGCATGGCTATGATGATCTCCCGACTATTCGTTACCATCTCCTCCCGGCCGTTTTTGGCTGCCAGGGATGGCTGACGGCGAAGGTGACCACTGTGAAGGAGCTGGAAGAGGTGCTCCTTCAGATCGACACCCATGACGGTGCCGCTTATGTTGAAGTGGTGATTCCCAGCGAGGAAAGCCAACCCCTGCCTGCGGCCACCATTGATCAGTCCTACAAGCTGAACACTCCATCCCCTTCGTCGTGAATGAAGGATAACCCTGATGCGGAGCATTGGCGATGACGGCCACTGACCACCTGCCAACCCACCCTCTCCCGACCACCCAAACCATGTCAGACACTCGCGTTGAACAGGACAGCCTGGGTTCTGTTGCCGTTCCGGCCGACAGGCTCTGGGGGGCCCAGACCCAGCGATCGCTGGAGCATTTCAGCATTGGCGATGATCTCATCCCACGCGAAATGATCCCGGCCTATGCGCTTGTGAAGAAGGCTTGTGCTTTGGTTAATCACCAGGATGGTCGTTTGGCTGAACAACAGAGCAAGTTGATCGTGCAGGTTTGCGATGAGATTTTGAGCGGGCAGCATCAAGAGGAGTTCCCTCTGCATGTGTGGATGACCGGCAGCGGCACGCAATTCAACATGAATGTCAATGAAGTCATTGCCAACCGCTGCTCCCAGATCGCCGGTCAGCCCCTCGGCAGCAAAACGCCTGTGCATCCGAACGATCACGTCAACATGTCCCAGTCGTCAAACGATTCGTTTCCCACCGTGATGCATGTGGCGGCGGCGCTGGGGGTGAAGCAGAAGCTCCTGCCCGCCCTTCAGGCCCTCCGCGATGCACTCGACAGCAAGGCCAAGGCCTGGGGCGCGATCATCAAAATCGGGCGAACTCACCTGCAAGACGCCACGCCCCTCACGCTTGGCCAGGAAATCTCCGGCTATGTGGGCATGCTCGATGACAACCTGGCCCGGTTGGAGCAGGCCTTGCAAGGGGTGCGGCGTCTGGCGCTGGGCGGCACGGCCGTGGGGACGGGACTGAACACCACACCCGGCTTCGACCAGAGGGTGGCGGCCCAGATCGCCCAACTGAGCGGCCTCCCTTTCCTCACCGCTCCCAACAAGTTCAGCGTGCAAGGCGCCCATGATGATCTCGTGCAGCTCAGCGGTTGCCTCAAAACTCTCGCCGTGTCGCTTTACAAGATCGCCAATGACATCCGTCTGTTGTCCTGCGGTCCGCGGGCTGGGTTGCATGAGCTGCTGATCCCCGCCAACGAACCGGGCTCCTCCATCATGCCGGGAAAGGTCAACCCGACACAATGCGAGGCGATGGCCATGGTGGCCGTGCAGGTGATGGCCAATGATACGGCCGTGGCGTTTGGCGGTGCCGGGGGCTATCTGGAGATGAATGTTTACAAGCCATTGCTGATTTTTAATGTGATGAAGTCGATTCGCATCATGACGGATGGCTGCACAAACTTCCGTGTTTTTCTGGTGGTCAATAGTGAACCCAACAAGCCTCAGATCAAGGCCTACCTGGAGCGGTCCTTGATGCTGGTCACTGCCCTCAGTCCCGTGATTGGCTATGACAAAGCCTCCCGGGTGGCCCACTACGCCCTCGATCATGACCTGACCTTGAAGCAAGCGGCGCTGCAGCTTGGTTTCGTTTCGGAAGGGGAGTTTGACCGCATCGTGGACCCGGCAAAGATGGTGGCCCCTTATGTGGCTTCCACCACCTGATTTTCCTGACTTTCTCCCCACCCTTTGCTTTCTCTTCTCCCATGACCAGCACTGACAAACGTGGAATGGATCTTCTCCACGACCCTTGCCTCAATAAAGGAACTGGATTCAGCGCCGAGGAACGGCAGACTTTGGGCTTGACCGGTTTGGTGCCCGATGTCACGGAAAGCCTTGACACCCAGCTCAATCGCGTGTTGCTTCAGCTGGAAAAAAAGGCCACGGATCTCGACCGCTTCATCTATCTGATGAACCTCCTGGAAACGAATGAAACCCTTTTCTACTATACGCTGAAGTCGAATCCAGCACGGTTTCTTGAGATCGTTTATGACCCGACCATTGGTGAGGCATGCCTGAAGTTTGACCACATCATGCGTCGTCCGCAGGGGATGATGCTGTCGATCACCCGCAAGGGTCATGTGAAGGAGGTGTTGCGCAATTGGCCGGTGAAAGATGTGCGTTTCATCTGCGTCACCAATGCCGGTCGCATTTTGGGGTTGGGGGATCTGGGGGCCAATGGCATGGGGATTCCCATCGGCAAGCTTCAGCTCTACACGGCAGCGGCGGGTGTGCCGCCGGCGGGCCTGTTGCCGCTCTATCTGGATGCGGGTACAAACAACGAAACATACTTGGCTGATCCGCTGTATGTTGGCCTGCGTCAACATCGTCCACCGACGGAGGAGCTTTATGCCTTCGTGGATGAATTTGTCGAGGCGGTGCAGGAGGTCTTCCCGAATTGCTGTCTGCACTTCGAGGATTGGACAGGCGTGGATGCCATTGCTCTTCTGGCCCGCTATCGCCAGAAGGTGTGCTGCTACAACGATGACATCCAGGGCACCGCTGGCGTGGTGTTGGCCGGCTTGATCAATGCCCTCAAGATCACCGGTGGGAGCCTGGACAAGCAGCGCATCCTTTTCCTTGGTGCCGGCTCGGCGGCCATTGGTTTGGCGGATCTGATCGTTTCCGCCCTGGGGCAGCAGGGGATGGCGCCTGAGCAGGCTCGTCAGAACATTCGGATGTTTGATACCCAAGGTCTCGTGGTGCAAGGTCGGCCAGGTTTGGCTGCCCACAAGCAACCCTATGCCCATCCTCTGCCACCGAGTCGGCCTTTCAATTCCCGGGATCTGGCGAGCGAGCAGCCGGAGATCCTCGCCGCGATCGAAGACTTCAAACCAACAGCCTTGATTGGTGTGAGCACTGTCGGCAAGTTGTTCTCGCGGGAGATCATCGAGGCGATGAGCCGCCTGAATGAGCAGCCGATCGTCTTTGCGTTGTCGAATCCAAGCGAAAAGCATGAATGCTTGCCGGCGGACACCTATGCCTGGTCCGCCGGCAAGGCGGTGTATGCCGGCGGTGTGCAGTTTCCTCCTGTTCACCTGAATGGCCATACTTTTTTGCCATCTCAGGCCAATAACCTTTACATCTTTCCCGCTGTTGGGCTGGCCATCTATGCCACCAATGCCAAGCGGGTGACCGATGAGATGTTCATCGAGGCGGCCCATGCTGTGGCGGACCAGGTGAGCGCCGAGCAGTTGGGGCTTGGCATGCTTTTCCCTCCCCAGTCAACGATTCTGGAGGTGGAGATTCAAACGGCCGTGCGGGTGGCTCGATTGATTTTTGCTGCTGATTTGGCTCGGGTTGAGCCCCCTGCCGACCTGGAGGCCTTCATTCGCCAGCAGCTCTACACCCCGGAGTATCGGCCCCTCGTTTGAGTGGCAGGCGGCGGACGGTGCGGCGGGGTCGGGTGGAGGAGGGGGCTGGTGGTACCAGTTTTCACCACAACACGATTCCCGCCGCAAGAGAAACAATAAAAGCCGTCCTTGTGTGGACGGCTTCTGACTGTGCCGGTGTCTCGGTCGAGAGGCCTAAGGCTCTCGATTCACCAGCGTTGGCGACCGCCGCCACCACCACCACTGGGGCGGGGCTCAGCCTTGTTGACGCGGATGGTGCGACCCATCCATTCCACTCCTTGGAGATCGTCAATGGCCTTGGTTTCGTCCTGGGCGGAGGCCATCTCGACAAAGGCGAAACCACGCTTGCGGCCGGTGTCGCGATCCAGGGGGAGGCTGCAATTGTTCACCGCGCCGTAGCCGGCGAAGAGTTGCTGCACGTCTTCCACTTCGGCATCGAAGGAAAGATTGCCAACGTAAATGGTCATGAAACAAACAGGTATGGGCAAGATTCTTTGAAAGTCCTGGAGAAAGGTGATGGCCTGGAGGTGAAATCTTTTGGAGGTCGCCGCTTGGGTTGAAACCAGCTGAAGGAGGTTCTCTGAATCCATCAAAATCCTACAGCAGAGCCGGGCGATCCCCACCGGCCCGACCCCCGGGGGGCATCCGCACCTTTTGCACGGGCCTCTGATGGGGGTTGAGGCGATGGGGAGACCATCGCGGGTGGGAGGCGGCGGCGGGCTTTGCTTCTGCCACAGTGATCCTGTCACAGGGTTCCTGTCACAGGGTTCCTGCCTCAGGATTCCTTCCTCAGGGCTTCTGCCACAGGGGGCCTGCCACAAGGCTTCTCCCACAGGGGTCCTGCCTCAGGTCGCTTGCCATCAGGGTTCTTGCCTCAGGCGCCAGGCTCGGGCTGACCCGAGTTCAGCCGGGTGCGCCTGAGCTTGTGCCGCTGGTTGTCCTCACCGGGGACCCCTGGGCCAGGACTTCACCCTCTTCACCGGTTTGCCATTCGACCAGCAACCCATGTCAAAGGTCAGCTGGTCGACCGGTGTGCCTCGCAGGATGGCGTCGAGGGCGGCCCAGACACAGCGCCAGCGGAGGTCGTTTTGGAGGCCAGCGCCACCGATCAGGCCCTGCAGGTCGTCGGGTCCGTAGAAGAGGGTGTTGGTGACGGATTGGTTGTGGTAGGCCGTCAAGCCTCGCTGGGCATCACAGCGGTAGATGCCGTAGTAGTTGTCGGTTTGGGAGATGTAGAGCCGTTTCTGGTTGGTGGCAAGCTTGGGCCAGAGTTGCTGCCAATCAGACACCTTCACAAACGCATCACTGTCCCCGACCAGCACGGCGGTGGGGATGTTGTTTAGTTTTTTGCCGGTTTTGCTGGCCATCACCGGATGGGCGAGAAAAGGCAACTGAGAAAGATCGACGTTGGACTGGCGAGCGGCCTGCTGGCGGGTGGCGTCCATCAGCCAGGAGGGAAGGCTGATGGTGGCGGGGACGGGATCGGCGGCGAAGATGGCCCGGATTCCATTGGGGCCGATGACGAAGGGCCAGCTCAGGGCAAACAATCCACCCACGGAATGGCCGAAGATGAAGATGGTGCAGTCATCAACGGGAAGGCTTAGGGCCACCATCGCTTTTGTCACAGCCTCGTGGGCCTGCTTGATCATCTCTTCCCCAGTTGTTTCAAAGCTTTTCAGGGCGGCATCGACAAAATTTTCGATCGTTTTCTGATCGCTGCTGGGGGGTTCTGGCGTTTGTGTGTCTGCAAACGAATCGACTTGATAATCAGCAAAAAACACATACGTCCCCTGTTGTGCCAGATGCTGCATGTGCGCATTATAGAAATAGGGATTGCAGAATGTGAAGCCGTGTAGATAGATTACTACCGTTGGTTTCTCAGGAACCTCACGCTGCGGAATGTATGCCATCACGTAGTTTCCCTGTTCATGGCTCCCCCAGGCCCGGGTGGTCACCGCATAGATCTCTTCTGGATAGCTGGGCACCCCCGGGGGTTCGGGAAACAGCCCAGTGGCGTAGGGCTGCAGGCGGTTGATGAGACCATGGATGAATGCGTTTGCCATGGATGAGAACGTTAATCCTTTCACCCTAATCAGCCGGGCCTCCTGGCGACAAGCAGCTGAGATCTCTCGCAAGATTTACAACTTAGGGTCCTGAGCCCTTGGGTGGATGGATCTTGGGGGATGGATGCATCGACACAGAGACAAGACTAATGCCATCGGCAAGTGTTGCGGACTCTGGGCTATGTTTTGAAATGCAGGGTGAAGTGAAAACCGCCACAGACTGACCGCCAATGTAGTGGTCGCCGTTGGCGGTCTTCTTTTCCGAGAGTTGAGACTGCGACTGTTGGGGTTTAATAGTCCCAACACATCGCTGTCACTTTAGCCGATTGTGACCGTATTAATACCATTGATATTGTAGGCCGGCAGATAGAGAATGCTGTCAGTGCTCTCGTTAAAGCCGGCGGTTGCATCATTGAGTGCAATAAATGTTCCGGAAAGATTTAGGACCGTAAACGCGGCCGAGCTGTTGCCAGTAAAGGAGAAGATGTTCAAGAGGCCAGAGAGCGCAGAGGCTGTTAAGGAGCTGGCCGTGCCATTGGAGGAATTGATCACCTGGCCTGCGCCAGGGCGATTGATGACTTCGCCAAGGGAATAGTCGATGATGATGTCAAATCCAGTCAGCAGAGATTCGGAAAGTGAAAGGTAGTCAAACTGATAGATTCCACTGCCGCCTGTTATCCAGTCAGATCCAAGTCCACCAGCGATTGTGTCGTATCCATCTCCGGCTGAGATGGTGTCATTCCCGGCGCCGCCAGTGAGGCTATTGTTGGCGGCATTACCAGTGATCGAATCTGCAAAGCTGCTGCCGATCACATGTTCAAATTGGCTGACGCAGAAGCTCAGTGGCAGCGGTGAGGTGGTGCCGTTGACGGTGACTTTGCCAGTGGTGAGGTCGGTGATGGTGCCTGTGCCGGGGAAGCCGATGCCGCTGTGGTCAATGGTGTCGCCCTGGCCGCCACTGCCGATGATGGTTTCAATGCCGATCAGGGAATCGGTGCCCAGAGAGCCTTTGGAGAGAACACCAAACGCACCGAGGGTGACGACACTGCCGAGGTCGGTGTAATTGGCGGTGTCGTTTCCGGCGCCACCGTTGAGGGTGTCGTTGCCGGTGGAGGCGATGAGGGAGTCATCGCCTGCGCCAGCGGAGAGGGAATTGTTGTCGCCGTTGCCGGAGATCTTGTCGGCAAAGTTGCTGCCGATGACGTGTTCAAACTGGCTGCCGGTGAAGGTCAGTGGCAGTGGTGAGCTTGTGCCTCTGACGGTGACCTTGCCGGCGGTGAGGTCGGTGATGGTTCCTGTGGCTGGGCTGCCGATACCGCTGTGGTCGATGGTGTCGCACTGGGCGCCGCTGCCGATGATCGTTTCGAGGTTGATCAGGGTATCGGTCCCCAGAGTGCCTTTATTGAGAACACCAAATGCACCGAGGTTGACCACGCTTTTGAAGCCGCTGTAATCCGCAATATCGGAATCAGCACTGCCATCCAGGATGTCTGATCCACTGGTGCCAATCAGACGATCATTTCCGCTCCCACCAATGATGACATTGTTAGCGGCGTTACCTGTCAGCGTATCAGCGAAACTGCTTCCAATTACATTTTCTAAATTAATCAGCCTGTCAAAGCCTGCACCTATGGTATTTTGTGAACAGGCCAGCAGACGGGAAATGTTGACGCCAGCTCCGGCATTGCTATATGAAACCGTATCGGATCCAAGGCCTCCATCAATGATGTTATTTCCACTATTCCCTTGTAGGGTATCGTTGAATTTGCTTCCAGTGATATTTTCAATTGATATCAGCTCGTCGAAGCCTGAACCGCCTGTGCTCTGTGCTCCCGTGAGAGACAGAGAAACGTTCACAGCCGCCGTGGCTGAGAGGTAGGAAACGGTGTCATTTGCAGATGTGCCTGTGATGCGACCATAGGAATCATTTGTGCTGTTGAGAATGTCGGATCCAACAATGAAAGCCATCAGAATAAGTCGTTGTAATTTTGCTTTGGATCTTCAAACTGGGAGTTGAGATCCATGTTTAAAAACTGTAACAGCTGCCGATTCTTGGCATGAGACCATGAGTCCGGCTTGGCGACTGTTCACTTAGTTTGTCGGCGCACGTGTGGTCCTGGTCAAGGAATTGTTGCTGGTTCATGCACGCGACCCATGCCTGCGTTCGCTGTTTGCGACTGGTCAGCCCAGCCCCTTCCGCATCCGCCAGCAGGATTCGCAGGGCCACCGACTCGAGTGACGTTCCCCACAATGGACACTCTTCATAGCGCCATCTCTCTGCTGACGCTCAATCCTTAAACGGATGATCATGATCTTTTCTCCTAGTCACCTGCAGAGCAATATTCCGAGATTCATCGCTACCAGTTCCCGGTCTCCTCCGCCGGCAACACCTAAGGAGCGTAGTCTTTGGGCACTTTCTGACAGGCTCCGCGACTTCCGCCGATGGTGCGATCGCGATTGTGACTGCACTTGTCCACACCACCTCTCACCGTGTGTGGCTCCACGGCCGGCGATGGAGCCTCCTCTCCGCCTGCCATTCCTACGCGATTCTCTTCAAGGGACCCAATCCAAAAGTCGTGAGTAGCACATCGTTTATCGGGGTGGTTGGATTGTGACAAGGTTAAGGAAAGGGCATGGATCCCCAGGGATGAGCCTGGCCAGCCCGACGACAGTTCTCAGAATGGCACCAACGCTGCCACCATCTTCCGATCCATCACGCAACAGATCCTCGAAATCGGGGTCGCCATCCGACGGAGAATCTACGGGAGTGATGGGCGACTTTTCGGCACCAGAGCTGCCGCACCGCCGAGCTTGATTCCGAGATCAACGAGATCTTCATCGCACCTGAGGATTGGAAGAAGAATGTCCGGTGTCCAGTCCAATGGGCGTCGGCCATCATTGGCGCCCCACAAGTTGAGAACCTTACGGAGATGGAGATCTCTCTTCAAGAGTCTGATGCCAAGTTGCCAATCACCCTTTGGCTTGAGGGGGTGGTGGCTGAAAAGAAGTCGCCTCAGCAAGAGGCTACTTCTTTGTCTTTCAGCGAATTGGGGATGAAGCCTGCTGGCAACGCTTGAAGGCACTAGCGGGAACGACTCCCACCGGCACTCGGGCGGGGTTCAACCTTGTTGACGCGGAGGTTGCGGCCCATCCACGCCATGCCCTGGAGGCCACTAATGGCGTTGGTTTCCTCTTGGGCGGAGGCCATTTAGACATTGGCAAAACCGCGCGTGTGGCCGGTTTCGCGATCCACGGGGATGTTGTAAGTTTTGACTGTGCCGTAGGTGGAGAACAATTGTCGAAGGTCTTCCTCTCCGGCTTCGATGGGAAGATTGCCAACGTAAATGGTCATGGAGCCAATAGGTATGGACATGATTCTTTGAAAATCCTGGAGAAAGGTGCTGGCC